>RGHD01000049.1 GCA_010024385.1 Actinomycetota bacterium | reverse complement strand
TATGGATTACATGCAGTATCTGGTGATCTAAATTCAATGCGTGTTGAGTTTTCTTTCTTAGGTTTATACATAGGCACGCGAACTAATGCACCGCGATCACTTGGGCCCCAGTTAACAAAAGCTGGAGCTTCTCCCCCACCATGTAAGCGCTTATAGGAGTTAACCCACTGATTAGTAATTGCGGTGATCTCTGGTGCGTGCTTGAGAAGACCTGCAATAAATGAGCGACCAACGCTTGAAAGATTTAATTCCGCGCTTGAATCATAGAAAGCATTTTCTTCACCTTTAAAGAGTGAGACGTGGGTATGCATTCCACTTCCTGGATGATCAGTAAACGGCTTTGGCATAAAGGATGCGTGGAAGCCTTGATCCATCGCCACTTCTTTAATTACGTGTCGGAAAGTCATGATGTTATCTGCAGTACTTAACGCATCTGCATAACGCAGATCAATTTCCTGCTGTCCAGGTGCACCTTCATGATGTGAGAATTCAACTGAGATTCCCATGGCTTCTAGCAATGTAATAGCTTGGCGCCGGAAGTCATGGCCAACCACTGCTGGCGTGTGATCAAAATATCCACCTTGATCAACTGGAATCGGTGCCTTACCAGCCTCTGGCTTTTCCTTAAATAAGAAGAATTCAATTTCTGGGTGGGTGTAACAGGTGTAACCCATGGTTGCTGCTTTTTCTAAAGTACGTCGCAACACATTGCGAGGATCAGCAGGAGATGCAGTGCCATCTGGCATCACAATGTCGCAGAACATGCGTGCTGCTCCTGGTGATTCTGTGCGCCAAGGCAAAATAGAAAAAGTTGCAGGGTCTGGCTTTGCCAACATATCTGACTCAGTCACACGCGCAAAGCCCTCAATCGCAGAGCCATCAAAGCCAATACCTTCAGCAAAAGCATTCTCTAACTCAGCTGGTGCTATAGCTACTGATTTTAGAAAACCTAATACATCTGTAAACCACAAACGTACAAAGCGAATATTGCGCTCCTCAAGGGTGCGAAGAACGAACTCTTCTTGCTTGCTGATTTCGGTGCTCACAGGCCGCATTCTCACAAAGGCAGATTACGGCTGTGTTAACTCCCCTTAAATGACAAAGAAATCAGCGTGATCCAGGTCGGTTTTTGGGGCTAAATTCTTGGTAATGACTGCGTTGGCACTGATACGAGATCCCTCACCGATGACGACATTTCCGAGCACACGGGCACCTGCACCGATAATTACATTATTTCCAATTGTTGGATGGCGCTTGCCAGCTTCAATGCCACGAGCTCCCAGAGTTACATCGTGATAGATCATCACATCATCACCAACAATTGATGTCGCGCCAATAACTACGCCCATACCGTGATCAATAAAGAATCTGCGCCCAATAACTGCAGCTGGATGAATTTCTATTCCAGTTACCAAGCGCACTAAATTGGAATGAATTCGTGCAATTAACTTAAGCCGGTGATTCCATAAGAAATGTGAAATCCGATGTCCCCAAACCGCGTGAACACCTGGGTATGCCAAAGCGACCTCTAAGCGATTTCGCGCTGCAGGATCATGACTGATCGCGTTATCAAGGTCTTCAATGATGCGCTTTAGAATTGCCATGAATTAGTCAACCAAGTCCTCATATAGAACTGTTGATAGATAGCGCTCACCATTTGAAGCACAGATCACAACAATGTTCTTACCTGCAAACTCGGGACGTTTTGCAATCTCTGATGCTGCCCACAATGTTGCACCAGATGAAATTCCCGCAAGGAATCCTTCTTCTGCTCCTGCACGACGTGCATATTTAATTGCATCAGTAGCAGTTGCATCCAAGATCTCGTCATAGATGCTGCGATCTAAAATATTAGGAATGAAATTAGGCCCAATTCCCTGAATTGGGTGTGGTCCTGGCTCTCCACCATTGAGAATTGGAGATGCAGCTGGCTCAACACCAAAGATTTTAATTGCAGGGTTTTTCTCTTTTAAGTAGCGGCCCGTGCCAGTAATAGTTCCGCCCGTACCAATTCCTGAAACAAATGCATCAACTTTTCCATCAAGGTCGCGCCAAATTTCAGCACCTGTAGTTTTGTAGTGAATCTCTGGTCCCGCTGCATTTTCAAACTGGCGAACTAAGACAGCACCAGATTCTGCAAGTTTTTCTGCAGCAGCAACTGCGCCTTTCATGCCTTCAGCAGCTGGGGTGAGTACTAACTCTGCGCCGTAGGCACGAATGAGCTTGCGACGCTCTTTTGAAACAGATTCAGGCATTGTCATGATTGCCTTATATCCACGAGCTGCAGCAACCATTGCTACTGCAATTCCTGTGTTTCCAGATGTTGCCTCAACAATTGTTCCAGCAGGCTTTAGCTCACCACTTGCTTCGGCTGCATCGATCATGGCAACACCGAGGCGATCTTTAACAGAAGATGTTGGGTTATAGAACTCCAACTTGGCATAAACATTTCCTGCCGCGCCATCTGTAATCTTGTTGATGCGAAGAAGTGGGGTGTTTCCAAAAATTTCTGTGATGCTGTTATAAATCTTCATAGTTCTCCCTAGATAAATTGAAATAGATAGTTAAAACTGCAGGCAAAGCGGGCTAGAAAATCAGCAACTGCAGGAAGAGGAGAGGCAGAAATCAACTACGCGATTTCGCGTGAATAACCAGTTGATGATTGATTTCATAGCTCAATTCTACTGGCAATGATTAATAGTGCGAGTTGCCAATCGTTTGCATTAAACAAGTTGCCGCAAAAACTACTTCTCATTCCAGCGTGAAGTCATTGGCAATCGACGATCTTTGCCAAATGCGCGGCCTGAAACCTTGGTGCCAGGTGGATATTGGCGACGCTTAAATTCAGCTTTATCGACTAATGAGATAACGCGACGCACTAAATCAGGATCAAAGCCATCTGCAAGCAAAGCCTCATATCCATGGTCCTCATCAACATAGGCTCGAAGGACTTGATCTAAAAGTGCATAGTCCGGCAATGAATCTGAATCCTTTTGGTCTGGGCGCAGTTCTGCGCTTGGCTCTTTAGTTATTGAGCGCTGTGGAATAGGGGCGGTTTGTCCTGAAGCAACTGCCTGAGCATTTCGCCATGTTGCCAGCGCCCACACATCAGTTTTGTAAATATCTTTAATGGGAGCAAATCCACCAACGGCATCACCATAAAGAGTCGAGTAACCAACAGCTAGTTCGCTCTTATTTCCTGTTGCTAAAACAAGATGTCCTTCTTGATTAGAGATGCCCATCAGTGTGGTTCCGCGAACTCTTGCCTGCAGATTCTCTTCAGCCAAACCTTTAAGAACCATATTTCCCATGTAGGCATCAACCATGGGGGCTATGGGAGTGATCCTGAAGTGAATACCTGTGGCATCTGCTAGCGCCTGCGCATCTTCAACCGAATGGCTAGAGGAATACTTACTTGGCATAGCAACTCCGTTAACGCGCTTTGCACCTAATGCATCAATTGCAATGGCGGCAACTAAGGCTGAATCGATACCACCAGATAAACCGATGACAACAGAATTGAACCCATTCTTACCAACGTAATCGCGAAGCCCCATAACAAGGCCCGCCCACATTTCTGCCTCATCTGAAAGAGGCGTTGCAATTGAAGATTTGAGTGAATCTGTATGCACTACCGGTTCTTGTGAGATAACAACATCTGGCTTTGAGGATCCCTCGATGCAATCTATGTCAATTACTACTAGCTCATCATCAAATTGGGCAGTTCTTGCAAGCAGGCTTGCATCTTTGCCGACAACAATTGAGTCGCCATCAAAGACCAAGTCATCCTGGCCACCTGTCATGTTGACGTATGCAACGGGTGCGCCAATTTCCTTGGCCCGCTTTTGCACAAGAGCTAGTCGAAGATCATCTTTGTTTCTCTCAAATGGTGAGCCATTGGGAACAACTAAAAGACCTGGAGTTCTTGCGCTAATTGCTTCGAGTGAATGCCAAATATCCTCACAGATTGCAATAGCGACATCTACCCCATGGATTCGAACTACAAGGGACTCATCTCCTGCTACAAAGTTTCTAAACTCATCAAAGACGCCGTAATTGGGCAGGTGGCGCTTTATATACCTGGCCTTAATTTGTCCGTCATGAATGACTGCAACGCAGTTTGTTGGCCCTTTATCGAGGTAGCCAACAACTGCCACCACATCACCTGTGATTGCCGCAGCAATCTCTTCAATAGCCTTGATGCTGGCTGCTTGAAAAGATGGACGAAGCGCTAAATCTTCTACTGGATATCCAGTCACAATCATCTCTGGAAAGACGATCAGATTGGCGCCTTGTTCTTGGGATTTTTTTACCGATTGTGCGATGAGCTCAGCATTGCCCGCGAGGTCACCAACCGTTGGGTTAATTTGGGCTAGCGCCACGCGCAACTTCATTTTTCAAGTGTAACGGGGGTACCCTTGTGCCTGTACCCGGGGACTGCCCTTAGCAGCCTCGAGGAGAGGACAGTAAATGGAAAGTCTTTATGGTGGCGCGCTGCACAGACGCGTAACAATCGCCGATCTGCTAGCGGCCAAGCTCCGCGGTGAAAAATGGGCGATGCTCACATCCTATGAGCAGATGACCGCCGAGATATTTGATGAAGCCGGCATTCCAGTCTTACTTGTTGGCGATAGTGCAGGAAACAATTTTCTCGCTGAGACCAACACGATCCCTGTAACAGTCGATGAGCTAATTCCATTGACCCGCGCAGTTGTGAGAGCTTCCAAGCGCGCTTTAGTCCTTGCCGATCTGCCCTTTGGTTCCTATGAGTCCTCACCAGAACAAGCACTTGCAACGTCCACCCGCTTTTTCAAAGAGGCAGGGGCGATGGGCGTGAAAATTGAAGGCCCACATATTGCAACTGTTGAAAAACTAGTGGCCTCTGGAATTCCAGTGATGGGCCATGTTGGTTTAACTCCACAAGCCGTGCATTTATTAAGTGGTTATCGAGTCCAAGGTCGCACCGATGGAGAAGCAATTGTGCAAGCAGCACTTGCCCTTGAAAAAGCTGGAGCCTTTGCCATTGTCTTAGAGTTAGTGCCTGCTGAATTAGCGGCGAAAATTACTGCAGCTCTGAAGGTCCCAACGGTTGGAATTGGGGCTGGGGTTGATTGTGATGCCCAGGTTTTGGTCTGGACAGACATGATGGGTATTACAAAGAATCCACCTAAGTTGGCTAAGGCCTATAGAAATATGCGAGCAGAGATGCTGGCAGCTGCTGGTGAATTTGCGGCAGATGTTAAAGCTGGGCACTTTCCTGCGCCCGAACACACTTTCAACTAATCTCACCCTTGTGGCTAAATACGCGATAGACCTATCTCCCCTGCGCAAATCAGCCGACTTTCGCAATCTATGGACATCGGGTCTGATCTCATATTTCGGCTCAATGATTACCTATGTTGCCATTCCTTTTCAGATTAAAGAGCTCACTAACTCCTATGTTGCTGTGGCGATAAGTGGGCTGGTTGAAATAGTTCCACTCGTTGTCTTTGGCCTCTACGGCGGGGTCCTGGCCGATGCTATTGATCGCAAAAAACTCATATGGATCACCGAATTCCTGTCCCTATTTTTCACCGCAATTCTGCTGATTAACTCCCTTCGTTCCTCCCCCAGCATTATTGTGATTTATGTAGTTGCAGGTTTATTTGCAGCTGTCAGTGGCCTTCGACAACCGGCGATGACAGCAGCCTTGCCCCGACTTGTTGATCATCAAGATATGGCAGCAGCTTCGGCGTTGATGAGTCTTCGATGGCAGGCTGGAGTCATCGTTGGTCCAGCAATTGGGGGCGTATTAATTTCAACGTATTCAGTAGCCGTGGGATATGTCGCAGACATTGCAACCTTTGTGATCTCACTCATTTTGCTATCCATGATGCGCAATATCCCACCATCTAAAGAGGCTGAAAAGCCATCTCTGGCAGGGCTTATGGAGGGAATCAAATACTCCTTTGCTCGCAAGGATTTATTGGCGACTTATTTAATCGATCTTGCTGCAATGTTTTTTGCAATGCCGACAGCGCTCATACCTTTTTGGGCAGATCAATTGGGTGCGCCATGGGCACTTGGTTTGCTCTATGCCGCAGGCACCGTTGGATCTGTTGCAATTGTCCTAACAAGTGGGTGGACAAAGAGCGTTCGCTTCTATGGCCGTGCAATTATTTGGGCAGCCATAGGTTGGGGCGCTGCTATCGCATTGGCCGGTGCCACAAATTACCTAGCCCTGGTGCTGCTTTTCCTAGCATTGGCCGGAGCATCAGACATGGTCAGTGCCCTGTTCAGATCAGCGATGTGGAACCAAACGATTCCCGATAATTTGCGTGGACGCCTAGCTGGGATCGAATTGCTCTCATATTCACTTGGACCGTTGGCTGGGCAAATGCGCGCAGCTGGTATGGCGGCAGCATTTTCCTTAACTTTTTCCGTCACTGCTGGCGGAATTATCTGCATCTTTTCGGTGGCCCTACTGGCCGGTTTTTTCCCAATTTTGCGAAAATTCGACATAAAAACTGACAAAAATGCTCTCGAAAAGGCCGCTGAAAGTGAAAAATCACGCTCAAACCCTCAAGGCGAGGGAGAGATATCGTGCTTTTGGGGAAAATACGTAATTTTTAATATTTTTTCTATTTTTTTCGATTTCAAATAAATTATTTAGTGAAATTT
>RGHD01000048.1 GCA_010024385.1 Actinomycetota bacterium | reverse complement strand
GTTTTGAAGTCAATAATGAAAAGAGATCCATCGGCTTCAACTTCTAATCGATCCACACTTCCCCGTATTCGAGCTCGACCTAACTTCACATCAAATCTAATTTCAGCATCAACAACTTTACGTTTAGATTCATTGTGGTAGGTGACAAACTTTTCAAGCATTGTCACAGCTCTCTCAAGATGTGAAGCACTGACCCAGCCAGACTCTGGATCTATGAGCTTCCATGAACTCTCTAGATTTGCAATCAAATCTTGCTTTGAAGTTCCAGGTTCTTGCACCATCTTGGCAGCAAATGCGTGAATGGCAGAACCCAAAATTTGCGCTGTGCTATCACCATCGGTTCCACCATTATTTTGCAGGAACCATTTGACTCCACACTCAACAAATGATTCAGCTCCACTAGGAGAGACGACAACTTCCAAATCAGGATCAATGACTGGAGCATCTGTACTCATTGGCAGGGATCCAATCCAGTTGTCAGGATCTGCCAGAGTGATTCCTTCAACTGCCATAACTTTCAACAATGAAGCTGCTTCTTTTGCATGTTCACTATCTAGATGGCTGCGAAGTTCTGCTACCAGGGCAGGTGGCGTAATTGGCCTTGGTACTTTGGTTAAAACTGGCTCTATATCTTTATCAATCTTTTTTACTAGAACTTCCACAGATTCAAAGAACGCTGAAGGCTCTTCATCTTCTGCCTGCACGGCAGTGACAAATAATGATTGTTTGGCGCGGGTTAGCGCCACATGAAACAAGCGCTCTTCATCTTGTAATAGACCGCTAGCAGCAATGACATCTAGTTGATCGCGGGCAATATCAGGGTTGCGCTTGCGCTCGACTAAACGCTCTGCTCCAAGTAGTGAGGAGCGTTGCTTAAGGTTTGGCCACACACCTTCTTGTAATCCGGCAATTGCAACTAAATCCCACTCACGTCCCTTAGCACTGTGCACAGTAAGGATTTCTACGAAATCAGCTCTCACACCTTTAGCCGTAATTACATCGCCAGCAATATCTTCCGTTGCGATCTGCGCGATGAAGGCCCCTGGGCCTGAAAGTGGGAAGCGCTCTGAATATCTAGCCGCGCTTTCAAACAACTGCATCATTGCATCAAGGTCACGATCTGCAGCAGCCCCGCGAACCCCAGGACGCAACGCTTGATTGCGCCATGTGCTAGCTAATTTCGCTCCATCACTTGTAAGAGCGTTATCCCAAATCGCCCACAGCAATTCATCGGCCGTTGCTTTCTTATTTCTAGCAACTGCTCGAGCTTTCTCAAGTAGCTCATGCACGCGCATAATCTGCGCTGCACCTTCAATAAACAACTCACCGGAATCAAGGGCGGCAATGAGCAGCTGTGTTCCCGTGCGATCATCACCATCTGGGCGTGCAGCAATCAACGCTCTTCGAATTCGGCGTAATGAAATTGAATCTGCCCCGCCAAATTCACTCATCAGCAAACGCTCAGCAGTATCAAAGTTAAGCGGTTGTTGTTTAAGTGCAACTCGGGCTAAAAGCAAGAAAGGTGCAATTGCGGGATTGCCAGCTAGCGCTTGAAGTTCAGATGCAACGGGAATGCCAACTTGTGAAAAAGCTCGTCGTAGTAATGGAGCCTGTATTCCAGGGCTGCGCAAAATAACTGCCATGTTGCTATATGAAATACCTTCACGAAGATGCGCACTACGGAACTGGTGGGCGATAAATGCTGCCTCTTCTGCCCCTGATCTAAAGCGGTGGACCTGCACTTGGCCCTTATTTTCATTGCCACAGCTGCGTTTGCGCGTGGTCTGTGCACCCTTCATACTCAATGCAAAGCTCAATCCCACATCAAAGATACTTGCTGAGTTTCTAAAGCCTGTGTTTAAAACAATCTCTTTCATCCGGTATGGATCAAGGGCAGCAGATAAGCCATCAGGATCTGCTCCGCGAAAGCGTCCAACTGCAGAGTCTGCATCAGCAGCGATGATGACATCCTCACCAGTGAGCATGGCCAGCAGTGCGCGCTGAGCTGGATCTGATTCCTGAAACTCATCAACCATGATTGTCGTAAAGCGTGTTCGCAGAGCAAAGAGAAGATCTGGGTTGTTGTGAAGATGAATAGCGGCTCGTGAGACTAATTCTGATGGGTCAATGCGCAGCTTTGCATCAGTTGCACTTATCTCGCGCATTACCATTGAATTCAAATAACGTTTCCAAAACTTTGCAGCAGCTGGCCAATATTTCTCGCCTTCACTTACACCAAGCTTTTCTAAGCCTTCAGGAGAGATACCTCGCTCAGATGCACGTAAGATTAAATCGCGAAGCTCGCGGGCAAAACCATTAGTGGTGAGCGCAGCATGTAAATCTTCTGGCCATTCTTTATAGCCATCTGCAATATCTCCTTGCAAGAGCTCTTTGATATAACTCTCTTGCTCTGGACCACTGAGCAGAATGGGTTCAGGGTCATCCTTTGCTTTCATCTTGATAATTGAAAAAGCTAGTGAGTGAAATGTTCTAGCTAAAGGCTCAAACATAGTTTTAGTCGTGCGAAGTGCGATGGCATCACGTAATTCAGAGGCGCGCTCGCGACCAAAGGTAAGAAGCAGAATTGAATCTGGATTTTGGCCTTGTGCAATACGCGATAGCGCAGCTTCAATTAAAACCGTTGTTTTGCCTGTGCCAGGTCCACCGTGAATTACTAATGGAGATCCGCGATGTGTAACTGCACTTTTTTGATCAGGTGAAAGCGTAGGTATGGTTCGAGGAGCGCTAGGTGCAAGGAAGGAAAAAGGCGCTTTACTCATAGTGAGAATTCAACCCTAGAGGGCTGACGAAACTGGGCTTAAGCGTTCAGGTTCGCCTTCTTCTGGCGCGCGGTAGTACGGGCACGCTCGGCACCATCTAGAACAACCTTGCGGATGCGAACTACAGCTGGCGTAACTTCAACGCACTCATCTTCACGGCAGAACTCAAGAGCACCTTCCATGTTGAGCTTCTTAGGCGGAATCAAACGCTCTGATTCATCTGTGCCTGATGCACGCATGTTTGTCAATTTTTTCTCACGAACACAGTTCACATCCATGTCATCTGAACGAGAGTTCTCGCCAATAACCATACCTTCATAGACTTCATCGCCTGGCTCAACAAATATTGTTCCGCGATCTTGTGTTCCATAGAGTGCATAAGAAGTAACTGTTCCCATACGGTCTGAAACAAGTGAACCTGTTCCACGTGTGCGGATATCGCCATACCAAGGTTCGTAACCATCAAATACGTGATGGAGTAATCCAGTTCCACGAGTTTCAGTTAAGAACTCAGTTCTAAATCCAATAAGTCCACGAGAAGGAACCTTGTAGTCAAGGCGGATCCAGCCGGTTCCATGATTAACCATTTGTTCCATACGGCCCTTACGAAGTGCCATCAACTGTGTAAGAACACCTAAGTACTCTTCAGGTGCATCAATAGTTAAGCGCTCCATCGGTTCATGTACTTTGCCATCAATCTTCTTGATAACTACCTGTGGCTTACCAACAGTGAGTTCAAAACCTTCGCGCTTCATGATTTCAACAAGCACTGCAAGCTGGAGTTCTCCGCGGCCTTGAACTTCCCATGTATCAGGACGCTCTGTGTTTAACACGCGCAATGAAACATTACCCACTAGTTCTGCATCCAGGCGGCCCTTTACTTGGCGTGCTGTAAGCAGCTTTCCACTCTTGCCTGCAAGAGGAGAAGTATTGATACCAATAGTCATAGAAATTGATGGTTCATCAACGATGATTAACGGCAATGCATGTGGATTTTCTAGATCTGCAAGGGTTTCACCCAAAGTAATTGTTTCAATACCTGCCACAGCGATGATGTCACCTGGGTGAGCCTCTAGCGCTGGAACACGATCGAGTGCTTCAGTAATTAAAAGCTCTGAAACCTTCACGCGCTCAGTAGTTCCATCAGTCTTAATCCAAGTAACAGATTGACCCTTTTTAATGACACCTTCGCGCACGCGGCATAACGCCAAACGTCCAAGAAATGGTGAGGAGTCAAGGTTTGTTACGTGTGCCTGAAGCGGAGCACCTTCGTGATATTCAGGTGCTGGAATTGCAGAGAAGATGGTATCGAATAAAACATCCAGGTTTTCCTCCTCTGGCATCCCACCATCTGCTGGACGCTTAAGTGATGCACGACCAGCTTTAGCTGATGCATAGACAACTGGGAATTCAATCTGTGATTCTGTTGCATCTAGATCTAAGAACAATTCATATGCTTCATCAACAACTTCAGCAATACGTGAATCGGGACGGTCTACCTTGTTGATTAACAAGATAACTGGCAAGTTCTTCTCTAGCGCCTTGCGCAAAACGAAACGGGTTTGTGGAAGTGGTCCTTCTGATGCATCCACAAGCAAGATAACCCCGTCAACCATTTCAAGGCCACGTTCAACTTCGCCACCAAAATCTGCGTGGCCTGGTGTATCAATAATGTTAACGATTGTGTCACCGCGCTTAACAGCAGTGTTCTTAGCAAGAATCGTAATTCCCTTTTCGCGCTCTAGATCCATTGAATCCATCATGCGGTCATTGCTTTCGTCTTGCTTCTTATAGGCAGCAAAAGCACCTGACTGCCACAACATGGCATCAACTAGAGTTGTTTTACCGTGGTCAACGTGGGCGATGATGGCAACGTTGCGAAGGTTTTCGCGCTTTTTAACAGGCAGGTCTTTAAGATGCGCTTGAATTTTGGCCACGAAAACTACTTTCCTAAGGAAACCTTTGGTTTCAACTGATCAACTAAACATTGCTTGAGGCCAAGTTACCGGCCATCACAGGGGCAATCTTACCTTTAGAGCGTTGATAAGGGTTAATTGATGCGCAATTGGGCGTCAATTTCTAGTCGTTTTGTGGGAAACCTAAGTTAATTCCACCATGGCTTGGATCTAACCAGCGGCTTGTAACAACTTTGCCGCGAGTAAAGAAATGAACACCTTTTTCCATATTGATGGGAGTTAACTAAATTCAACGCCTCGTCATAGGTATTAACGCGAATAATGCTCAAGACCGGACCAAAGATTTCATCGGTATAGACCGACATTTTAGGTGTGACGTTATCGAGCAGAGTTGGCCCAAGAAAGAAACCATCGCCATCAACTTTTAGATCACGGCCATCAACAACAACAGTTGCACCTTCTTTAGCTCCAGCCTCAATATAAGAAGCAACTTTGTCGCGGTGAACTGCTGTGACAAGTGGGCCCATGTCGCTGCCCTTTGTGCCATCGCCCGTAACAATGTTTGCCATGCGGGATTTAATTCGTGCAACCAATGCATTTCCAATAGGTTCAACGGCAACGATTGCAGAGATTGCCATGCAACGCTCTCCTGCAGAGCCAAAGCCTGCGTTAATAGCTGCATCGGCTGCTAGTTCTAGATCGCAATCTGGAAGAACAATCATGTGGTTTTTGGCCCCACCCAGCGCTTGAACACGCTTTCCAGCTTTAGTTCCAGTTTCATAGACATAGCGTGCAATAGGAGTTGATCCCACAAATGAAATTGATTTGATTCCTGGGTGTATTAAAAGCGCATCTACAACTTCTTTATCTCCATGCACAACATTGAAAACACCATCTGGCAGCCCTGCCTCTTTCCACAGCTGGGCCAAAAACATCACAGCAGATGGATCTTTCTCCGAAGGCTTAACAACTACAGTGTTTCCACAAGCTATGGCAACTGGGAAGAACCACATTGGAACCATCGCTGGAAAGTTAAAGGGAGAGATGATTGCAACGGGGCCAAGTGCTTGGCGGATTGAATAGACATCTACGCCAGTTGAAACTTCCTCTGAAAAACCACCTTTGAGTAGATGTGGAATGCCACAAGCAAACTCAACAACTTCAAGACCCCGTGTTACTTCACCTGCAGCATCACTTAAGACTTTTCCATGCTCTGCAGTGATAAGAGCAGCAATCTTTTCTCTGTTCTGTGCAACTAACTCACGAAAAGCAAAAAGGACCTGTGTGCGCTTAGTCAGTGAGCTATGGCGCCACTCGGCAAAAGCTGCTGTTGCTGCAGATACGGCTAAATCAACGGTGGCAGCATTTGCAAAGGCCACAGTCCCAGTTACCTTTCCAGTGGCTGGGTTATAGATATCTCCCGTGCGTTCTGGTTTTTTCGTATCTGGGGCGCCGTTGATCCAATGCGTAATCTGCGTCATAGGTGCAATCTACTTCAGGCGTTAAGATGGCGCTACCTACTAGATAAAAGGCTAACTTTCATGAGTGCACCAATTAGCGATCCAGCAAAGCAAGAGGCCGTAAGTGCTGCTGACCATAAATATGTATTCCACTCATGGTCTGCCCAAGGTGCTATTTCTCCTATGCCTATTGCAAGTGGCTCAGGATCTAGGTTTTGGGACCATGCAGGCAAAGTCTATTTAGATTTCTCTTCACAGTTAGTTTTCACAAACATTGGCCACCAACATCCAAAAGTTGTCAAAGCTATTCAAGATCAAGCGCAAGTTCTGACAACTATCGCACCGCAACATGCCAATGATGCCCGCAATGAAGCAGCACAGCGCGTTGTTGAATTAGCTGGCGATCACTTTGCAAAGGTTTTCTTTACTAACGCTGGGGCAGATGCGATTGAAAATGCGATTCGCATGGCCCGCTTACACACCCACAAGCACAAGGTGCTCTCTACTTATCGTTCCTATCACGGCAACACAGG
>RGHD01000047.1 GCA_010024385.1 Actinomycetota bacterium | reverse complement strand
TTCACGATAAGCACATCGAAGTAATCGTTCGCCAAATGTTAAAGCGCATCACAGTGCTTGAAGCAGGAGATGCTGATCTACTTCCAGGTGAGCTTGTTGAGCGCGGACGCTTTGAGGCTGAAAACCGTCGCGTAGTTACTACTGGTGGAAAGGCAGCCTCAGGTCGCCCAGAACTAATGGGTATCACTAAGGCATCACTTGCAACTGAATCATGGTTATCTGCTGCTTCATTCCAGGAAACAACTCGTGTTCTAACCGATGCTGCGCTTTCAGAGAAGAGTGATCCATTGCTTGGCTTAAAGGAGAACGTCATCATCGGTAAGTTGATTCCAGCAGGTACTGGTCTTGCTCGTTACCGCAACATTCGTGTTGAGCCAACAGAGGAAGCTAAGGCCGCTGTTTATGCAGCTTATGATGAATATGACTTCACACCATTTGACCAACAGGGTTCAGGTGAAGCAGTACGTCTTGATGAGGTAGAAATCCCTCGTTAAAGAATTATTAAATGAAAAGGGCTCCCTTTGGGGAGCCTTTTTTATTACACTTGTAGAATGAGCAACGATGAGAAATTCCATGTGCAGCGCCACTCTGATCGAGAAGTTCACGATCGCTTAAATATCAACCAACTACTTGATTCCCAATACGTTGCACACGTTGGTTTCATCGATCCAGATATCAACGCACCTTTTGTTGTGCCCATGGGGTTTGCTAGAGATGAAAACCGAATTCTGATTCATGGTTCCACTGGCTCTCGTATCATGATGGCAATTGCTAAGGGAATAGATCTCTGTGTGACAGTCACTCAGCTCAATGCAATCGTCGTTGCCCGCTCGGCATTTAATTCTTCAATGAACTATGAATCAGTAATGATCTTTGGAAAAGCTCGAACGCTAAAAGAAGATGAAAAGGATCTTGCCCTAGAGCGCATAACCACAAAGCTTGTTCCAGGTCTATGGGAATACGGCCGCGGGCTAACTAAGAAAGAATCTGCAGCAACCATGATTGCGGAACTGAGCTTGGAGAAGATTTCAGCTAAGGCGCGAAGTGGTGATCCATCCGATGATGAAGAAGATCTAGACCTGCCTCTGTGGGCAGGAATCATTCCGTTGAAAACTATTCGCGAGAGCGCAATTACTGCTAAAAATGCCGCTGGGATTGCCGTTCCACCGCATATTAAGTAGTTATTTGTGCAGGTTAGCCAATCGATCAAGGATTGGTGGGTGTGAATAATGCACCGCAACATAAACCGGGTGTGGGTTTAAGTTAGAGAGAGATTCACGGGAGAGCTTCTTAAGAGCGTTATACATATGCTCTCGAGCACCTGGATATGTGTCGATTGAATACTGATCTGCCTGGTATTCATTGCGACGTGAGAATGAATTATTAATCAAGCCCAGCAGCGTTGAAACAGGACTAAAGAGTAAGAAGAAGGCGAGCATCGATAGATGAAAACTTGGAGTATCTGAGCCAAGAGCCTTAGAAAGATTTGGATTACCGAGTAGCCAACCCATAAGTGAGAAGATGATGAGAGTTTGCAGATTACTAAAAGCAAACATGGTGTAAACATGCTTGCGCTTGTAGTGACCAACTTCGTGAGCAAGCACAGCAACTGTTTCTTGGGTTGAAAGTTTTTCAATCAAGGTGTCATAGAGACCAATGATTTTAACTTTACCCATTCCAGAAAAGAATGCATTCAATTTAGTAGAGCGCTTAGACGCATCCATCTCGTAGAGCTTAGAGAGAGGAAAGCCCTGCTTTTGGCAATAATCTTCAACAGCAGTACGCAGCTCACCTTCAGGCAACGGCTTTAACTTATTAAACATTGGCAAGAAGATGCGCGTGCCAAAGATAAACATGAATAGGGAGAAGGCAGCAAAGAGTGCCCATGCGATAATCCAGAACTGGCTTTGTAGTTCTTGATAAATCCAGGCAACTGCATAGAGAAGAACTAGTCCAAGTGCTAATGAAATAAGTAGTTGCTTTATCGCATCTTGGAAAAATAGCTTCTTGGTTGATTTATTGAAACCAAATTTTTCTTCAATAACAAAAGTTGAGTAATAACTGGCAGGCAGATTTGCGATAGTTGCAATGAGGATCAAAATACCTATAAAAACCACGGTAATGAGCAGGTCATTGCCGAATCGCTCGCGCAGCTGAGCATCGAGCCAAGAAAAGCCGCCCAAGATGATGGCTGCCAGGATTGCCACAGTACTAATGAGGGTAGTGAGCATTTCAAAGCGATATTTGGCAGTGCCATATGCCATGGATTTGGCGTATTCCTCGGGGTTGAAGATCTCTGCGCCTTCGGCGCTTAGGGGCTGGTTTTTTGAGCGCTCATTGAGGTAGTTGATGACCATCCCGGCGCTGAAATCAATTAGGACAAATAGGACAATTCCTAGGAGGAGTAGATCTGATGTGCTCATGGGCCAGATTATGGGGGATTTTCACTCGACACGCCCGGATGTAAAAATCCAGGCCTTTGCCCAAAATCTGGGGGCTCTAAGGAGTAAAAGGGCGATTTGCCTCGCGTGAGCCCGCTGGGTTACCCTTCGCGTCTGCTCTTTTTAGAGCTCTATTGCTTGTGCTGTGAATAAGTTGAAAAACTTTTTACATCACCTATGCGAAGTGGGTGCAACACACCCGACCGCGTGGGTCGGCAATTGAGCGTGAATAAAGATCAGTAACGAAGTTACGAATGGAGATGAAGTGCCAACAATTCAACAGCTAGTTCGTCGTGGTCGTGCAGAAAAGATCACGAAGACAAGCACACCTGCACTTAAGGGTTCACCACAACGACGTGGAGTTTGCACACGCGTTTATACAACAACCCCTAAGAAACCAAACTCTGCACTTCGCAAAGTTGCACGTGTTCGCCTTACTAGTGGCATGGAAGTCACTGCATACATTCCTGGTGAAGGTCATAACTTACAAGAGCACTCCATTGTTCTTGTTCGTGGTGGTCGTGTTAAAGATCTACCAGGTGTTCGTTACAAGATCATTCGCGGATCTCTAGATACACAAGGTGTTAAGAACCGTAAGCAATCACGTTCTCGTTACGGTACTAAGAGAGAGAAGAAGGCTAGCTAATGCCACGTAAAGGTCCGGTAGTTAAGTCTCCAGTTGTTTCAGATCCTGTTTACAACTCACCAATTGTTACTGCGCTTATTAACCGAGTATTACTTCACGGCAAGCGTTCAACAGCTGAATCAATTGTTTATGATGCACTTGAAGGTTGCCGCAAGAAGACTGAAGTAGATCCACTTATTACTTTGAAGCGCGCACTAGATAACATCAAGCCAGCCGTTGAAGTACGTTCACGCCGCGTTGGTGGAGCTACATATCAGGTACCTGTTGAAGTTAAAGCAGGCCGTTCTACAACTTTGGCACTTCGCTGGTTAATCGACTACTCACGCTCACGTCGTGAAAAGTCAATGGCAGAGCGCCTAACTAATGAATTAATCGATGCAAGCAATGGCCTTGGTGCTGCTGTTAAGCGTCGCGAAGATACTCACAAGATGGCTGAAGCTAACAAGGCTTTTGCTCATTACCGCTGGTAATCACTAACTAACCCGAAGAGTTTAGAAACGACGAGAAGAGGAATATAAGTGTCAGCAGTAGAGAACATCGATCTAGCCACGGTTCGCAATATCGGAATCATGGCTCACATCGACGCGGGCAAAACCACTACTACTGAGCGCATTCTTTTCTACACAGGAATTAACTACAAGATCGGTGAAGTGCACGAAGGTGCTGCAACGATGGACTGGATGGAGCAGGAGCAAGAGCGCGGTATCACGATTACCTCTGCTGCAACTACTTGTATGTGGGATAAGCATCTAATCAACATTATTGACACACCGGGTCACGTGGACTTCACAGTTGAAGTAGAACGTTCACTTCGTGTTCTAGATGGTGCAGTTGCAGTATTCGATGGCGTTGCAGGTGTTGAGCCACAATCAGAGACAGTATGGCGCCAAGCAGATCGTTATTCAGTTCCCCGCATTTGTTTTATTAACAAGCTAGACCGCACAGGTGCTTCATTTGATAAGTGCGTAAGCATGATTAAAGATCGCCTGAATGCAGTTGCATTAGTTCTACAACTTCCAATCGGTAACGAATCAGATTTCCTGGGAGTAGTTGACCTCATTGCAATGAAGGCACTGACATGGCGCGGGGAAACACAAAAAGGCGAAGATTACACAATCGAAGAGATTCCAGCTGACATGGCTGAAAAGTGCAAGCAAGCTCGTCACGACTTGATTGAAACTCTTGCTGAAAATGATGACGTTGTCATGGAGAAGTACCTAGAAGGTGCTGAACTTTCAGAAGTTGAAATTATTGCTGGTATCCGCCGTGCAACTCTTGCTGCAAAGCTCACACCAGTTCTTACTGGCTCAGCTTTCAAGAATAAGGGTGTTCAGCCAATGCTTGATGCAGTAGTTCGCTACCTACCAAGCCCACTTGATGTTGAATCAATCGTCGGTACAGATATGAACAACGCTGAAGTTGAGGTTATCCGTCACCCTGAGAACAAGGAGCCTTTTGCTGCCCTTGCTTTCAAGATCATGACTGACCCACACCTAGGAAAGCTCACATTCATCCGCGTTTATTCAGGTGTTCTACAAACTGGCTCAACAATCCTTAACTCAAATAAGGATCGCAAAGAGCGCATCGGAAAGATCTACCAGATGCACGCCAACAAGCGCGAAGAGCGTGAGAACGTTGGTGCAGGAATGATTGTTGCTGTTATGGGTCTTAAGGACACAACAACTGGTGAAACTCTCTGTGATCCAGCTAAGCCAGTGATCCTTGAATCAATGGATTTCCCAGCTCCAGTTATCTCTGTTGCTATTGAGCCAAAGACAAAGGGCGACCAAGAAAAACTTGGCATTGCGATTCAGCGTCTTTCTGAAGAAGATCCAACTTTCCACGTTAACACTGACGAAGAAACAGGCCAAACAATCATCGCGGGTATGGGTGAACTTCACCTTGAAATCCTTGTTGACCGTATGCGCCGTGAGTTCAAGGTTGAAGCAAATGTTGGTAAGCCACAAGTGGCTTACCGCGAAACATTGCGCAAAGCAGTTGCTCGTCACGATTACACACACAAGAAGCAGACTGGTGGTTCTGGACAGTTTGCAAAGATTCAAATTGCTGTTGAGCCACTACCAACTGGTGAAGTTGATGGCGGATATGAATTCGTAAATAAAGTCACTGGAGGCCGCGTTCCACGCGAGTACATCCCTTCAGTTGATGCAGGTTGTAAGGAAGGTATGGCTGCTGGTCCACTAGCTGGCTACCCAATTACAGATGTACGAGTAACTCTTCTTGATGGCGCGTATCACGATGTTGACTCATCGGAGCTTGCTTTCAAGATTGCTGGTCTAGCAGCGTTTAAGGAAGCAGCAAAACTTGCTGATCCTGCGATTCTAGAACCAGTAATGAGAGTCGAAGTTGTTACCCCTGAAGACTTCATGGGTGATGTCATCGGCGATCTCAACAGTCGTCGTGGCCAAATCCAGGCCATGGATGAGCGGTCAGGTGCCCGCGTTGTTAGGGCGCTAGTTCCATTGTCAGAGATGTTCGGCTATGTCGGAGATCTTCGCTCTAGAACTCAAGGTCGCGCGAGCTATTCAATGGAATTCGATTCGTATGCCGAAGTACCTGGCAACGTAGCGAAGGAAATCATTGCAAAAGTTCGTGGCGAATAACCCTAATAAAAAGCACAACCCCTAATAACTAAGCACTAGAAAACGAAAGAGGAAACGAAATGGCAAAAGCCAAGTTTGAGCGCACAAAGCCGCACGTAAACATCGGCACCATCGGTCACATTGACCACGGTAAGACAACTCTTACTGCGGCAATTTCCAAGGTGTTGCATGACAAGTACCCAACTCTTAACGCAGCAACAGCTTTCTCTGATATCGATAAGGCACCAGAAGAGCGTCAACGCGGAATTACAATCTCTATCGCTCACATTGAGTACCAGACAGAGAAGCGTCACTACGCACACGTTGACTGCCCAGGCCACGCTGACTACATCAAGAACATGATCACTGGAGCTGCACAGATGGACGGAGCAATCCTCGTCGTAGCAGCTACTGATGGTCCAATGCCCCAGACAAAGGAGCACGTTCTCCTTGCTCGTCAGGTAGGCGTTCCATCAATCGTTGTTGCACTTAATAAGTCAGACATGGTTGATGACGAAGAAATTCTTGAACTCGTTGAAATGGAAGTTCGCGAACTTCTATCTAAGTACGAGTTCCCAGGCGATGACACTCCAATCGTTCGCATCTCAGCACTTAAGGCTCTCGAAGGAGACGCTGCATGGGGCGAGAAGATTATCGAACTCATGGATGCAGTGGATTCATTTATCCCACAGCCAGCACGTGAAGTTGATAAGCCATTCCTTATGCCAGTTGAAGACGTTTTCACAATTACAGGTCGTGGAACAGTTATCACTGGACGTATTGAGCGCGGCGTCGTGAAGGTCAACGAAGAAGTTGAAATCGTTGGTATCCGCGAGCTTGCACAAAAGACAACAGTTACAGGCGTTGAAATGTTCCGTAAGTTGCTCGATGAAGGTCAAGCAGGCGAGAACGTTGGACTTCTTCTACGTGGTCTAAAGCGTGAAGATGTTGAGCGTGGACAGGTTGTTTGCAAGCCAGGATCAATCACACCTCACACAGAGTTTGATGCTTCTGCATACATCCTTTCAAAGGATGAAGGCGGACGTCACACACCATTCTTTAACAACTACC
>RGHD01000046.1 GCA_010024385.1 Actinomycetota bacterium | reverse complement strand
GCCGTTCTCTTTGACTTCGTTCGACATCGAACTTCCTTTTCTCTGTTCCCCCCGATGGGGTCCAGACCCGTCGAAACCTACGCCTGCCTCACCCCTAAAGCCAGCATCCTTGAGTAACAAAAAGGCATCACTAGACTGAAATCCATGGAAATGGTCCGCAACATACTTCTTTTATTACATCTCGCAGGCATGGCCGGCATCCTCATCTCACTTCTCCGATCCCGCACCACAATCGCAACCGGTCTTGTCCATTCTGCCCTCACCGCCACCGTCGCCGGCATCGCCCTCGTCGGTATCCGCTACCCCCTCCACAACTCCGACCCCATGAAATGGCCGTTGCCCGATAACGCAAAGATCGGCATGAAACTGCTCTTTGTCCTCATCATCTTGGCTCTCGCCATCGCCAACCGCAAAAAAGAAACCATCTCCTCCAACGTCTGGTCCTTTATTGGTGCCCTAACGATTGGAAACATCATTATTGCTCTGGTTTGGTGATAGACCTATATATTAATCAGTATGTTCTCGGTGATCGACCTATTACTTATTTCAGTAGGTATCGGAATCATTTGGAAAATCTATTTGTCGAATACCATGCAGGAAAGATTCAACATCAGGTCTTTTAAAGATCTTGAATCACTTAACAGAGAATTAGTCAAAAATCAAAATATAGAGAAGTCACATCGTTTTTTGCGATTCTTGCTTCAATTTTGTGGTTACTGATCATTAGTAATTATGGGGAAAACTTTATTCCTGGATGGATATTGCTTGGATTGGTAGGGATATCAATCGCTTTTTCTAATTATCTACTGGCTGACCTGAAAATGAGACATGAATTTGGAAATACTTCTTTCAGCAGTGATGATGCATCAATTCAGTTGAGACGAGCAAGAGCCAAGAGCGAGACGACGAAATCGATATCGATAACTCTCATAGTGACAACAGTTTTATGTTTTAACTGGTCATACCAGGTTCAGAAAAATACGCGTGAAGAACAAGAATTGGCAACAAATATCGCAAGCAGGATGAGTGGTCAAGGTTGGTGTGGAAATTTTGCTGATATTGATGTGTCCGATGGTGGAGAAACGGTAGTTAAAAAAGGAGGATGGCCTTGCGTTTATGTTGGGTCAGTAGATTCAATTAGTTTCAAGAAGTCGGATGGGGATAGGAAGATGTGTTTTTATGCCTCATTTAATGTTGAAAATGGATCACCTGGAGAAGAAGTTTTCAAGATAAACTCAGATCTTAATGAATTCTGTATAAAGGAATCAGATTTCGGTGGCTGGAGTGAGTATGCCATCGAAAATGCCATTGGTGAGTATGTCCGTCCGGGGCTAAAAAACCTAACTGCTGAACTCTGTCGTACCTATGGATTTAAAATGAGTTATGAGGCTTACTCTTTTTACTGTGCCTAAACTTTAGGTAACGAAGTTTCTTCTTGTCGCGTTTGGAGAATTTCACCTCCGACCGTGCAGGTAATCGTAACTACTTGAGACGTGAACCTTAAGACAAGAGAAGAGGCAAACTTAAGTTTGTTCTTGGACTATTGAAAAGTCACTCCTTTAGATCTCTCAGGATAGTTCTAGGCTTGGCCATCTCTTGAGCGCGTAGCCTATTAACCTTAATGTTCGTTCCTGAATTTCTACCTCTGTCCACTTTTTTGCGCTGAGCCAATCTTCATGAAGTCTAAGCGGTGCGCTTGCTCCAATCACAGTAGGATGCTCCTGCTTCTGTCTCAATTGGCTATTTCCTACCTTCGAATTATGTTCCTGAGTGACTACCGTAAGATTTCCAAGAGTGTCGATAAAAGGAGCAACTCTCTTAGGACTAGATTTCCAATTGGTTAAATTGTCTTCCCAGCGGCCCGCCTTACGTGGATAAATATGTTCAATGGTGTATTCATTTTTAGAAACCCTGAACTTATTCGCACCTGAGCCTGAAAGTTGAATCTCAATTCCTCTAAACACGGCACCAAGCGCTCGTGGTCCCAACTCGTCGTAGAAAGATCTTTTCTCAACCCCAGTCAAGATTTCCTCGTCTGTAACCCAAGTCTTACTCAACGCCTCTTTAAGAGATATCTCATCAAATCTACCATCAAGATTTCCTGCAATGTCCATTACCTTTGAACGCAAAGGAGAAAGCGGATTTAAAGTGAGAAGTTGCCGAACAAGATAATTCTCTATAAGGAAAAGATTAGAAATGAGCTGTTGGCTATCGAGTAACCCATTGAAATAAGCAACCAGATAATGAAGTACCAAGGGGTTAAATGGCCCCGAGGACAACTCTCTAATTGAAGATACTAGTTCCAGGGCAGCTGCAGGGTACCCAACCTCGACACCTTGTATGTTTACAGAGCGCTTTTTGTCGATGGCTACTGGCCAAATTGACATCGCTACCGTCAAGTCGTTTTTAATGAATTCTGCCAACTTGTCGTCCTTCAAGTGCCTCGTCATTCTATTGAAATGCAAGGCACCTCGATTTTTGTTTATGGTTCCTTGTCTTTTCTTCTCTCCCTTCGAAATCAGATAATCGTGACCATTCAAGGTATCAAAAATAATCGCTTGTGGCTCATCAATTCTTGGTTCATGAATTAAAGTGTGGATTGACAAACGTGAGCGTGTTGCTTCAATCAACTCCTTTACTTTCACTGGAGCACCTCTGACTAGGTCTCGTCCGCGATTACTGGAAACGTACTTTGTCCAATATTCAATCATTGGTGTATCTAATTTGAACTTGGGTACTTTTATTGGCTGTTCATCCAGCAGTGCATCTTCTCCGAGCCACAAGGCGAATCGAAAGTAGTGATAAGCCTGCAAAACTCTGCTTTCGTGCAGTGGTTGGTATTTTTTGTCTAGCCAAAGTTTTTTCATTACAACATCTAGCGCGGCTTGGTCAGCCTTTTGAGGTACTAGCTTGCAAAGATTTTCTAGCCTGAAAGTGATTTGCTCTTTTGTGTCTTCTGCATGATGCACTAAAGCGCTTAACCAAATCAATAAAGTCACTAGTCTTTGCTGGCCATCAATTACGGAATATGCCGTCCTTGAATCGTCATCAGGAAAACGTGTTGACTCATCTTGGCTCAACAACAAAATACCTAACCAATGCGAAGGTTCAGTGTCCTTGTTAGTTCCAGCAATCAAAACATCGTGAATTAAGTTGTGCCAAAGCTCAGGCCCCCACTCATAGTGTCGTTGATAAGGAGGTATTGAATAAATGGCACCAGTTGTTAAGACATTCTTGATAGTTTGAGTCATGGACTGCATTGCTGGAGTCTACTGAAACTAAAAAAAATAATATATAGGCCTTGAAACTGGATTCTGACTAAATCAATCCAGGGTCCAAGTTGTGCATAAATAGTCCAACAAAGACCACTTGTTTGAGCTAATGACTTACCAATCTGGTATCAGTAATTCATTTTCCATCTAGCTCTTGCGCCATCCTTAGTGCACTTTAATTTCATACCATCAGGTAATTTCACGCTCTTACCGATGTCAACTGTTTTGCAGAACTGGCCTGATTTTTGATTTTTATATGGAACTGTATTGGCTGCAATTGCTGGAAAAGGCACGAGTAACGAAAGGGCTAAGGACCCAACTAGAAATCTTTTCATAACCTGACTTTACTCAACTCTTCGACCTTTGCCCAGATTGTGACCAGGTCTATCTCTGAGGCATTTACTGTTTCTGTATGTCCACCTTGAGGTATCTGAAAATCATTCAAGTGTATCGGTAGGCCCACTTCAACTCTTAACCATTTAATCACCCGCTGCTCCACATCATAGGCTCTACGTAATCTTGAAAAATTCTTGATCTTATACAACTTCCAACCTTGCTTCTCATGCCTATACATTCGGTCGTCTAAATCTCTTGATTTATAGGAATTTGCAATTCCAATTTTGTGAGCGTTTAGCAACGGGTGGGTAATCAAGTAAATATAGCCTTTATCGGTATAGTTCAATCCATAATCAGCGCAGTTAGAGCAACCGCCTTGACCTTGATTTAAGTCGCTGTATTTCGGATACACAATACACCCACACTTCAAGCATTTACACTTCCAGGAAGTTTTGCCTCCAGGATATTTGACAAGAGGTTTGAGCTTTAATTGACGCAACAGTTTATTAACTTCCTTTATGTCAACTCGTACTTGGGCGCAATATCCGCATCCTCGATTTCTATTTTTCCGATTCATCCCATCCCAAGTAGGGTATATAACGTGTTTGCACTTCAAGCACTTAATCTTCCAAGGAGTGGTGGCATTTTTGAAATCTTCTAATGGTTGAAATTCTAATTCTTCCAACCTTTTATAAACATCATTCAAATCTAACTTCCGATTTACACAGTAAACACACCTATTTTTACTTTTCAAAGAGTGCATCTTTATTTGCTGCTCTCTCTTGCAAGTGCGACACCTGACTTTCCACAGCGTGCTTGCTCCAGGATATGGTGTTAAGGGTTCATAACCTCTTCTCTCAATAGAGTCATTAGCATCATCGGGATGGACTTCTTTACCGGTGCAATATTTACAACCAAAACCTAATTTAACACTTGTATAAACTATGTCTAATTCTTTTTTACAAGTTGTACAAACTACCGCCCATTTTTTATTCCCACCAGGATAGGGAACTCTTGGATTGAATCCTTTGCTTTTTATTAATTTAATGGCATCCTTTGGATCAACTTTACTTCCAGCACAATATGCACATTGATGGCCACGTGCCCTAACTTTTGAGTATCTTGGACTTACAGTTTTCCCGCACTTTAAACACTCTGATTTCCACGGTTTCTGAGTATTAACAAAAGCTTCTAAAGGTTTGAGTTGGTTTTTCAAGAAAAGTTTTTTTGCACGTGCTGGAGAAATCTTTGAAGCCATAGTCCTTATTCTGCCCTTAACCTCTGACTTCGGTAACAGAACATCTTGGGTCCCCTTAATTTATATAAAGTGAAGGAAAATTAAGCAATCTGGGGTCAAACTTTGCGAAAATACAGGCTCCCAATGCTTGGCTTCAAAAGATTTGTCCGGTCAAAGGAAAGGGAAGCTCAGTTTTTGATTCGAAAATACCGATAGATTTCGGTGATATTTAAGGAGAACGTTATGAAAAAAGTGTTTAGAATTTCTTTTCTTTCTGTGATTCTTTGTGGGCTGCTGATCTCAACGACAGACGCCGTAGCAGATTACACTTCATGTAATACATCAAAATATGGGAAAACGTCTTACTCAAGTTGTAGCAACGGAGTGAGTTCGTCAACTTCGACCTACGGAAATACATCGTACACAACCTACTCAAACGGAACATCATGCTCTACTTCTCGGTACGGAAGCTCTTCATATTCCAGTTGCAGTAATGGTTTAAGTTCTTCTACTTCAACATATGGCAATTCTTCTTATACGTCCTACTCAAACGGAACATCTTGCTCTACTTCTCGGTACGGAAGCTCTTCATATTCCAGTTGCAGTAATGGTCTAAATTCTTCTACTTCAACATATGGCAATTCTTCTTACACATCAATTAATGGAGGGAAAAAGTCTTGTCCGTATGGGCGATTAAATTGTTAATAGTCTCCAAGCAATTTAGTAATCTTCGATTCTAGTCTAATATTTAAGAGCCAAATGGAAGTGGCAAGAGACCCTTAGACGCTAACAATACCCATTGCTCAGGGTTGCGCATTGAGTCAATGGCTTTTTGTTTAACTTGGCTCATTGCAACTTTGCAGATACCCTCAATCTGAATGTCAAATGTTTTTGAAGCATTTATCGCTTCGATTCCATTTAAGCCGCCACGCTTCCAGCTATTAACAGAATTAGTAACTCCAGAGTTCCATAGCCTTGATAGTTCGCGCCACTTAGTACTCAATGTGGCAGCGGAAGAAAATGTGGCGGTGATGTACTCAGACTTGTAGATGTCGTAGTCGAAAATCTTGTTGTACTTTAATTCGTCGGTGGCATATCCATATGAAACAATCGCGCCAAGATAAAGTCGGGGATACCAGTAGATACTTTCGGACTTAAAGTCACCTTGAACGCAACCAGCAAAGGCTAGAGCCAGCGCTTTTTCAGAGTCAGAAATCCGATTATTCGGAATCCACCTCAGGGCGTTGATTTTGCCTTTATCGCATATAAAGGGTTTGCCACCGATGTTCTTTTTCTCCTTTGCAACAGAACAAGGCTCACCAGGTTTTGGTCCAAAAAAAGCTTGACTTGAGCCCGAGGGAATTAGACTAAAAACAAGAGCGAGCAAAAGACATCCAACAACATTTGTTGCCAGCTTATTGAGAAAATAAGAAATACTCGAAAGAGGTCCTGCCCATGCGCACATATTGCCAATATTAGGACTTGCAAGGACCGTTGAATAGAGCAAAGGACTTACCAATGAGGTGTAAGTTGGTTCGATTAGCGGGTCTCTTGGGATGATTTGTATTAGTAAACCTTCTGCATTCTACTGATCGGAAGGTTTGAAGTTTGAATTTCTACCTCTGATCCTGATAAGCCGCCTTGGGTTCGACGATAACTGCCTTCGTGGGTGCGGAGGTGATCATGAATTCTTCGACTATTTCGGGGTGTGCTTCGGCGAGGGCTTTGCGATCGAATTTCTCATCTATTTGTTCTGCGCGTTTCCACGTACAGATTCCTTCAATGCCTTCATTGGAGCCGCATAGGTTCTTGATATTTGCGGAGGCGAGTTGCATTTCCCAGTCTGCGTAAGCCTGCATGCTGATGACGCCAAGGTAGAGGTTGTGAATGGTGGTTGTAATTGAATTTCCTTCGACTTTCTCTAATTCAGATTCGAATTGAGTGAGGATTGCAGATAAGTCGGGGCTGATTTCATCAAGAGTGCGATTCCATTTCTTAACGGAAGTCATTAAGAATCGACCTTTGATGGATTTCTCTTGGGTGACGAATTTTTCATAGAGATCTGGGTGCTTCTCCATAAAGGATTTCTGATCGAATTTGCGAGCGCCAGCTCTTTCTTGGACCGTCACGTATTCCGAAACTTCTTCGCCTTCTTCGGCAGCTTTAGCGAGTAAGGCGTTGTACTTTTCAACGGCCTCATCGCAGGCTTTGGACATGACTTTTGAGTCTTGGAACTTGGCAAACCAGTATTCGGAATCGATTGTGGGTACGAGTTTTCCTTCGGTGCTGATGTGGTTCTTGAGATCTTCAGCGCGGCGGAAAGTTTCGACATGGGTTGCGAGTTGATCGCGGAGGG
>RGHD01000045.1 GCA_010024385.1 Actinomycetota bacterium | reverse complement strand
AGAAGCGAAAAAGAAAGTGATACGAGAAAAAGCGTGCCACATTTTCACTAATCTCAGCGCCTGGTAGATACGACAGTTGAGAATCAACACCCAAGGCCCAAGGCCAAAACTGTAGATCCATCAGAATTCCAAATAACTGTGCAGCGATGATTCCAAAGAAAATTAGAATTGTGATCTCTTTCCAACCTCTGACTTTCTTTCCTGGCAGTAACCCGGCGGCCATTCCAATCCATGCTGCTGCAAATACTTGATAACCCAGCCATGGCCCAACTCCGCCGGTAAGCAGTGCTGAAACAAACATGGATGTGAGTCCCAAAATGAAACCAAAAGAGGGTCCAAAGACACGAGCACTCAGAATCAAAATAAACCACATTGGTTCAATTCCAACGGCACCTGCACCGAGTGGACGAAGGGCTGCTATGAGGGCAGATAAAACACCCAGAAGTGCAACAGATTTTGCATCTAATGCTGAGTTAGAAATCTGAATAATCACTAGAAAAAATGCAACTGTAAGTGCTACCCAAAAGAAGAGTTGTGTGCGTGGTAGGTATTGGCCGTTATAGAAAAATGGCCACAGAAATCCAGCAGCAGAGATTAAAGAAGCTAATGCGAGTACAGCTGTGGCAATTGGAGAAAATCTCACAACATCATTTGTTCGCATTATTTATCTGCCTCAATAGCTCGAACCACATCGGCCACAGTTAACCAGGGTTGCGGTGCCATAATCTTTGATACTTGCGGTGCAAAGGCTGGAGAAGATAGGAGAACATCAATAGTTGCTCCATCTGCAACCATGTCACCATCTGCAACAAAGATTGTTCGTGTGGCTAATTCAGCTACAAGCTCAACATCGTGGGTAGCGATAATGACACTTCGATTAAAGACGCGTGCAAAATCGATAAGCATCTTGGTCAATACGCGTTTGGCTTGGTAATCCAAACCTCGAGTTGGCTCATCCAGAATAAGAAGACGTGGGTTAGCTGATAGAACAACACTCAGAGCAAGACCTAATCGCTGTCCTTCAGAGAGATCTCGGGGGTGGATATGGGCCGTGATTCCAGGGACAAGTTGAGAGAGGAGTGCAAAAGTCGTTCCTGCTTCAACTTGATTATCTGAATCTGCTTGCTTGCACTCTTCAATAACACTTTGCCCATAGAGTAAATCACTTGGCTCCTGCGGAATATAGCCAACGTTTTCGCGCCTTTGCTTGCTCTGCAACTTCTGCGAATCAATACCGTTTACGATTACTTGACCAGCTGCGTTATCGCTGACCCCTGCGATAGCACGAAGTAGTGAGCTCTTGCCGGCTCCGTTACGACCCATAATCGCAACAATCTCATTTTCATAGATAGTTGCTGAAAGAGAATTCACTGCGTTCTTGCCACTATATGAAATGGTGAGGTTTTTAATGCTTACACACGGCTTGAAAGAAACACTCACGGATTCTTGTTGAGTGAGTTCATGTGACTCCCTAAATTCCTGCGTCATCCGGCGCATTTCGCGCACAGAAACACCAATTTCTTTTAACCCCAGAGTCCTAGCCAGCTCAACAATTGGAGGAGCGATAGGGGAGTTCATCAGGACTTCTTCAGGGGTTCCTACAACGGCAGTGCCTGCACCATTGATGTGAACAATGCGATCTGCGAATTGAATTACGCGCTCTAACTTATGTTCTGCGATGACAACTGTCAGGCTCAAATCGTGGACCAAGCGGTGAAGAATTGAAAGAACTTCTTCTGCAGCAATTGGATCGAGTGCACTAGTTGGCTCATCTAAAACTAAAACTTTTGGGTGGGCAACTAGAGCACTAGCTATAGCAACGCGTTGTTGTTCCCCGCCACTTAAGGTTGCAATAGTGCGATTTCGAAGGGCAGCCAATGACATTAAATCCAGTACTTCTTCAACGCGCTTTCGCATTGTTTCGTTGGAAAGATTGAGCGCTTCCATTCCAAAGACAAGTTCTTCTTCAACTGTATCTGCTACAAATCCATTAATGGGGTTTTGTCCAACAATGCCAATCAAATGAGCTAGCCCGCCAGGTTTAACTTCGGCAGTTGATATTCCATCTACTTCAATACTTCCAGCCAAGATGCCGCCTGTGTGGTGGGGAACAAGGCCGTTAATGAGGCGAAGTAATGAAGATTTACCTGAACCCGTTGGTCCGATGACTAGAACTAATTCACCTTCAGCGATCTCTAGATTGAGGTCTTCGATTACTGTGGTTGTGGAGTTTGGGTAGATAAGTGAAACGTTAGAAAACTTAATCATGAAAGCCCCACAACCGCTAAGCCGGCAATGATTACGGCCACATCAATTCGTGCCCATTTGATTGGACGATACTTGGATCTTTTCTTACTGTAACCATAACCACGTGAATCCATGGCTGCTGCTAAATCTAAAGATCTGGCAAGTGATTCCTCAAGTAATGGAAGTGCAATGCGCTTAAAAGCTTTTACTCCATGGGTTTTTTGACCACGCAAACGCTGTGCCATACGAATACGAGATACGGCTGAAACTAATTGTGGAAGCACTGAAGTAGCAATCACAACGCTAATTCCAAATTCATAGACATAGACAGGTAGCACGCGCAACAAACGATGTGGACTTGTCAAAGATGCAGCTGCACCAAAAACAACTAGAATTGCACAAATGATGATTCCCTCAGAGATTGATGAACTTAAGCGCTCTAAAGTCACCGCGCCACCTATACGAATACCTGGCATCCAATTAGGCAGAGGCAGTGTAGGAATTGTGAAAAGTGTTGTTCCTGGAATTGGAACCCCAATGAGGACTCCAATAATGGCTCTAATTGCAATGATCCAGAGAGATAGCTTCACAGTGGTGTTAAAGGATCGTCCCCAAGGTGCGTCATCTCGTTGGGTGAAGACAATCACTGACATGACACCCACTGCCGCAATGGCAAAGACTGGGGAGTTCACGCGGGCAATTGCAAAAGCAACGGCCGCAGAGAAAATCCACCACGTCAGTGGGTGAAATGAAAGTTTCTTCATAAAGAAATTACTTGGTCTTAACTAATGCTTTTGGTGTTGGGATTTCAACACCGCACTCTTTAGCTGGGTAGCCACCTAGGCCACAGATTAAGCCAGATGATGCAGCACGGATTTTTGTAACCTGCCCGAGAACATCAATTCCTTGTGAAGTTATTGCTGTGCGAACACAGGTAGTGATTGTTTTCTTTGGTGATTCACCCTTAGGTGCCCAAGCCTTTGAGCCATAATCAATGACTAGACCGATTCGCTTTGTGTCCTTATCGCTCTTGACCCCTGCACAAATCTTTGCGAAATCTGGTTTTACTTTGGGAGAAAGAGATGGGACATCATCGCTACTAAACACAAATGACCATCCCTCAACTGCGCCATCTGCGATATCAACTGTGGGACCAGTCATGGCTGCGGTCCACTTGGTTGCACCTGGAGCTGCCTGGAAGTAACCCCAGTAACGCCAGCCTTTACCTGCAGCCTGTGATTGTGGGATGAAGGAAATTGATGTAGCCAGAATTAATAGTGAAATCAATAATGCTTTGAACTTCATTGCTGTGTGGCCTCTCGATTGTGAAAGAGTCTCACAGGGAGTAGTACCGCGCGAATATGAGATGACTAAAAATCTCAAAGACATTTGGACCACACCCCGCAAACCTCGGCGGGTGTTTGTCTAAAACCAATCATTAGGTAATCCGACTTTACGGTTGCGGGTCAGCGTCGGAATTTCACCGAACTTCCCCTAATGAAGGGCGTATTAAGTTGTGTGCGTAGGCAACCACATCGCTCAGCGATTGGCAACATGGCGCGCTTAGTCGTAGAGTTCTGAGCATGGAATATCGTCGCCTTGGCAGTACTGGAATGTATGTATCCGAGATTTCTTACGGAAACTGGATCACTCATGGCTCACAAGTTGAAGCCGATGCAGCAATCAAGTGCGTGAAAACCGCACTGGATTGTGGAATTACAACTTTTGATACTGCAGATGTTTATGCAGGTACACGTGCTGAAGTGGTACTTGGTAAAGCGCTCAAAAGTGTTCGTCGCGAGTCATATGAACTATTTACTAAGGTCTACTGGCCAACAGGCCCAGGTAAAAATGATCGTGGCCTTTCTCGAAAGCACATTATTGAATCCTGCAACGCATCACTCAAGCGACTTCAAACAGATCACATCGACCTCTATCAAATGCACCGCTTTGATTTTGAGACACCATTGGAAGAATCACTCAGCGCCTTTGATGATTTAATTCGCGCTGGAAAAGTTCACTACATCGGATTTTCAGAATGGACTGCTAGCCAAATCGCCTCAGCTTTAAGGATTCAAGATGCAAAAGGCTATAACCGTTTTGTTTCCAGCCAACCTCAATACTCAGCTCTTTGGCGAGTCATTGAAGCCGAAGTTGTTCCGCTTTCTCAAAAAGAAGGCATAGGCCAAATTGTTTGGTCACCCATGGCACAAGGAGTTCTAACTGGTAAGTACCTACCAGGAAAGAAGCCTCCTGCCGGCTCACGTGCTACCGATAAAAAGGGCGGCGCTGGAATGATTTCTAAGTGGATGAAAGATGATGTTCTAACTGCGGTTCAAAACCTTAAGCCAATTGCAGATCAGGCGGGTCTTACAATGTCTCAGCTCTCTCTTGCTTGGGTTTTGCAAAATCCAAATGTTTCAAGCGCAATTGTGGGAGCTACCAAGCCATCTCAGGTTAAGGAAAATGTCAAGGCTGCCGGAGTAAAACTAGATGCCGAGACTATGAGAGCAATTGATAAAGCTTTGGGCAATCTTCCCGAGAAGGATCCAGCTCAAAACATCAGCCCTAACCCAAGAGCTTAATTGACTACATCGCCCACTTTGGTTTGTGGGTGAGGAGCACGAAGACGACGCATCTGTGTTGAACGAAGCCATGCATACATTGCTAGACCCTTTGTGCTAGACGTTGGGTATTTGGATTTAATGATGCGCTTAATTTTGCGTCCCAAGAATACTCCATCAATTATCGCAACAATTAATACTGCATACATCAGGGCAATTGCTGCGAATTGAACTGCAGGTACTTGAATCAAAGTCAGAACTAGAACAACAAAAATAATAGGCAGGAAGTATTCACCGATGGAGCGACGAGCATCAACGTAGTTACGGACAAAGCGGCGCTCTGGGCCTCTATCTCGTAGTGGCATCGCATTCTCGTCACCGCGTAAATATGCAGCTCGTGAGTTAACGCGAGCCTGCCTAGAAGCCAATTTCTGGGCGCGCTTTTGCTCCTTGGTGACAACAGGGGACAGGGATGAAACCTTCACCTTTGCCTGAGCATCTTTGCGCTTTGGGGTTGGACGGCCTTTGCCAGTTGATTCAGTAGTCATAGGGAGAACTATAGAAGGGTGGGGTAAAACCACAAATATTGACGGTAAGTCACAACTCGCGCCAGGGGTGAGGGAAAGGTAGGCTTTACCCAAATAAGGAGAGAAAATGACTACAGAAATTACAACCACTGGTCTTGCCCTAACCGATGTTGCTGCTGCAAAGGTAGCTGCACTTTTGGCACAAGAAGGTCGCGATGATTTGAATCTTCGTGTTGCTGTTCAACCTGGTGGATGCTCTGGTCTTCGTTATCAGCTCTACTTTGATGATCGCAATCAAGAAGGCGATATTGTCCGCGAATTTGGTTCAGTCAAGGTCATCGTAGACAAGATGAGTGATCCCTACCTTATGGGTGCAACTGTTGATTTCGTTGACACAATCGAGAAGCAGGGCTTCACAATTGATAACCCAAATGCAGCAGGTTCTTGTGCATGCGGCGACTCATTTAACTAATAAAGCCTAGAAAAGGCCCTAGTATCGCCACATGAAAATCGGCGTAGCGGGATCAGTTGGCTTAGATCATTTGATGACTTTCTCCGGAAAGTTCACTGATTCATTCGTCTCAGGTTCATTAGAAAAAGTATCACTCTCATTTTTAGTAGATAGTCTGGATGTTCGCCGTGGAGGATGTGCGGCCAATATCTGTTACGGCATGGGTGTACTCGGATTAAATCCAGTACTGATTGCTGCAGTTGGAAAAGACTGGGCAGATTATGAAGCCTGGCTATCACGCCATGGTGTTGACACATCACACGCACTAGTTTCAACCACTTTGTATACCGCCCATTTCATGGTCACAACTGATGATGATCTCAATCAGATCGCATCTTTTTTTCCAGGTGCTATGAGTGAGGCTCGAAATATTGAATTAGGACCCATCATGGAAAAAACTGGACGATTCGACATGGTCGTGATTTCTCCAGATGATCCGCAAGCTATGTTGCATCACTCTGATGTCTGTCGCAAAGAAGGCATCCCATTTGCTGCAGATCCTTCCCAGCAAATGGCCCGCATGAGTGGGGAAGAGATCAAGCTTTTAATTGATGGTGCCTCCTACCTGTTCCTGAATGAATACGAACTTGCCCTAGCCATGCAAAAGACGGGCTGGAGTGATCGTGAGATTTTGGAACATGTGAAAATTCGTGTGGTGACTTTGGGCTCAAAGGGTGCCAAAGTCGAAAGTGCGGCTGGGGAGTTCGTGCAAGTAGGAGTGCCTCAGGAGAAATCAAAAACAGATCCAACAGGTGTCGGAGATTCATTTAGATCAGGCTTTATCGCCGGCCTTGCTTGGGGTTTGAGCCATGAGAGATGTGCTCAGTTGGGATCTTTGATCGCCACCTACGTCATAGAGACGATGGGAACCCAGGAATATCGTTTTACTAGTACAGAGTTTTTAGACCGTTTTGAAGGCGCTTATGGGGCAGAGGCGGCCTCGCAAGTAGCGCCACACCTTAGTTTTTAAGCCCTAAGAATCTGTGACACGAACCACGAAGGTGGCCCCTTAAGCCGATGCCACGCAAGCGCGCTTTGCGCTCTATCCTTACCCTATGTCGTTAAAAGCGCTTAAATTCCTTCGAGGTATCCTCTTTCTGAGCCCGGCGTTTTTGCTCACCGGTTGCTCAAAAGTCTCAGGTCTTGGCTTTGAAGAGGGATTATCAAGTGTTAATGATCAATCTTTATCGCTATGGCAAGGTGCATGGATAGCTGCAGGTGTTGTTGGAGTCTTCACCTTAATTTTAATTTTATGGCCAGCGTTTTTTCATCGCCTCAAAAAAGATAGCCCAGAGTTTCCAAAGCAAACTCAATACAACATTCCAGTTGAAGTTCTCTACACGATTATCCCATTTATCATCGTTGCAGTTCTTTTCTATTT
>RGHD01000044.1 GCA_010024385.1 Actinomycetota bacterium | reverse complement strand
ACAGTTAAGGCCCCTAGATTTGGTACTTACCTCCTCGCACGTGGCTATAGTCGAATCGAGCAACGTAATTGTCGAATCGGCTTTACGATTTCAAGGGGTTAAAAGATCCCAACTAACTCAAGAATTTTTGCACTCAGAGGTCTTCAAAGGTTTTAGGATCATTCGCCCTTTTTTCAAAGATGTCCCGGTAGCGTGCAATTTTTTCGGGTGAATGGGAAATTTGAGGTTTATCCCCTTTTTTAACCTTTTTTAACCTTTTTCCCGCATGACACACCCGGTTTTTTTGGGGGTTGCATTTAAAAAACGGCATGAGATAATTAAGCCTTAGTTCAAACGAACTAAAAACCGAACCGGGAGAGTACTTCTCAAACGAGTTTCAAAAGCTGAAACCTTTGCCGTACAAGTTTTACCAATGCTTACACAAACTAATCACAGAGAAACTTACAGATTCGTTCCTTCAACATCTACTCCTGTCTCACCTGGGCGAGTAGCAGAACTCCTGAAAGCTGAATGGGAGTTATTTACCAAGCAAACTGGTAAGAGTGCTCAAGAAAGCCGACGCGCTCTTAAGTCTTTGCCTCTAGGTGTGACCTCCAGCTTCCAGCACTGGGACCCATATCCAATCTCCATTGTGAGCGCTAAGGGCGCCTGGATGACTGATGTCGATGGTCGCCAGCTCCTAGATCTCTCCATGGGCTTTGGAGCCATGCTGGCAGGTCACCTCAACCCAGTGATCGTTGAGGAAGTAAAGAAGGCGTTAGAAACTGGAACTCTCTTCGTTACTCCATCTCCTATTTCAACTGATGCTGCAGAGCGCATCTGCCGCCGCTTTGGAATCGACCAAGTTCGTTTCACTAACTCTGGAACTGAATCAACAATGTATGCCGTTCGAACAGCACGCGCTGCAACAGATAAAAATGCAGTAGTTAAAATTGAGGGCGGCTATCACGGTAGCTATGACCCACTTGTTGTTTCTACAAAGCCGCCACTCGACAAGATTGGTGATCCTAATAATCCAATCCCTTACACACCTAATGGCATTGTTCCTGGTGAGATGCATGTCGTTCCTTATAACAATGCAGAAGCCCTAGAACAAACATTCAAAAAGCATGCCTCATCTATCGCTTGTTTCATTCTTGAACCAGTTCTAGAAAATATTGGAATTGTTTTACCGGATGAAGGTTACTTAGAACGAGTGCGAGAACTTTGTGATGAATACAACGTTGTTTTAATCTTTGACGAAGTTAAAACAGGTTTAACAGCAGGTCATCAAGGCGCAGCACAACGTTTAGGAGTTACTCCAGATTTAATTACCCTTGCTAAATCAATTGGTGGTGGACTGACTTTGGCAGCCTTTGGTGGCAAGAAGAAGTACATGGACTTTGTCACTAATGGAAAAATGGCCCACTTTGGAACATTTAACGGCAATCCCCTTGCAATGGCTGGTGTTCGGGCTGCTGATGTGATCTTTACGCATGACTCTCTAGTCAAAGCAGAAAAATTCAATCAGCAAGCACTAGAGCGCATCAATGCAATCATTGAGCAGTACCAACTACCAGCACACACAGTTGGTTTTGGTGTGAAGGGCTGTATTACATGGTCCACAGAGCCAGTTCGTAACTACCGTGATTACAAAGCCACAGATTTTGCTATCGCTGAACTCTCATGGTTATGGTCACTTAACCGGGGAATCATGACACCTCCAGGCTTAGATGAGCAGTGGTTAATCTCGCTAGCCCACGGACAGAAGGAAGTTGATATTTTGGTAGAGGATTTCGAATCCTTTGCTAAAGCTTTGCGTTCATAAAAACTAAAGGGAAGAAGAAAATGACAACGGAGTCAGCTCTTCAAACCGCTCGGACACAGTTACGCCGAGCTGTTGAATTACTACAACTTACCGAAAATGATTGGCAAACCCTTTCCACACCTCGTCGCATCCTTGAAGTAGCAGTTCCACTTCGCCGCGATAACGGAAACGTGGAGATGTATAAAGGTTTTCGCGTTCAATACTCAACAACACGTGGTCCATCCAAGGGCGGTGTTCGCTTTCACCCAGATATTGATATGGATGAAACCGTTGCTCTTGCCATGTTGATGACATGGAAATGCGCACTTACCAACTTGCCGTATGGCGGAGCTAAAGGTGGCATTGCAGTCGATGCACATTCACTTTCTTTAGGTGAAAACGAGCGTCTTACCCGTCGCTACACATCAGAGATCTTGCCCATCATTGGACCAGAGCGCGATATTCCAGCACCTGATGTTGGAACAGATGAGCGCAACATGGCCTGGATGATGGACACATACTCAGTTAATGCAGGCTTTTCTGTTCCTGGAGTGGTTACAGGTAAACCAATTGTTTTAGGTGGCTCGTTAGGTCGTACATCTGCAACTGGTGATGGTGTTGCAATCTCAACGATAGAAGCGCTTAGAGTAAAAGGAATAGATCAAAAAGGTGCAACTGTTGCTATTCAAGGCTTTGGAAAAGTGGGTTACTGGGCAGCAATTGCCCTTGAAAACCTAGGTCTTAAAGTTGTTGCGGTTAGTGATGTCAGCGGTGGTGTTACAGGATTCTCATCTGTTGGCCAACTCTGGAAATACTCCCAAGCCAACGGCAATTTAAACATGCCTGGCACAGACAGAATCACACAGGAAGAACTACTTCACTTAGATGTTGATGTTCTTATCCCTGCCGCATTAGCTGACTCTATTACTGAGAAAACTGCCAGTGGAATTAAAGCCAAGATCATTGTTGAAGGCGCTAACGCTCCAACAACTCCTGGCGGAGATCAGATTCTTAATGATAAGAAGATTCTTGTTGTACCAGACATCTTAGCTAATTCAGGCGGTGTAATAGTTTCTTACTTTGAATGGGTCCAGGATAAGCAGAACTACTTCTGGAGCGCTGATGAAGTCAAGCAAAACCTTAATGACATCATGATGAAATCATTTAAAGAAGTTGAGCACATGGCTAGTGATAAAAAGGTTTCTTGGCGAGAAGCAGCTCATATGATTGGCGTTGCACGTGTTGCTGAAGCCCATAGATTACGTGGTCTCTACCCGTAATAAATCCAAAGAGATTTGCACTCCTGCTACCATCTGTCTAATTGGCATAGTTGGCAATGTTGGGAACTCTTTTCGTTGTTCATCCATCAACGGCACATGCATAAACCCGCTTTTGATTGAAGAATCCTTTAAGTAATCTTGCAACACATAAAAAATGTGATTACAGACAAATGTTCCTGCGCTTAGTGAAATCGATGCAGGGATTCCTGCTGCCTTCATTGATGCCACTATCTTCTCAATAGGAAGTGTTGAGAAGTAGCCATCTGGGCCATCAGCATTAATTTTCTGCTCTAGAGGTTGATTACCTGCATTATCTGCAATCCGAGCATTATCTAAGTTAATTGCAATGCGCTCAGGCGTTATCTCACTTCTTCCCTCAGCTTGGCCTAAACACAACACAGCACTAGGTTTGTGAAGATCAATAAGTTCACGCAGTTGGCTACTTGCTTGCCCAAAAACTACTGGCAATATTGCTGTTACAAGGTCATCACCTTTAAGCGCTTTAACAATCTCAGCTGATGGGTTAAGCGCTGATTTATCAAAGGCTTCAAAGCCTGTTACGAGAATCTTGGACATGGATCAAGTATCGCGCACTAAAAGAAGAAAAGCCCCGAGTGTGAAAGGCACTCGAGGCTTAACTCGTGCGCGCGAAGGGATTCGAACCCCTAACCTTCTGATCCGTAGTCAGATGCTCTATCCGTTGAGCTACGCGCGCTTATTTAGTTTTATGGAGCCTGCGAATACTACCTTCTTTTCAAGCAGTGCCAAAATGCGTGAACTGTGCATAAGTAAAGCACAAAGGGCGCCGGAATAGTCCGACGCCCTTTGTCTGATTACTTAGCTATTAGCCAACTTTCTTGATTCGGCCATCAACAACAGGAACTTGAGTTACCTTTCCTGCAGCCATATCGGCCTTGAGTGCATCCACAAATAGATCAAGTAGAGCGCCCTTAACTTTCGCTTGTGCTGGTGAGAATACGTTTACATATCCATCACCACCATAAATTACATAATCAAGAGTTGTGAGTGTGTACTCCTTTGAATCTTTAGCAATTGGCGTTCCATCTAGTTTTGTCACTTCGACTATACGGCTTCCAACTGGCTTAGATGCATCAAATGAGTACTTGAATCCAGAAATCTGTGGGAATCGACCATCACCTGGATAGTTACCACCGACTCCATTTTCTAGAGCCTTCCAAAGGTTTGCACCTGTTACAACTGTTGTTGCTAATTGGTTACCAAATGGGAACACAGTGAAAGCATCACCAAGGGTTACATCCAGTGGACCAGCACCTGTGCGAACAAGAGCTGTGTTTGCAGGAATGTAAGTCTTTGCAGGGAAGGTGTCACGGATACCGCCACCATTCTGGATTGCAAAATCAGTCTTGTATTTTGCTCGCATCAAATCAGCGATGTAGTTACCCATTGGAGTTTCACCTGAGCGTTCTACTGCTGGAGAGCCACCACGTGGGAACACTCCTGAAACCTGACCAATCTTGACATCAAGCTTTGCTGATAATTGATCCTTATATTTCTTGACTAACGCAGCGCCTTCAGCATCTGGAGTAGTAACAGTGCTGACAACTCCGGTATTAATCGTTGATGATGCAGCTTTGAGAACGTGTTGCAATGCAACACCGACTACTTTGCCGTTTTGAACACACACTTGTGAACGTGTGTATTCAACACCAGCATTTCGAACTTCACCCAGCAGAACAGGCGCTTTCCCACGCCCACCTGGAATCAAAGTCGAAAATGTCTGGTGACTATGGGCACCATAGATAACTGATGCGCCTTTGATTTGCGCAGCCATATTGTTGTAGGGACCCTTGGCAATACCATCTGCATTTTCTTGCCATCCTTGGTGAATCAAAACAACAACAATCTCAGCACCAGCATCTTTTGCTTCAACAATTGCTTTGTTGACTCCTGTTACACCAGCTTGGATTTGTATTGTTTTCTTGGCCCCTGACGCATCTGTGTAATCGAGGTTTCCAGGAAATACCTGTTCGATTGTTTCTGGGGTGTTAGCACCAACAATTCCTACCTTAAAACCACCACGATCGATGATTGTGTAGGACTTTGCAGCCTTTACGCCTGACTTGAGTGCACTTAAAGAATCATCGCCGTAATTTGAGGCTACCCACTGGAAATCTGATGCCCCAATAACCTTTTGAAGGTGGGCCAAATTACGGTCATGCTCATGATTTCCAAATACTGAAGCGTCAACCTTCATTAGATTCATAGATTCAATTGTTGGCATCTCTTCAAACTCAGTTGAGATTGGTGGTGCTGCACCAATATTGTCACCTGCTGAGAGTGTGATTGTGGCAGCTGCTGATTTACGGTCTGCAGCAAAGTTGCTCATAAACAAGGATGTTCCAAATGAGCCACCAGTTTCAATCGCTCCGTGCAAATCGCTAAATTGCAATAGCTGTAATACGCGATTGCTAGCCGATGCAACTTTAACTAATTGGCTTGCAGTAAAACTCTGCTTAGACAGTCCTGGTTTTGAGAAACCATAAGCATTAACCGCTTGCACAAATGGCGTTCCACCTGGTTGACCAACAACTACTGGCATGGTTACAACTGAGTGATAACTGGCTGGAACATAAATTGGGCAAGAGCCAGCACCAGCTGAAACAACGTAACCTGTAACTCCTGGTTCAACATCTGCACCAGGTGTCCATTTAACAACAACTCCACGTGCACCTAAATAAGAGGTGACATTGGTGGGTGCGTTAGGAAGTGAATAAGTCGCAGCATGCGCTGTTGGAATTAGTAATGAGACTAATAATGCGATGGCCGTGGCGAGTGCGCCAAAGCCCGTGAATTTTCTTGAGATAAGGGTTTGTTTCATGGACTTATCTAAGCAGTACTCAATTTCTCTTATGTGTTTTTTAGGTAACGACATGATTACTGCAGAGTGAAAAAGGTTACGCCAGACCTAACTTTAGAAGCTCCTCGCGCTTAACACTCTTAACCCGAGGTTTACCCTTTGGCTCACCCGCAGCCACCTCGGCCTCATTAATCTTTTGCCACGCACTTTGATCCACAACTACCTGGTGAGTCAACAACTGCGAAATATCACCATTGGCTTTAGGTGTTTTTAAATCGCTGATCATTAGTTCAACAACTGCAGCAGCATCTGATTTGTTAGTACCAATAACTCCTGATGGACCACGTTTTGCCCAACCAACAACATACAAATTCTCATTAACGCGACCATTAGTGTTAACAACCTTGCCATTTTCATATGGCACACCTTCAATGCCTGCAGCTTGATAGCCAATAGCTGTAATAACTAATCCGCACTTTATGGTGACATCTCCATGAGGGGTTGAATACACAACACCTTCTACCCGATCTGTGCCAAGGATTTGCTTGGGGGTGTGCTGGAAAAGGAAGTGCATGGTGCGCTCGTGTTCACTTTTTTGTGACTGGGCAATCAATAACATTGCATCAAGGTTACTTTTCACATCTTTTTCAGGTTCTGCTCCTGCGCGAACCAACGCCGCATCAATATCTTCTTTATTAATAACTACATTGGTGTGTTCAAGCTTTGGTAGCTCTCGAAGTTCTGGGGAAGTAAAAGCTGCATGCTCTGGCCCACGGCGAGCGCTGATATAAACGTTACGCACAGCGCTAGCTTTAAAGGCATCAATAGCATGATCTGCCGTATCTGTTGGATCCAGCTCACTTGGTTCAAGTGCCAACATACGTGCAACATCCATGGCTACATTGCCTGCACCAATTACTACTGCCGTATCGCAATCAAGCGGGACATTCACATCCACATAGTCTGGATGTGCGTTATACCAAGGGACAAAATCTGCCGCAGATAGTGAGCCGGGTAAATCTTCTCCGGGTATGCCTAACTTCTTACCTAAAGCCGATCCGGTAGCAATAACAACTGCGTCATATTTTTCTTTAAGTTGGGTAACGCTTATCTCACTTCCGATTTCAACGTTGGCAAAGAGACGAAAGTTAGGATCAGCTGCAATTTTTTCAAAGGTTTTAGAGACTGTCTTAATCTTTGGATGATCGGGCGCAACACCGCTTCGTACTAATCCCCATGGTGTGGGAAGGCGTTCAATCATGTCTATTGCAAAAGTGCGATTTTCATTTTGTTGATTGTGTAAGGCTTGCGCTGCGAAATAGCCCGCTGGTCCTGCGCCAACGATTGCTACCTTAAACAATGGCACAGCCAACTCCTTTAATCATTTTTCTGGCGGAGACGAGGAGATTTGAACTCCTGAAGGCTTTAACACCTTACCTCGTTAGCAGTGAGGCGCACTCGACCGGGCTATGCGACGTCTCCGAGTACAAGGGAAGTTTAGCGTGTGGGTGGTTGGCTACCAATTCTCTTCACCATTACGCTCACCATATGGAAAATTCAGACAAAGCGTTGGATACCGGCAGCAAGCGCGTCTATGACGTTGCGCCATCAGAGATGTTTGGCGAGTTCATGAAAACTGGTTGGGCGCCAACGCCTTTGATTGGAATCGTTGAAGATGAAGTAATTCCTTATTGCGTTGCACGCAGAGCAAAACT
>RGHD01000043.1 GCA_010024385.1 Actinomycetota bacterium | reverse complement strand
CTGCTTGGCATCTACAAAAGATGAGTCATAGGTAGCGGCCCACTTTGCATATAGACGCTTGTTATCTTCAGGCGTCTTAACAGAATATGCCTCATCTAGGCCAAGTGCGTCATCGCTCATGTTGCTAAACCTAAACAACTTGCCAGATAACTTCAATGGTTAAGACAAATACAAAAGGGGCTTCGCTAACGCCGCGAAGCCCCATTGCGTATATGCCCGTGGTGGGAATCGAACCCACGACCTACAACTGCGTTACGGTGTCGCTCTATCCACTGAGCTACACGGACAGTTGGGAACTTAGGTCTTATTACTTTCAATTAGAGAACAACAGATATCTCCTGTGGATTACTTTTGGGTGCTACTCTGCTCTTGTTACGGTGTCGCTGAAACTCACTTGGGTTACAGCATGAAAAAGCCCCACAGAAGTCTGTGGGGCTTTTTCTAATTCAAACTATTTAATTACGCACTCACCCGATATCCAGCAGCAATAACGGCTCTAGAAATCGCATCTGCATCTAATGCCCCAGTAGAAGTTATGACAGCCTGGGCATCTGCTGCACTTGCCTTTACTTCACTGACTCCCTCTAGCTTGCCAAGCTCTGCGATGACTCTGCCTTCACAGTGTCCACAGGTCATGCCAGTAATCTTTACGATTGTTTCACTCATGTTTTAACCCATTCTCTTTAACATCGCTGCCATCGCTTTATTTTGTTCACTTTGTGAACTTACTATGGCTTGAGCAAAGCTTTTTATCTCAGGATTTTTAGAGTTTTCAATCATCTCTGCCATATCGATGGCACCATCATGATGACCTGTCATCCCTTTTAACCAGAGCAGATCAAAGCTCTTTCCTGTTGCGCTCTTGAGCGCTGCTATATCTGAATCACTGAGCATTCCACCCATACTGTGATTCATACTGTGTCCAGGATCTAGATCAGCACCTGCTGCATCTAGCCAGGCTTTCATTTTCACAATCTCTGCCGACTGCTCATCACGGATACTTTTGGCAAGTGCTAGAAGTTCTGAATCAGCACTCTTTGTTAGTGCAAGGTCTGAAATATCAATGGCTTGTTGGTGATGAGGAATCATCATTTGCAAAAACATAATCTCATCACTACTTAAATCACCTGAGGCCCCGGTTGAATGCCCTTCATGCTCCATTCCCATATCACTTGCGCTAGAGCAGCCAGAGAGAGACAAGGCCACGATGGCTATAAATATTGTTGCAACTGCTCTTTTGATTCTCATTACCAAGGCACCACTTTCTTCTCTTCCCAGAGTACTCCTGTTAGCTTTTCTTGCTCACTTACACCGTTAACATCAAAAGTCCTTGTTGCTAGCCAAATAGCAGTCTGTGCACCCTCTGCAGCCGACAGTGGTGCATCTGGGCCACCCATATCTGTGCGCGAATGATTTGGACACACTGCATCTACTAAGAACCCACGTGCACCAAGACCTGTCTCATGTGCCAAGTTACGAACTAAAGCATTTACCCCAGCTTTGCTGACTCGATAGGGAGCTAATCCCCCAGCATTTCCAGGCCCTGACATACGTCCTAAACATGCTGAGAAGATAACGACTCGGCCACTTCTTGCCTCTGCCATGGGAGCTGCCAAAATATTAAGTGCACAAAAAACAGAGTCTAAATTAATCGCCATTACACGTCGCCATTCAGTGTTATCTGTCTTTAGCGTCTTAGACATCTTTGCACTCATCACACCATGGGCCAGAATCACAATCTCTGGTGTGCCAAAGGATTCTAGAATCTCTTCAAATGCACTCTTTGCTGCATCTAGATACTCTAAATCAACAGCTCGATAGGCAGCACCTAGTTGCTTGGCTGATTCTTCTAAGCGCGCTTTATCTTTTGCAACTAAAACAATTTGATGACCAAGTGATGCCAGCTCTTTTGCACATTCAAAGCCAAGGCCCCGTGATCCCCCAGTAACAATTACTAGCCCCATTTATTTACGCTTTAACTCTCGAAGAGATGCTTTGAGCGCTTTGCGCTCAGCCTTTGCCACAGGATCTTTCTTAGTTGGAAAGACCCATTTTAAAATCAGAGCAAAGATGGCAATGACAAAAAAGCCACTGAGGGCCTGTATATAAAGGCCATTGTTGATTCCACCGAGCATGGACAAAATCTAATCTAGGGGCGATGGTTTTTCTCGCTGAAATCAAGGTGCAGCTCTGGACGAGAATCGAACTCGCACCTAGCGGTTGGTAAAACCTCTTGCGCTGCCATTACGCCACCAGAGCTGCATTGGAATAATGCGTGCTTGCCCTGACGGAGTTTGAAATTATAGAAAAGACTGTGGATAAGAAAGAAGACCCCGGTGAAGGGGTCTTCTTTGTCCAGAGCTCCAAGATTTTGCAATTTCAAATCAAGAGTTACCAACTCCATTACAAAACCTGAATCAATTAAAGCAGATAACTCCGTCACTTAGAGTGGTTCTGCCACACCCACAACTCTTCACCCAACTCTCACCTGCAATTAACCTGCAGCATCCAACCCAGTCACCTTCATAGCCCACTATCCATCCATGGATCTGTCACATTCATTGTTTCTGTTCAACGCCAGCCTTGATCGCCATCTCAACAACGACCACTACGGTCAACTAGAGTTAGAGGAGCGTGCCACCTTCTCTCGCTCTCGCCGCTCTATAGAGCGCTTTGATGAACAACTCCAACGCGAGAGCGTTAAAGAACAATCGGCCAAATCAGCTTAAGACCCCTTAAGGCACACAAGGCCTCCTAGGTAACTAGGGGGCTTTTGTGTTCCTAAAAAGTTCACCTGGGGTTCAACTACTTACCCCTTTCCCATAACCAACATCCTTGACGATATAGCTACTTCCCCACACCAATGCCTATCGATAGAAGGGAAGTTGCACATGTCTGAATTACTAGATTTTCCAACTTGTTACGTCTGTCGTTCCGTCGAGTTGGAAATTGTTGTCAATGATGATTTTGGTCCCATGACTACCTGCTCCGAGTGCGGCTATTCATGGATCTCTAAGTATGAAGAGCTAGAAACACCACTACTGATTAATAAAGCATCATGAGAGAAAAACTCAAATCTGCTGCAGTCTTCATGATCACCATCATTATCTTCTTGATCTTTGTGGCCTTAGCCCCACGTTAATTGAGGATGCGCTGTTGGAGCAATTAAATTGACTCCAACAGCGCTTCATCCCTCGAATGAAACACCCATGAAGAAGATGCAAGAGCAAGATTTATCTATAAAGGTTACGGGCAGTAATTCTTAAGGCAAATAAGAGTAGAAATTGAGATGAACTCCTCTACCCAATGAAAAAAGCCCCGCTGACGAGGCGGGGCTTCTTCACAAGCATGGTCCTGGTGGGAATCGAACCCACAACCTCCAAGTCCGTCATATTGGCGCTCTATCCATTGAGCTACAGGACCACCAGCGCAAGATAGAGAATTAATGATCTAGCGAAATATTTATTTAGATTACTTGTGGATACCTGCGTGCTACTCTTTCATCACGTCATATTGGCGCACCAAAGAGTTACAGTTGAGAAAGACCTGCAGGTAACTGCGGGTCTTTCTCTTTGCCTAGTTTTGACCCGAAAGTTTGTAACTGCCCATACGATTAATCCATGAAAAACCTGTTAGCCGTAATCGGTATCGCCATTGTCTTTATCTATGTCATTGGCTCTGGGCTCTGGGTTAACACAGGAGATAACTGGTACCGAACACTGAACGCACCATCCTGGCAACCACCAGATTTCATCTTTGGCATTATCTGGCCTTATAACTTCATAGTCCTTGGTGTTGCAGCCGTAACTACTGCCCAGCGTGCTGCAACTGCAACAACGCTGATCTACTTAACTTTCTTCGCACTCTCAGTTGCATGCGCTCTCACATGGGCATATCAGTTCTATCGCCCCCACAACTTAAGCTTTGCAGCCCTTGCACTTGTGGGAACGGTTGTATTGACGATTCCTATAACAGTGATTGCCTTTAAGACATCTCTCGGTTTAGGTGTTGCACTACTTCCCTACCAAATCTGGGTAGCGATAGCGGCAAATCTGAGTTACACCTACAGCCGTCTTAACTAACTCTTTAGGACTCGAAGTCCCCACCACGCCCAGTTATCTTCTTCTTTGCCTTACTGGGCTTTTCGTATGCAACCAAGAAGATAGCCACTGCAACCGCAAATAAACCAACAATGACTATCTTCTCCATGGCTTTATCCTAGAACAGCCCACACAACAAGTGAGAACACTGCAATGCCAAGACCAACGATTGCAATGGCAGATAGTGAGAGCAGACCACGTGATCCGCCAACCTTTTTCGCTAGCTCTGATGATTTTTCTAATCTATTAAGGTCGACCATCAACGCTTCTGCTTCACGAATCGTTGCGTATTGGGTAATCATCGACAAGATTCCAGTTGTTGCTGCCACGCCAATTGTTAAGTACTTGGCAGCATCTGATGCACCATCAAATTTGCCAAAAGCTGCCACAACAAAGATGCCGATGAGCATCAAATTAGGCGCCATTTGGGCTCTAATAATCTGTGAGCGCTTGGTGTTCCATAAATCTAATAAGTTCTTCTCATCCATTTGATTCTCTCCTTGACTTGAGCTGCCCAAGAGAGCAACACTGTAAAGAATAAGCTCACACAGTCAACTTCGCATGGCCAATCAAAAAACACTCACCTACGATTAACCCCATGTCCCGCGCCGCTAAAGTTAAAAATGGCTTTGAGCCAAAAACCTGCCTGCGCTGCCACCTACCCTTTGAATGGCGCAAGAAGTGGGCTAAGAATTGGGATGAGGTTAAGTACTGCAGTGATCGTTGCAGGAACAATAAATGAAGCGCATCATCTATATCCCCTTTGATCACCTGCACCGCAACTACGGCGCACTCAAAGATGCCAACCCCAAAGAGGATGTCATCGCCTTTGTTGAAAGCGCACGAATGATCACGGGGCGAGCCTGGCACAAAGAGCGCCTGTTCTTTCTTATCTCTAGCGCCCGACATTTTGCCAAATCCCTTGAAGATGAAGGTTTCACCGTTGAATACATCAAGGCCCCAACAACTATTGATGGCTTAGATGAAATAAATAAGAAGTATAAAAAGCTGCCTATTGTTTGCGCAGAACCTTCCTCCTTTAGAGCATTTAATGATCTAAAAACACACGGTGTCACATTTATAGACAATGATTTCTTTTTAACTCCGCGTGCCCTCTTTAACCAATGGGCATCAGAGCAAAAGAGCTATCTGATGGAGAACTTCTATAGAAAGCAGCGCACGCGCCTGAATATCTTGATGGAGGGCAAAGATCCAGTTGGTGGGGCATGGAATTTTGATAAAGAAAATAGATTGCCACCACCTAAAAAATATGACGGTCCTAAATACTTAGAACACACAAGGGATGAGATAGATAAGCAAGTGGCAAAAGAGTTAGGCCACACCCCCACGACTACCTGGGCCACCACCCGCAAAGGCGCACTGGCGCAACTCAAAAACTTTATTGATAACCACTTTGCCGACTTTGGCCCACTAGAAGATGCCATGACAACTGATAACTGGGCGTTGCATCACTCACTTCTCTCTCCGTATTTAAACAATGGACTTCTTCATCCAACAGAGCTCATTCACGCTGCCATGAAGGCATTTAAAACAGGCAAAGTACCTATTGAATCTGCCGAGGGTTTTATCAGACAAGTTATCGGCTGGCGTGAATACGTCAATGGAATGTATTGGTTTCTAGGTGCTGATTATCGAAACAATAATCAACTATCGGCTACTGGCCCGCTTCTGCCTCTCTTTAGAGATCCCAGCACAACCAAAATGAACTGCATGAAGCAAACAGTGAGCGACATTAACGATCGCGCCTGGGTCCACCACATCCCCCGCTTAATGCTGCTCTCAAATTTAGCCCTGATCACCGGAACTAACCCGCAAGAATTTCTTGATTGGATGCGCGAAGTATTTATCGATGCATCTGAATGGGTCATGGTTCCAAACGTTATCGGTATGGGTGTTCACGCAGATGGTGGACAGATGATGACTAAGCCATATGCCGCAGGCGGTGCCTACATCTCACGCATGTCTAACTACTGCAAAGGCTGTGCATACAACCCCAAACTGCGAGTAGGCGATGATGCTTGTCCTTTTACAACCCTCTATTGGGATTTTCTCGATCGCCACAAAGAAGCCTTTGCTAAAAACCACCGCATGAGCCAACAAGTATTTGGTTTAAAACGACTGAGTGATCTGCCTGAGTTAAAGCAGAGAGCACAAGAGCTCTTAGAAGGTCTGCAAAAAGGAACTATCTAATTACTTCTTCAGCGGACCTAACTTATAAGAATCTAACTTCACCGCAGGCTTAGATTGATTTTGATGCTGTGCTTTAAAGGCAGCAGTTGCATCTGTGCCACACAAAGAGATAATCGAACCAGGACCACCAGGGTGAGAGTTAATCCACTTAGTTAAGTCATAGACATAATCATCAATTACAGCCCAGCAGCTCTTTTCGCTGCTGTTGGCTTTAACTTGAGCCATTGTGTATCCGGCAGTTGTGGCAGTTGCTGAGGCACTTGCTGAAGGCCTAGCAGAGGCAGTTGGTGTTGGCGCGGCGCCGCGTAGTACTTCACCAGCAATCTCTTTATCTCCCACAGCCAGAGTTACTGCAGCTTTACCACGCGCAGTAAGAAGAAAACTATAAACACCACTCTTAGCAACTGAGCTATAGCGGCCTAAATAAAAGTAAACGCTTTGTGAAAATGGCTCAAAAAACTTTGTGCGCTCATCCAGCTTCATCGTTGTCTTAAATCCACCAGGACCTGTGACAACAAGAGTAGGAAGCTGAGTCAACTTTAAAGCGTTCTCTGGTTTTTTATCTAAAATCAAATATTGAATATTGAGCGCATCGCCCTCTTGTAGTTGGGCGCGAAAACCTTTTTTCTCTCCCGCTTTTGTAAAAGATGCTCTGATGGCAAAAGAGATGGTGCCATCAACTAGAAGAGGTCCCTTGGCAGCAGTTGTATCTGTTGGCAACAGCTCCACTGGTTGATGAGCCTGGGCAGAGCTTGTGCCAAGAAAGGCCAGCGCAATAACTAGAACCAGGAGCTTCTTCATGGCAAAACCGTACAGGCGCACTGCCCACTTCGCACTTTTACTTTCGGTGAATTCTCTGTTAATTGCCAGAAAGAGTGAGCGCACCTGAACTATCCGTAGATAGTGTCCTGATCTAGATCATCACCCTTGGCAACAGCTCTTCGTGCTTTTCGCTCTTTCCACGCCCCCGTTGCCCATAAGGCCCAGATGACAAGTAAGGGTTGAAAGAACAATCTAATAAAGCGCTCTCTATCACTATCTAAACCAAAGGCATCAATGTGGTTGAGATATTGAGAGATATTGCCAGGAAAGATTGCCACAAAGAAAGCTGCAACTACCCAACCCACCACCACTCGATATCGCCACAAAAAGATTAGAGAGAGCCCTAAAACAATCTCAACGACGCCTGAGGCAAGAACTACAAAATCTGCCCATGATTTCAAGATGGTTGGAACTTGTGCCTGAAACTCAGTTCGCGAAGTTGTTAAGTGCCCGATTCCTGCAAAGGCAAGGGCTAACCCAAGAAGAAGTTGCGGGATGCGCTGTGCGATCTTCATGTGGCTAGTAAACACCATGGGTTGCCAAGCCTGTAGATAAGAGGTTTTCACCTCTTGTTTATTCGCACAAGGCCTTTAAACTCACCCAATGCACACCAGCTACGAGCAACGCCTTGAGTTCCTGCATCAATTCCTAGAAGGAGCAGAGGTCTTTAATACAAATATTGCCACTGCCAAACTCATCAAAGGTGATGGCTGGGAGGTAAGTTCAAGTGGTTCACGCTTTGCGATGTTTAATCAATCTTTGATTCAAACATCACGCAAAGAGGCAGTTGATGAACTACTAGCTGCTATTGCAAGCACTGGCAATCCCTCTGATCTTCGCTTAGTGGGCCCAGGCATTGCTCACACAGGTGCACTTGCAGAACATGGATACATCAACAAAGGTGGTGCACCTTTCATGATGTGGAGTGCGGATAACTCTGTAGATGCATTCACATTACGAGAGGGCCTGAGCGTAAGGAGCCTGAACGAGAACGATCTGCCAACAATGAATGAGATCTATGCCGATGTCTATAAAATGAATGAAGAGATGATTGCAGATATGCAAAAGATGCTCTTTGCAAGTAGTAAAGACCACGCCTATGGCCTTATCAAAGATGGTGAAATCGTCTCAGTTGTTAACGCCATTACTTTTAACGACACCGTAGGCATTTGGAACATGGGCACACCAACCACACATCAAAAAAATGGCTATGGACTACAACTGCTCAAATACGTCATGAAAACCCATAAAGATTTGGGCTCAAAGAACTTCTTCCTCTATGCAAGTGCTGCAGGCAAGTTCCTCTATGACAAGTGCGGCTGGATCACACTTGATTACTTACCGTATTTAACTAAACCTCAAACTGACTCTTAAGAGGTAAGAGAGCAGCTTTACGGGCGCAGAGTTTCTATTTCCTGCAACCCACCTATATCCACTGCGCCCAATAGGTCCGCAAAGAGTAATGAGGTAAGAGAGAACTCTGTTGCCCCGTAGCTTTAACAAATATGCCACTGCCCCAGCACCACGTAAGGTTCTATCTCCTGTTATAACAAAGACCTCACGGGAGCACTGTTCTAGGCTGAGCCCAAAGGATGAAAGCTCTGCGCTATGAAAATCCAGCGCTGTGA
>RGHD01000042.1 GCA_010024385.1 Actinomycetota bacterium | reverse complement strand
CGCCAACCCAGAATCGATGAGTGCTGCAATGCGCGCACTTGTCCTCTTTGCCCAAGAGCGTGGAGGTTCTGCATGGGCATTTGTTGGAAAGATGAATGAACTTGGCCAGACACAGGGGCCCCAAAGCGCTGCAATTGGGGCACTTGCGGTTGAATTAGGAATTGATCATTTAGTTGAAATCAATGCTCCTGAATACGGAGATCCAGTTGGTGGGATGGTTGTTCACCACCGTTCAAGCATTGAAGCAGCTCTTGATTTAGTGGACTACTTCGCACCTGGTGATGTTGTTCTGGTGAAAGCATCTCGTTCGCAAGGTTTTGAAGTTCTCGCAGAATCGCTAGAACGTGCCTGGAAAGAAAAGAGAGGAGTCGATTCATGAGACAGATTCTTATCGCTGGAGCCTTCGCTCTTGCCTTTGCCCTCTTTGGCACAAAGGTATTAATTCGAATTCTTGCCGCACGTGGCTACGGTCAAATCATTCGAGATGATGGGCCATCAACACATAAAACAAAGCATGGCACACCAACTATGGGCGGCATCATTTTTATTCTTGCAGCAATTTTTGGTTATCTCATGGCACACCTTCTCACTGGTACACCAACTACGGCCTCGGCCCTATTAGTTATTGGCTTGGTTGTCGGTTTAGGTTTTGTTGGCTTTCTTGATGATTGGCTCAAAGTTTCGCGTCAAAATTCGCGTGGACTTAAGGGACGTTACAAACTTCTAGCCCAGGCATCACTTGCTGGCGTCTTTGGTTTTGCAGGTCTGCAATTTGCTGATAAATATAATCTCACTCCAATTTCGCAGTACCTATCAACTGTTAGAGAAACGTCAATCTATTTAGGCACTGGCTTAGTTATTGCCTTTGTGATTCTGATGGTGATGTCGGCAAGTAATGGCGTGAATTTAACTGATGGTCTGGATGGTTTAGCAACAGGTGCGACCATCATGACTTTTCTAGCTTTTGTTTTAATTGGTGTGTGGGAGTTTGGTCAAAGTTGCTCAATCGATGCGATTGCTGCAACTAACTGCTACCAAGTTCGAGACCCACTTGACCTTGCTGTTCTAGCTGCAGCATTTGCTGGAGGCTGCACAGGTTTTCTTTGGTGGAACACAGCACCTGCCAAAATCATTATGGGAGATACCGGATCACTTGCCCTTGGGGCAGCTATTGCAGGATTTGCAACAACGCTTCGAGTAGAACTGCTTTTGATTCCACTTGGCGGTTTATTTGTTATTGTCACAATGTCAGTAGTAATTCAGACTCTTTACTTCAAACTCAGTGGCGGCAAGCGTGTTTTTCGTATGGCACCACTTCACCATCACTTTGAGTTAAAAGGTTGGGCAGAGATAACTGTTGTAATTCGCTTTTGGATTATCGCCGGACTCAGCGTTGCGGGCGGTCTGGGTCTGTTCTATGCACAGTGGGTAGTTAAGTAATAACCATGCCACTTTCTTTTGATGGCCAGAGAATCCTTATTCTTGGCGCAGGTGTTACGGGTAATGCTGTTGCCCGATCACTAGTAAAAAGAGGCGCTGTCGTGAGCATTACTGATGACAACCCAGCAGCTAAATCAGAACACACAGTCATTGATACTAAAAATGTAGTTATTAAGGATTTTGATTCAGTAGTTGTTTCACCAGGCTGGCGACAAGATCACCCATTGGTAGTTGCTGCAATTAAGGCAGAACTAACTCTGCTCAATGAAGTTGATTTGGCTTGGCAGATTAAGAATGAGATTGCACCTGGGCAAAAGTGGTTGGCAATAACTGGTACCAATGGAAAGACAACTACGGTTGAAATGGTTGCGGCAATGCTAAAAAGCGGTGGGCTCAAGGCGACTGCGTGTGGCAATGTTGGTGAAACCGTTATTGAAGTAGTTGATCGCAGTGATGCTTTTGAAGTGCTAGTCCTTGAGCTCTCCTCATTTCAACTGCACTGGTCCAAGCAGGCACAATTTGTGGCATGTGCAATTCTCAATATTGCCGATGATCACATCGATTGGCATGGAAGCTTTGATGCCTACGCAAATGCAAAACTGGCAATTCTTGATCGAACACCAACAGCAGTTTTGAATGCAAGTGATGGTGAAATCGTCAAGCGCTCAAGCCATTGGCAGGGCCGCAAAGTTTTTTATAGCTTAGATACCCCAGCACCAGGTGAGATTGGTTTAGTGGAAGAGCTACTGGTCGATCGAGCATTTGTGCAAGATCCCCAAGAAGCATCAATGTTTGCTGAGTTAGCTGAAGTAAAACCAACAATCCCACACAATGTTTCCAATACTTTGGCCGCAGCTGCACTTGCCAGAACCGTTGGTGTTTCTCATGAAGATATTCGAAGCGCAATCAAGGCCTTTAGACCAGGCCGTCACCGCATTGAAACGGTGCATACAGCTGATTCAATCAATTGGATCGATGATTCCAAGGCTACAAATCCCCATGCGGCAACTGCATCACTTCTTTCGCATGAGTCTGTGATTTGGATTGCTGGAGGATTAGCCAAAGGTGCTGCGATGGAAGAGTTAGTTGAGCGAACAGCCAAGCGAATTAAAGCTGCCATTCTCATTGGCACCGATAGAGCTCTCATTGAAGCTGCACTTATCAAGTTCTGTCCAAATGTTCCGCGTGTTCTTGTTGATGCTAATTCATCGCAGGAATTGATGGAAAAAGTAGTAAGTGCGGCCCAAGGCTTTGCTCAATCAGGGGATACGGTTCTATTAGCACCGGCTTGTGCTTCTATGGATCAATTCATTTCCTATGCCGATCGCGGTGATCGCTTTGCTGCAGCAGTGAAGAAAGTTGTGAGCAAATGAAAGTACAAAAGCCAAGCACGCTTTTCTCACGCCCCATCAATCTCTATTACATGTTAGTAGGCAGCACTCTTGCGTTGAGCATTTTCGGACTCATCATGGTTTTCTCTGCCTCCTCTATTTACTCTTTAGAAAATAAGGGCGCTACGTGGGCAATTCTCTTTCGCCAACTCTTATTCTTGGTTCTAGCACTTCCTATGGCATGGGTGCTATCACGCTTTTCTTTGGCTCGTTGGAAATTCTTTGCCCGTTTTGGTGTTCTGGCATCAGTGGGATTGCTGGCTGTTGTGCAATTGCCTGGTGTTGGTAAAAGTGTGAATGGTAATAACAACTGGATTTCACTTGGCTTTGCCGATGTTCAACCCAGTGAAATCGCCAAGTTCTTAATGATTTTGTGGGCTGGTTCAATTTTGGCTAAACGCGAGAGCGCAGGAGATATTCAAGCCAATGTGCTTAAACTTATTGCTCCAGCATTCTTACTCTGTATCCTCTTGGTTCTTCTTGGAAAAGATTTAGGAACTGCTTCAGTATTTGCCTTTGTTTTGGCAGGAATGCTTTGGGTCTCTGGAGTGCATCTCAAACTATTTGCAGCGATTTCAGCGTTGGGATTTTTGGGTATTGCGGCACTGATTATTTCGGCTCCCTATCGAGTCGCTCGATTCTCAGTTTTTCTCAACCCATTTGCTGAAGATCAATACAAATCAGTGGGTTGGCAGCCTGCACACAGTCTTTTAGGCCTAGCTAGCGGTGGTTTATTTGGTGTCGGACTTGGAGCAAGCCGCCAAAAATGGGGAAATCTTCCTGAAGCCCATACTGACTTTATTTTTGCTGTCATCGGTGAAGAGTTAGGTCTGTTTGGAACTATCGCAACTTTGATAATGCTCTCAACTCTATTGTTTTCAATCTTTAAAATTGCTTTGCGAACACAAGATCCTATGGTGCGCTATGTCTGTTCAGGTATTGGTTGCTGGATAGGTGTTCAAACTGTGCTCAACATTGGCTCTGCAGTCAGCGTTCTTCCAGTGGTGGGTGTAACTTTGCCACTACTTTCCTATGGAGGTTCGGCGTTGATTGCTTCGTATATGGGAATTGCATTTGTTATTGGTGCAGCCCGTAGGGATCCAGCAATTTATAAAGAACTGGAAAAAACAGGAATACCGAAATGGCTTCGATAGTTCTTGCGGGCGGGGGCACCGCAGGCCATATTGAACCGGCATTGGCTGTGGCAAGGGTATGGAAGAGCCAAAACCCTCACGATGAAGTTACATTTTTAGGAACAGCGCAAGGTTTAGAAAATACATTGATTCCAGCTGCAGGCTTTAACGTGCGCAATATTCCAAAGGTGAAAATTTCACGAAGACCTTCACCTTCATGGTTGCAAATTCCCTTTGACTTAGTTGCATCAGTCAAGGCCTGCCATTCGCTCTTGAAAGCTGCAGATTTACTCATTGGCTTTGGTGGTTATGTCAGTGCGCCCGCCTATATCGCAGCTCGAATACTTGGTGTGCCAACGATTATTCATGAGGCCAACGCAAAGCCCGGATGGGCAAATCGACTAGGTGCTTTTTTCACCCCTTATTTAGCAGTTGCCCATGGAGTTAATGCAGGCATCTTTAGCAAAGCTTTAATTACAGGTTTACCACTTCGCAGTGATGTTGCAGGTGTACTCAAAAGTGTTGGAGCTAATTGGCACGAAGCCAGAGAAGAGGCAAAACGCCGTTTGGGTTTTAGCCCTGCTACACCTTTGGTTTTCGTCATGGGCGGTTCACAAGGATCAGTTGCAATAAATAAAGTGATAGAGCAAAGCGTGCCGATGTTTTCAAATAAAGGCATTGCCGTGATGCACTCAGTAGGCCGCGCAAATGTGTTGCCCCCAGCTACCGATCACTATCGCCCAGTGGCATATGTGGATCAGATGGCGGATGCCTATTTAGCTGCTGATCTAATTATTGCGCGCAGTGGAGCTGTAACTTGCGCTGAATTTAGGGCCCTTGGCCGTTACGCTCTTTTTGTGCCACTGCCAATTGGAAATGGGGAACAGTTCCATAATGCACGTAGTTTAGTTGCAGACGGGCGCGCTGAAGTTATTGATCAAAAGGAATTCACAAGCAGTTATTTGCAAACGCATATTGATGCCCTTCTAACTTCTAGTAACTCAGCACCTCTTGAGGGATCCACGCTAGATGCAGATGCAGCCCTAAAAATCGCAGCTTTGGGCCAACATGCACTGGAGGCTCGATGAATAAGCCAACGTTGCAATCTCTGATCGGTAAACGCGTTCACTTTATTGGCATTGGTGGTGCTGGTATGAGCGGATTAGCTCGTATTTCACTCTCTCACGCAATAACTGTCAGTGGATCAGATGCTAAAGATTCTTCGGTAGTTAAGGCCTTACAGGCATTAGGTGCAACAATTTCAACAACGCATGCTGCCGCTAATGTGGATGGTGCTGATTTAGTTGTTTACTCAAATGCGATTTCACCTTCAAATGCAGAACTTATGCGAGCACAAGAATTAAAACTCACAACCCTCACACGGGCTGCAGCACTTTCAATATTGATGTCTGAATCAAAGAGTATTGCTGTGGCAGGTACACATGGAAAAACCACAACTTCTTCGATGATGGCTGTTGCGTTACAGGCATGCGGCGCCGATCCATCTTTTGCAATAGGCGGAACAATTACTGCTTCTGGCTCTAACGCTCACCGCGGAACAGGTGAAATATTTGTTGCAGAAGCCGATGAATCTGATGGCTCATTTATTGAATATCATCCATATGCCGCAATTGTGACAAATGTTGAACACGATCACGTTGACTTCTTTGCAACTCCAGCCGACGTTGCTCAAGCCTTTAAAGACTTTGCGGCCACTATTAAGCCAGAGGGTTTTCTAACATATTGCGCAGATGACGAAGGTGCGCAAGCTTTAGCCTCATCTGTTACAACGTGTTCATTGATTTCCTATGGAACAGGTGAAGAGTGCGATTTGAGATTAGATTCCATTGAGCTAGAGGCAATGGGCTCACGCGCCCGTGCAATTTGGCGAGGTAAAGTCGTTGGTTTTATTGAACTTCAAGTGCCAGGCCACCACAACTTACTCAATGCCGCTGCAGTACTTACAACGGGATTAAATCTAGGTTTTGCAGCGCCTGAATTACTAACGGGATTAGCTGTTTTTAGGGGTACCGGACGACGTTTTGAGCTTAAGGGAACAGTTCACGGCATACGAGTTATAGATGATTATGGACATCACCCGACAGAGATTGATGTGACATTAAAAGCTGCTCGTCGCTACGCAGGTGATGGTCGACTAATCGTCATTTTTCAACCACATCGCTATTCACGGACAAAAGCCTTTTCATCCCAGTTTGCCAAAGTACTCGATATGGCAGATCGAGCGATTGTTCTTGAGGTCTATGCAGCAAGTGAAAAACCAATTGCCGGTGTTACATCTCGCTTGATTACAGATGCAATGAGCCATGGAGAGTACATACCAAATTTCATCGAGGTCACGGATTCAGTTGTTGATTCAGCGGAGCCACAAGATGTCATCATCACTCTGGGCGCAGGAGATGTGAGCTCTTTGGCACCCATCATCGTTGACGGTCTGAGCCGTCGTTTCGGATAAATGAAAAACAAGCGACTCATTGCACTTGCTACTGCGATCTTTGTGGGAGCTGCCTCCTATGCTCTGGGTTGGTCAACACTCTTCACTGTTAGCTCAGTTGAAGTAACAGGCACAGATCAAAGATTGCCTCAAAATATTAAGGTTGGAGAAAAGCTGGCACGGGTGGAACCCCGGGCAGTTGCAGCAACATATGAAAAGTTTGCATTTGTGCAAGATGCACAAGTGAGTAGAAATTGGATTTCCGGCAAAGTTACGATTTCGATTACAACAAGAACCCCAGTTGCCATCTTCAATAATCAAGCGATAGATGAATCAGGAAAAGTTTTTGCACTTAAGGGCGAGCTTCCAGCGGCTTTGCCACAGATTCAGGCTAGCTCCGTTGAAATAGCTGTGGCGGCAGTGGAGTTCATGAACTCATTGCCGGAGGAGATTAGGTCGAATCTAAAGATTCTCAAGGTTCGAAGCACAGGGGCTTATGTCATGGACCTTGATGTGCAGGGCCGAAAGGTCGAAGTTCGTTGGGGTTTTGCAACCGAGAATGAGTTAAAAGCAAAGGTTTATAAGGCTTTATTGGAACAACCAGAAAATGCAAAGTTAAAGAGGATGGATCTCTCTGCACCACATGCACCAATCGTTAAATAAGAATTTTTTAACGACACAATAAATAAATCATGTCGGTGTTTGATTAAGAGCCTTGCGCACTTTACGTTCGCCTTATAGAAAACGTTGAATTATAAGGCTCAAGTAGAGGTTTATGGTTCCCAAGGAGGATACAAGTGGCTTCACCGCAGAATTATTTAGCAGTCATCAAGGTTGTTGGCATTGGTGGCGGTGGAGTAAATGCAATCAATCGCATGATTGATGTTGGACTCAAAGGTGTTGAGTTCATTGCAATTAACACTGATGCACAACATTTATTAATGAGTGATGCAGATGTGAAGTTAGATATTGGTAGAAAAACAACACGTGGTCTTGGCGCAGGTATGGATCCCGATAAGGGACGCGAAGCAGCACTTGATCATGCAGATGACATTGAAGAAATCTTGCGCGGTGCAGATATGGTTTTTGTTACAGCAGGAGAAGGTGGTGGAACTGGAACTGGCGCAGCCCCAGTTGTCGCAAAGATTGCGAAAGATATTGGTGCTTTAACTATTGGTGTTGTTACACGCCCATTCTCATTTGAGGCAAAACTTCGCTCAGCACAAGCAGATGTTGGTATCGAAGCTCTGCGCGCAGAAGTCGATACTTTAATTGTTATTCCAAACGATCGTCTTCTTGCGATTTCAGATCGCACCATCACTTTGGCAGATGCCTTTAAGAGTGCAGATCAAGTTCTTCTTTCAGGCGTTCAAGGAATAACAGAGATCATCACTCAGCCAGGATTAATCAATCTTGACTTTGCAGATGTGAAAGCTGTTATGTCAGGAGCAGGTTCTGCGTTAATGGGAATAGGCTCTGCACGAGGAGAAAATCGCGCACTACGTGCTGCTGAGCTTGCTATCTCTTCACCACTTCTTGAAGCATCAATTGATGGAGCTATGGGGGTCTTGCTCTCAGTCTCTGGTGGATCAGATCTTGGTCTCTTTGAAGTCAATGAGGCATGCGAGCTGGTTCAATCTGCTGTTCACCCAAATGCCAAGTTCATCTTTGGAACCACAATTGATGATGCACTAGGTGATGAAGTTCGAATCACTGTTGTTGCAGCTGGCTTTGAAGGCGGGGAACCTCGCAAGGTTGTGACTCCGGTTATAGATGCAGCTACCTTGGGCGGGGTTGCCAATCCAATTCCAAGCAATGACCCAATCTCAGTTGCTTTGGATTTAGATTCTGAATCAACTCCACGCCGCCGAGTTACTTTTGAAGAGCTCGTAGCTGAGGATGAGATCGACGTTCCAGACTTCATGAAGTAAGGGCAATTGCCTAGCGTTTTTACTACTAGGCGCAATGGCGCAAGCCTTGCGCCATATGAGTCATTGAACTTAGCTCAACACGTGGGTGATAGCCCTGAAACTGTTGCCCGCAATCGCGAGCTTTTATCAAAAATAACTGGTCCCATTCAGTTTATGAATCAGGTTCATGGTGATGAAGTTGTTGAAGTAAAGAGGATTGGTGATGCCCCAACCTGTGATGCGTTGATTACTCGTGAGCCAGGAATTGCCCTAGCAGTGATGGTTGCAGACTGCATCCCGCTTCTACTCTCATCATCAACTGTTGTTGGGGCAGTGCACGTTGGCAGGCGCGGCCTAATGAATTCAGTGGCGATTAAAGCAGTGGAAGCGATGCGAAAACTAGGCGCTGATCAAATCCATGCGCAGTTAGGTCCATCTATTTGCGGTCGGTGTTATGAAGTTCCACAAGAGTTAGCCGATGAAGTGGTTGCTAAGCATCCTGCGGCATCATCTCTGACTAACAACTTAACTCCGGCCCTGGATTTACCGAGAGCTTTAATTGCAGATTTGGTAGCAAACAGTGTTACCTATGAAGCTTCAACAATCTGTACTTTAGAAAATGATGAGTATTTCTCTTATCGACGCCATAACATCACGGGCAGAAATGCAGGTGTGGTGTGGCTATAGATCGCAGAAGTGAGATTGCAGGCAACTTAGAGACAGTTCGTGAGCAGATATCAAAGGCTGCCCAAAGTGCGGGCAGGTCAGTCAATGAGATAACACTTATTGCAGTGACTAAGACTTTTCCAGCAAGTGATGTTGAGATTTTGAAGGACCTCGGTGTAAGTAATTTTGGTGAAAATAGAGATTCAGATGCAGCGCCAAAGGCGGCTGCAATCCCGGGTACCTGGCATTTTCAGGGCCAGATACAGAGTAATAAGTTGAAATCAATTTGCTCTTGGGCCAATGTGATTCATTCTTTGGATGAAATTCGACATTTTGAAGTGATTGAGAAAAACGCCGCGCATCCTCTC
>RGHD01000041.1 GCA_010024385.1 Actinomycetota bacterium | reverse complement strand
CTTAAATCTTCATTCGTTGCAACATCTGCCCCTGGTTTGCGGCGACCACGGCCACCACGACGGCGACGACGGTTGCGATCAGGACGATCGGCGCTATCTTCCGCCGGTGCATCTGCTGCTGGAGCTTGTGCAACCTCTGCTTTTTTGCGCACGGCTTTTGCTACTGGCTTATCAGGGGCTGCTTGAAATATTGGAACCGGAATAGCTGCTTTTTTGCGCGTAGCTTTCTTAGGCTCATCTGAAGTAACTTCAGTAGTTTTAGCTTCAGCTTTAGCTGAAGTTTTCTTAACCGCACGCTTGCGCGGTTTTTTAGGCTCAATAGCCATGGCACCAAATCCTCTATGCGTCTTTTAAAACGCTTATCTCGTTAAAAAATCCCTGTTTTAGGTTTTTCTCACCTGTTCGCGCTGGGCTTTTACCGCGATGGATTCGCGAGCCGCGCTGAACTATGTGCCCTAAGTATGGCAGAAAGGGGGCTAATTGCCTACTTCAGCCTCTGGAGCGAGCGTGAACGTTCTGAAGAAGGCCAAAACCAATCAAAGTGGCAAACATCGATGATCCACCGTATGAGATGAATGGCAGTGGCACACCCGTCATCGGCATGAGCCCTAAAGTCATTCCAATATTTTCAAATATCTGAAAAGCAAACCATGCGATAACACCTGTTGTTACTAAGCGCCCAAAGGGATCGCTCGTTCTTCGCGCAATAGCAAAAGCGCGCATGAGCATAATTAAATACAAAATCACAATTAATCCACTACCTAGAAAACCTAACTCTTCACCAGCAACTGTAAAAATAAAGTCTGTCTGTTGTTCTGGCACAAAACGGCCATTGGTTTGTGGACCATTAAATAAACCAGTCCCAATTAATCCTCCAGATCCCACAGTAATGCGAGCTTGGCGAAGTTGATAGCCGGTACCTTGTGTGTCAACGGTTGGATCTACGAAAGTCTGCAAACGCTTAATCTGATAATCGCTAATTACTCCTGTGTTTGTTGCAACAACGCCTCCCAAGACTGCGATAAGCAAAAGTCCTACAACCCACCTAGTTGGTGAGCCAGAAACTGCAATGATTGTTACCACTGATGCAGAGATGATAAAAACTGTTCCCATATCAGGCTGTATTAAGATAAAGAAGATTGGAATAGCTGCAACAGCTAGCGCTTGAAGGACATCTCTAGAATTAGGTTCATCACTATCGTGGGTTCGCTCAGATAAAATCATGGACATGCCAATAATGATGGAGATTTTTGCTAGCTCTGCCGGCTGAATCTGAAAACCTCCAGGCAGTGCAATCCAAGCTTTAGCGCCATTGATTTCACTACCTAAACCTGGAATCAAAACAATAATTAAGCCAATAACACCTAAGCCCCACACAATCGGTGTGTAAGCACGAAGGAGGCGATAGTCAATAACTGTTGTTCCATACGCCAAAAGTGCACCGATAGCGATATTAATGACATGGCGCTTTAAGTAATACTGCGGATCTAGACCATTGCGCGCATACCAATCACGGGTTGCGGCATAGACAAGTAGCGTGCCAATTAACAAGAGTGCTGCAACTGCTGCAGTTAATACCGGATCAAAGCCATGAAAAATTGAGCTTCTCTTGCGACGATAAAGGCGCTGGCGCGCAGCTATTTGGCTCATGGCGCCTCCTTAGGCTTTGTCGCAGGTGAAATCCTTGGTAAATCTGTTGGAGGTTTTCCATTTGGATAGATGGCTGCTCCTGGCACAACTTTATTGCCCTTAACTCCAAAAATCGCTTCATAAATCTGTCTGACACCCACCCCAGAAGTTGATGCACCGAATCCACCTTGCCCAACCATCATGACAACGGCAAAACGTGGTTTCTTACTTGGCGCATAGGATGCAAACCAAGAAGTGTCATCTTTAAGAGTTCCGTTGGGGTTTCGACCAAAGACTTGGCCCGTTCCAGTTTTTCCACTGACTTCAACCGGAAATCCCGCAAAAACTCCTGCACCTGTTCCGCTAACGATAACTTCACGTAATGCACTTTGTAGGAATTTAATAGTTGAAGGAGCAGTTGTGAGAGTTCCCAACTTGTTTGGCACAAAGGACTTAACAACTGTTCCATCGGTCTTAACGATGGCTTTAGCAATCAATGCCTGCCAAATAGTTCCACCATTGCCAATAGCTGCATACATCTGAGTTAACTTCAGCGGTGTTACAACAGTGTCACCTTGACCGATAGAGAAGTTCACCGCATCTCCAGCGCGCACCTTGTCGCCATCCACACAGTTTTCAGCAGCTAGCTGAATAAGAAAGGGGGTCTGCTGGGCTTTAGTGGCGCGAGTTTTGTAATTGCAATAGAAATCTTTGTTCTGTTTAAACCAACTCTTCTTATAGTCACGATCTGCTAAACGTGAGCGTGATTCAGAGGGTAAATCAATGCCAACTTTTTGGGTTAATTGGAAGCTTTGCGCCGCTTTGAAGAAGTAGTCATTTGGGTTCTCTTTTGGTCGCAAACCACCATCTCGTAGCCATTCATCAAAGGCTATTTTGTACCAGATCGTGTCGCAAGAGACTGCAATGGCCTTCTTCATATTCATACGGCCCTGATTTTTACTATCGTAGTTTTGAAATGCGCGTGTACCCACTTGCACCTCTGAAGGACAGTTATACGAGGCGTTCAGGTCATATCCAGCTGCTGCTGCTGCAACAACAGAGACTGATTTAAAAGTAGAAGCTGGTGCAAACAAACCTTGAAGTGCGCGGTTAAGTGCAGGGACAGCTTTCTTCTCACTAAAAAGATCTGATGCCTGTTGAACTGTTAAACCTTTTTCAAAAGCATTTGGGTCATAGGTTGGATATGAAGCAAGTGCCAAAATGCGCCCCGTTCTAATATCCATAACAACTGCGGCTCCTGAATCAGATGTATAACCATTTGCTCGTCCGCGCATAACAGCATCAGCTAAAGCCTTTTCTGTAGCTGCTTGTAATCTAATATCTAAACTTGTAACTAAATGATCACCAGCAATTGGCTGAGTGTTTTGACTCTCACGAGTAATTGCTTCTTTACGATCAACAATCAGCGTTCTAATTCCTGGAATACCGCGCAGATAAGAATCGTATTGAATCTCAAGTCCGGCCTTACCGATTGACTCACTCCTGTAATACTGTTTACCAGTATCTTTTGTTAAATCGTCCTCAGTTAAAGGACCGACATAACCAAGAACATGTGCGGCATTGACATTAACAAGACCTGGATAACTTCGGATTGAAATTGGTTGTGCATCCACGCCAGGAAATTGATCGGGGCGTTCAACGATTTGCAACGCAATATTTGGATTTGCCTCTTTTGTAATTGGAATTGGTTGGTATCTAGAACCTGTCCAACACCCTGCGCGCTCTCCTATGGGTAACTCTCCACACAAACGTGTATTCGTATAAACATCGTTGTAATTGAGTTTCAGCAGCTTTGCAAGGCGTTGCATGACCTCTACGCCTTTATCTGCCTGCTTGTCAATTTCAATTCGATCAATGGTGATTGCTAAACCCACTTTATTTAGCGCCAATGGCACGCCATAAGCATCAACGATTAAACCGCGATTAGCAGGTGCCACAACATCGCGACTTTGAATACTTAAGGCTGCATCACGATATTTTGGGCCTGCAGCAATTTGTAGATAAAAAAGACGCCCTAGCAGTGCTACTAGCAAAGAAACAATGAGAATCTGCACAACCAGCAGACTCAAACGTGAACGCTGGTTCATAAAACAGTTCGCGTTTCAAAGACAAAGTTGTGCATGAAAGAAAAGGCAGGCAAAACAATGGGTGTGAGCACCAAAGTCCAGAGTGAATTGCCCACCAGCGTGAGAAGGGTTTGTCCGAAGCTTCCTGTTGTAACACCCAACAAGGCGCTACTAGCAAGGAAGAGGACGCAAGTGAATAGGTTTGCAACTACAACAAAGAAAACTACTCCGATTGGGTTTCCGTTGATGTTTCCATCACCGTAACCAAGGTATGAAACCCCATAACAAATTAGGATCATAATTAATGTCCATTGGCCCACAGGACCACTTGCACCGCCAGACATATCCATCAATATGCCTGCACCAAAACCTGTTAGCGCAGCAATCTCTGGCGTGCTAATTACTGCCCATACTAAAGCGAAGATTACAAAGAGTGAGAACCCACCGCCTGGTAGTTTAAATTGATTCACTACCGCTTCTTGGAAAAGAAAAATAAAAAGAAATATCGGTGCAGAAAGTGAAATCTGTCGGGTCAACATGAACAATTACTCCGTTGGCGACGGCGATGGTGTGACATAAACCGTCACCGTTGGGATTGGAGTTGGGGTTGGCTTAGGAGGAACCAAAGCATCACCTGGATTAGTTGATGAGGCTGCGATAACAACTGCTAGAACTCCAAGTCCACCAAAATTTGTGTAGAAACGAACGGTGCCACTTTGAGCGATTTCCCCAGCAGAGTTATCAACGGCAGTTACATAACCAACTGGAACTCCCGGAACAAAGGGACGATTGGCTACACTTCCACGAGCAAGCAACACATCGCCAACTTTTACTGTTGTTAAATTATCAAGTAATTGCAGCGAACCTGAGCGTGAACCACGGCCTGACAAAATACCTATTTGTTGCGTTCCAGCGATGCGAACTCCGATTTTAAATGATGGATCTGTTGCAAGCATTACTAATGCAGTTGTTGGGAAAACATCTTTAACCACGCCGGCAATTCCAGTTTGTGAGATAACTGTCATGTTTTTCTTGATACCTGCATTTGAACCAATATCAATAGTTACGGTTTGAGAAAAGGACTGACTAGAGCCTTGGCTAATCACTTTTGCATTAACTACTTTGTATCCAGCAGTGCCAGCTAAATTTAATATCGATTCAAGCTGTTTAAGCTGGGCATCAGCATTCTTACGGTTGATTAAATCTGCCTTTAGCTTGGCATTATCAGCACGCAATTTTTCAATTTGATTACGTGTACGGCCTAAGTGCGTCACATCGTTAACAAAGTTTTTGACCGGTGTGAGGATGAAATTTCCAGCCTTTTGGAAAGGCGAAAGAATTGTCTGAGTACCTTGACGCGCTCCATCTAGAACTGCAACTCCACGCAAATCTAAGGTGATTAGAAATAGCGCAGTAACTATCAAAATGATTAAAAGAAGACGGGTACGACCCTCTCCGCCGTAACGCATCTTCTAAAAACCTATCGACGAGGTTCGGAGATTAAGACCTTCTCTAAAGCCTCAAACTCTTCGATACATTTTCCAGAGCCCTCAACAACTGCATCCAATGGACGTTCAGCGATATGAATAGGCATTCCAGTTTCTTTACGAAGACGCTCATCAAGACCCTTGAGCAATGCGCCGCCACCAGTAAGAACAATTCCACGATCCATCAAATCTGATGCAAGCTCTGGAGGAGTCTTATCAAGTGTGCTCTTTACAGCGTTAATAATTGCATTGACCGGCTCTTCTAAAGCTTTGCGAATCTCTGCAGCTGAAACAACTATTGTCTTTGGTAATCCTGTTGCTAAGTCGCGACCACGAATCTCAGCATCATTTTCACCAGCTAGTGGATAAGCAGAACCGATCGCCATCTTGATTTCTTCTGCAGTGCGCTCTCCCAAAAGCAATGAGAATTCACGCTTAACCCAGTTGATAATCGACTGATCGAGCTCATCTCCACCTACGCGAATTGAAAGCGAACACACAATTCCGCCTAGTGAAATAACTGCAACCTCAGTAGTACCGCCACCAATATCTACAACCATGTTTCCTGTTGGTTCGTGAATTGGTAGACCAGCACCAATAGCTGCTGCCATTGGCTCTTCAATAATGTAAACCTTACGAGCACCTGCGGCATATGCTGCATCTTTAACTGCGCGCTGTTCAACACCAGTAATACCTGATGGAACGCATACAACGATTCTTGGCTTAGCCAAGTAACGACGACGGTGCACCTTTTGAATAAAGTAACGCAGCATGCGCTCGGTGGTCTCAAAGTCTGCGATTACACCATCTTTTAGTGGGCGAATAGCAACGATGTTTCCTGGAGTACGACCAATCATCTTCTTGGCTTCAAGACCAACGGCTAAAATTCCGCCAGAATCTTGATTGACGGCAACAACAGATGGCTCATTCAAAACAATGCCACGCCCGCGCACATACACAAGCGTGTTTGCAGTTCCAAGGTCAACGGCCATATCACGACCGATGAAAGACATTCTGCTTTGTGCACTCATACTTTTGTACTCCTTGATTATTTAGGGAAGAAAATTTGAATCTCGCGCGCAGCCGATTCTGGTGAATCTGAGCCATGCACAATATTCTGAACAACTTTGGTACCTTGATCACGAGCTAAGTCACCACGGATAGTTCCGGGTGATGCAACTGTTGGATCAGTAACTCCGGCTAAAGTGCGAAATCCTTCGATAACACGATTACCCGAAGCAACCATTGCAACAATTGGTCCTGACATCATGAACTCAACAAGTGGTTCATAAAATGGCTTACCAATATGTTCTGCGTAGTGTTGTTCAAGTAATGCGCGGTCAGCGTTAAGTAAACGTAACGCTTCGATGGAATAACCCTTAGTTTCAACACGAGAAATAACTTCGCCCACTAAACCACGACGGACTCCGTCTGGCTTAACCAGGATTAGGGTTTTCTCAATGCTCACCTGCCTAGTCTATTAGGCCTTTTCCCCTGCTTGTGCCATGAGTGCCGCACGCGCAGCTTCTCCCTTGCGGCCCACAATGATGGCTGCGGCCCATAGTCCTAGGAAAATCACCCCAATGATAAAAAAGGATGGGACGAAAAAGCCGAAACTGATCATGAATACCTGTAGGACGGAGCCGATATATAAACCTGAACGTCGCTTGAGAATGCCGGCGTTGAGAAATAGAAGCAGCGAAATCACAGAGCCATATATAAGGGCAACTGTAGGTTGGTCTTTAGTAGCAAGCAAGATCGCAAAACCTAAAGTCAAACTCTCCATAACTAGAACAGTTGCTCCTAAAATTTTCATTTCGCAAACTTCTTTCTCAAATAGGTTCGAGCTTCACCGACTGTAACAACTGAGCCGGTCACAATAATCCCAACGGTATCTTCACTTAAGGGTCTAGTTGCATCCCCCACCGCTCGGTCAAGGGCGGTGTGCAAATCTTTTACTTCAAATACTCGATCATTTCCAAAAACAGAGGTTGCTAGTTTTTCCAAATCTGAAGAAGACATGGCGCGTGAAGATGAACTTTGAGTCACAATCACGTGATCAACAATTGGTTCTAACTCTTGCAAGATCCCAAGGGCATCTTTATCGCCAAAAACACCCACAACTGCCACAATCTCATCAAAGTTGAACTCACTCGTCAGAGTCTGCGCAAGCGCTTTAGCGCCGTGCGGATTATGCGCAGCATCTAAAATTACCGTTGGATCGCGGTGAACAACCTCGCAACGCCCAGGTGATGTCACTGCAGCAAAGCCTGCACGCACTGCTTCAATATCTAGTGGTTGATCGCCAAAGAAAGCCTCCACTGCTACCAGGGCACTGGCAGCGTTAGCAGCTTGGTGCTTACCGTGTAGGGGTAAGAAAATTTCATCGTATGTATCGTGCAAACCTTGAATAGCCAGGAGCTGTCCTCCGACTGCGATTGCTCTTGAGGCAACTGAATACTCAACGCCTTCGCGCACAACATCTGCACCAACTTCTGCAGCTTTTCTGATTAACTCTTTAGCAGCCTCTGGCTCTTGCTGGGCAAGCACAATAAAGCCGCCTTCTTTAATGATTCCAGCCTTAGTAGAAGCGATTTCATGAAGGGTATTGCCTAGATATTCCATATGATCAAAGCCAATTGGCATGATTACTGATACATCTGCATCAACAACATTTGTTGCATCCCACTGCCCACCCATACCTACTTCTATAACTCCAACATCTACAGGGTGTTCAGCAAAGGCGACAAAGCCAAGTGCTGTGATTGCTTCAAAGAATGAGATTGGATGTTCAAACTTTTCATCCATTAAATCTAAATATGCAGAGATATCGTTATAGGCAAATATCAACTCTTTTGGATCAATAGGCTGGCCATTAATAGCAATACGTTCACGATAAGTTTCAAGATGTGGGCTAGTAAAGCGCCCAGTGCGCAAACCATGGGCAAAGAGCAAAGAATCAATCATTCTCGTTGTGGTGGTCTTTCCATTTGTGCCGCCCACATGAATTGTTGGATATGTCAGTTGGGGTGAACCCAAAATATCAACTAGGGCTGCGATGCGCTCGGTTGTTGGATCAATTCGAACTTCTGGCCAGCGCGCTAGAAGCGCTTGCTCAATTGCATCGACGCGCTCTTGGTCATCGGGAGAAATAATCATGCTAAAGGAAGTGCGTCAAGTTGGGCAGTAAGGCGTTCGATATCAGAACTAGTTTTAGCTAGACGTTCACGGATCTCAATAACAACACCTTCAGGTGCCTTTGCCATGAAACCATCATTACTTAACTTCACTTCTGCAGTTTGCTTATCCTTTAGCGCTGCAGCTAAATCTTTCTCTAAGCGAGCGCGCTCTGCAACAACATCGATTGAGCCAGTTAAGTCGAACTCCACCTTTACTGAACCGATTTCAACCTTTGCACTGGGTGTGATTTCCCCAAGCTCAAGGCGCAAAACAAATGCCATTGCGCTTGAATAATCAGCAATTGCTCCCTTTGCCACAAAGCGTGCTGGAATCTTAAGTGATGTCTTAATACCTTGATCATTTCTAAACCTGCGAACATCAGTGATGATCTCTTGCATCTGGGCAACAAGCTTTTCTGATGCTTTATCAACGTGGGCAGAATCTGCCACAGGCCACTTAGCAATTACAAGTGATTCTGCCCCAGTTAAAGTTGTCCAAAGCTGTTCGGTAATAAATGGCATTACTGGGTGCAAAAGGCGCAAAAGTTGATCAAGAACATGGCCGAGAACGCGCTTGGTCTTTGCTGAATCACCTCCAGCAAATGTTTCTTTAGATAGCTCTAAGTACCAGTCACATAGATCATCCCAAGCAAAGTGATACAAAAGCTCACAGGCACGAGCAAACTCATATTTTTCAAGCAAGGAATCAACTTCAGAGACAGTCTCTGACAATCGGCTCAGAATCCACTTATCAATAGCATTGAGTGAATCAACTGCTGGAAGTTCACCCTCAACAGTTGCGCCATTCATCATTGCAAAACGAGTTGCATTCCAGAGCTTGGTAGCAAAGTTACGTGAACCACCAATCCAGTCCTCAGCAAGTGCTTGATCTGTGCCCGGGTTAGCACCACGGGCTAACGTAAAGCGCAGAGCATCTGCTCCGTACTTGTCCATAAACTCAATCGGATCAATTACATTTCC
>RGHD01000005.1 GCA_010024385.1 Actinomycetota bacterium | reverse complement strand
CCGATTGGAATCACCAAGGCTGGCAACTGGGTTTTATTACCCAATGACTATCCGCTAGAAATAGTTAGTGGAAAGCTTCCAACAGTTGATGAAAATGCGCCGGCAGTTGTGGCTGATATTCATGGTTTTTCTGTTGCGGGCAAAGCGTTACAGATTGATGTTGTCTTTCCTGTATTGCATGGACCTTATGGTGAAGATGGAACGATTCAAGGCCTACTTGAAATCGCAAACTTGGCCTATGTTGGCAGCGGAGTTTTAGCATCAGCAGTTGCGATGGATAAGTCTTTTACCAAGCCAATTTTTGCTGCAGCTGGCATGAAGGTTGCTGATGGAATTGTGATAACAAGCAAAGACAAGCAAGTTTCAATTGATGATTTGGCATACCCAGTCTTTGTTAAACCTGCTCGCGGAGGCTCAAGTCGCGGTACTCACAAAGTGAAATCCGTGGATGCACTAAACAATGCCCTCAAAGATGCCTTTTTATATGACCACAAGGTAATGATTGAGCAGGCAGTAGTGGGCCGTGAGATTGAGTGCGCAGTACTTGAATCTAATGGTGTGGTAAAGGCATCAGTAGTTGGTGAAATTGTTATTGATAGCAAGTTTGAGTTTTATGACTTTGAAGCCAAGTACTTAGATGGCGCAACGACTGTGAAAATTCCCGCTGATATTCCAGCAAAAGCCACTGAAGAAATTCGTGAAATGGCAGTTCAGGCATTTAAAGCTTTGGGCTGTAGCGGATTAGCAAGATGTGATTTCTTCTATACCGATAAGGGCGAAATCTTCATAAATGAGATAAACACAATGCCAGGCTTTACAGGAACATCTATGTATCCAAAGCTGTGGGCTGCAAGTGGGGTTGATTACACGAGCCTGATTACAGCTTTGATTGAAACTGCTTTGCTTCGCACAAACGGAGTTTTAGGAAACTAATTCAACAATCTTTGCTGCGGGATTTAGAGCAGGATCTGAGTCCAAAATTATGAACGCAGCCCTTTTACCAACTTCTAAAACACCATATTCATTTTCACGAAAGAGTTGATAGGCAGCGTTTTTTGTATAGAAGGTAAGCGATTCATCCATTGTGAGGGCTTCGCCAATCACCCAGGGCTTGGTAACTCCATCGGCTGGATTTGAACGAGTAACTGGCACACCAATAGCCTGCATTGGCACATGACTTGTAACAGGCCAATCACTACCAAATGAAATCATGGCACCAGCATCTACCATTGAGCGAAGACGGTACTGCTGGTTGTTTCGCTCATTGCCAATTCGCGGTGCAATCAGTTCTTTATTCATGGGATCTAAGTAACACCAGAGCGGTTGGATGTTTGCGATAACTCCAAGTTGAGCAAAGCGGGGTAGATCTTCATCACGAATCAACTGGGCGTGCACAATGACTGGGCGTCTATCCCATCGGGGATTAATCCTTTGCATTGCTTCTAGTGCATCTAAAGCCTGCTTGACTGCGGCATCTCCAATGGCATGTAAATGAACTTGGTATTGCAACGCATCGTATGCAACAAGAGCATTGAGTAGTTCTTCATCGCTCCAGATAGTAATTCCATGCGAAGTTGGATCATCCACATATGGCTGCATTAAATTCGCAGTTCCAGCAGATAAGGCACCATCAAGTAAAAACTTGATGCTATTAGCTTGTAGTTGTGATGGATTATCTAGTTCTAGACATCGCTCGCGAATTTTATTGAAATCATCAATATCCCCAGACCAAGTGGTGGGAGTTGCAAGTAATGAGAGATTGAAAGCAATTGTTAACTCATTAGATTGCGCAGCAGTGATATATGCCTGCGCCATATCTTTCTCACACCAAGAATCAATAGCAGCGATCACGCCGACTTTTCTGTATTCCTTGCAGGCATACTTGATTGCAGCAATATCACTTTCCAATGTGTTTGCAGGTGCGTGATCTAGAACTAAGGCCATGGCTGATGGCTCTCGCAAGGTTCCTTTTGCACTTCCATCGCTATTGCGCGCGATAGTTCCACCTTGGGGATCTTTAGTGGCACTAGTGATTGCTGCTAATTCAAGTGCTTTGGAGTTAACCCAGATGGTGTGATGGTCAACTGCATGTAAAACAACTGGGCGATCACTAACTACTTCATCCAGCCACTTTGCATCAAAGTCTCCGCCTTCAACAATGGCGGCCTCATAAGCACCGCCAATAATCCACGCTATGGAAGGGTTTGCATCTGCGAAAGCTTTCACTTGTACTTTAATCTCTTCAATACTGTTGATGCCATTAATTTTTGGGCCAGCAGCTTCACGTCCTGCAAAAATAGGATGTGCATGGCCATCTAGAAATGCAGGAATAATAAAAGCATCATCTAAATCAATTATTATTTCTGGCTCGAAATTCTTAACATCTTCACCTACGGCAAGAATGAACGAATCTTTAACTAATAAGTCGTGAAAGATTTCTTTGCCAGCAGACCAAAAGCGCGCGTTTGTATAAAGCGTGCTCATAGAAGCGAGCTTTTTATTGGTAAGTAACTGGGCAGGTCAGTGTGCGAGTAATGCCTGCAACACCTTGGACCTTAGATAAGATCAAACGGCCGAAATCTTCCATGCTGGGTGCTTCTGCACGCATGATGACATCGTAAGGACCAGTTACACCTTCGGCCAGAGTTACACCAGCGATAGCTGAAACAGCCTTTGCTACGGATGACGCTTTGCCGACCTCGGTTTGAATCAAAATGTAGGCCTGTATTGACATAAGAGTTTCCTTTCGTTGGTGGGTAAAGGCTACTTGAGAGATATAGCAACTGGCTAGTCGATTACTCTTATCACTATGACCTTGAATGAAGCCCAGATTATCGGTGCACTCGCCGAGATCTTTGGCACCAACCACCGAGGCGTTCAGGTTGGAATTGGCGATGACGCTGCAGTTGTTGCCACAGGTGAGCACACCGTTATTACAACTGACATGGCAGTAGAGGGAACGCACTTTGATTGCCAGTGGTCAGGTGCTTTTCAGATCGGTCGAAAGATAACGGCTGCAAACCTTGCACGCGGGGCAATAAAGGTAATCTCAATGAGCGCACTCGGTGAAGTAGAAAAGGTAGTTACTCGATCTGGTGCACAAGTGGGAGATTTAATCTATTTATCATCATTACCAGGATGGTCTGGCGCTGGGCTTTCCTTTATTGAGAAAAGTGAGTTAAGTGATTTAGAAAACTATGCTGTAGAAGAGTTCTGTTCTCCAACTCTTGATTATTCGTTGGCAGTTGCCTTTGCAAATAAAGGCGCCCATGCAATGTGTGACATCAGTGATGCGCTAGTTACACAAGCTGCGCAGTTAGCATATGCATCTGACGTTCAATTAGTTTTTGATCCCGAGGCTTTTAAGGCAAGTGAAGAGTTTTCACAGTTATCAGAACTAGCAGAAGTTAGTGGCAGAGATGTTTGGCAATGGATTTTTGCTGGTGGAGAAGACCATGTTTTCTTGGCCACGGGAAAAGATCTGCCTGGCTTGTGTGTGGGAGTGGTTAAAGAAGGTAGTGGGGTACTTGGTTTAGAAATGAAAAAAGCGCCAGAAACCTGGCGCCATTTCAGTTAAGCAAAACTAGTTAGCGTGTAACTTTTCCAGCCTTGAGGCATGAAGTACAGACGTTTTGACGCTTGGAGTTTCCCTTTACCAAGGTACGGATGCGCTGAATATTTGGATTCCAGCGGCGACGTGTCTTTACCTGAGAGTGTGAAACGTTATTGCCAAAGCTGGGCCCTTTGCCACAGATATCGCATGTTGATGCCACAGCGGTACTCCTCTTATATGTAAACGAATGTAGTCCTTAACGGACAAGGCGTAAGGGTATCGCGAACGTGGGGGCTGACGCCAATCAAGGCAAAATCGCACTTGAGTGCCAGCTACTGAGCCTGAAACGCTCCACTGCTAGTGAGGCACAGTAGGAGAGAATGCCTCCATGGCAAATCTTGAGAGCAAACTCTCCTCAGTTATAGGAGATCGCACTGCCAAAGTTCTTGCCGATACTTTTGACATAAGAACCGTTGGCGATTTGATGCGCCACTATCCGCGTAGGTATTTAGTGCGAGGAGAGCTCTCAGATATTTCAGAGTTGGTAGCGGGTGATGAAGTAACTATTCTGGCCGAAGTTCTTAGCTCATCTAACAGGCCGCTGCGTGGGCGCAAGGGAAGCATCTTTGAAGTAGTAGTCACCGATGGCACCGACAAACTCTCACTGACTTTCTTCAATCAAGCGTGGCGAGAGAAAGAGTTAAAGCCTGGACGTCAAGGTCTATTTGCCGGAAAAGTTGGAGTCTTTAACGGCAAGAAGCAGTTAGCCCATCCTGATTACGAAATGATTCCAGATGGCAATGATGTTGATGCTGCAGCAAGTTCATTTGCGGGAAAGTATCTGCCGGTTTATCCAGCCAGTGCGAAGATGCCATCGTGGAAGATATCCAAATGTGTTGAGATGGCCATTGATTCACTCGATGAAGTGCAAGATTTCCTACCTGAGCACATTAGAAAAAGCTTTGGCTATCCCACCTTGCACCAGGGATTAGTTCAGCTGCACCGTCCAGCAGATCTTGATTCAGCAGAAAACGCTCGTGAGCGATTAACTTTTGATGAAGCTTTCTTACTTCAATCACTTCTAGTTTTGCGCCGCAATGAATTAAGAAAGCTCAATACCGCCTCCCGCAAAGTGATCAAAGGAGGAATTTTGGATTCCTTTGATGCTTCATTGCCTTTCAAACTAACTGGTGGACAGAAGGCTGTGTGCGCTGAAATTGAAGCTGATTTAGCCCAAGACCATCCGATGCATCGATTATTACAAGGTGAAGTTGGTTCAGGTAAAACGATTGTGGCGCTGCGTGCAATGTTGGCAGTTGTTGATAGCGGGGGACAAGCAGCACTGCTTGCACCAACTGAAGTTCTAGCCGCTCAGCATTTGCGAACAATAGAAAAACTCTTAGGTCCGCTGGCACAAGGTGGAACTCTGGGATCACAAGAAGGTGCCACACAAGTAACTCTCATTACTGGCTCCCAAAGCGCTGCAGCACGCAAAGCGGCACTTTCTCTAGCTGCATCTGGTGATGCAGGAATCGTTATTGGAACACATGCATTGCTGAGTGAGAAAGTTGAGTTCAAAGATTTAGGTCTCATTGTTGTTGATGAACAGCACCGCTTTGGTGTTGAACAACGTGATGCACTTAAGGAAAAAGCACAAAAGCCTCCACATCTACTTGTAATGACTGCTACACCAATTCCACGAACGGTTGCTATGACAGTCTTTGGTGATTTAGATGTTTCAACCTTGCGTGAGCTTCCACTTGGACGTCAGCCCATCACAACGCATGTCATTCCTGTCATGGAGAAGCCAACATATTTAGAACGTGCTTGGGCACGCATCCGTGAAGAAGTGGGGCAAGGACATCAGGCATACGTTGTTGCACCACGTATTGCCGCCGGAAGTGATGAGAACGCTGATATTGATTTTCTCTTTGGCACAGAATCAAGTGATATTGCATCAGTTGAAGAGCTTGCACCTCGCCTGCATGCGGGGGATTTAGCCGGTTTGCGCGTTGCAATGCTGCATGGGCGCCTTAGTAATGAAGAAAAAGAAAGCACCATGAAAGCCTTTACCGCCGGTGAAATAGATGTCTTGGTTTCAACCACAGTTATTGAAGTGGGTGTGGATGTTGCAAACGCAACGATTATGGTGATTATGGATGCAGATCGCTTTGGAGTTTCACAGCTTCACCAGCTGCGCGGTCGTGTAGGACGTGGAACTTCACCTGGACTCTGTTTGCTAGTAACAAATGCCATGGCCGAAACTCCAGCGCGTGAACGCTTAGATGCAGTTGCAGGAACCGTTGATGGATTTGAACTTTCTCGTATCGATTTAGAACAGCGCCGAGAAGGAGATGTTTTAGGTGCATCTCAATCTGGAACTCAGTCACATCTGCGCCTACTTCGGGTTTTGCGTGATGAAGAGTTGATCGAAAAGGCAAGAGCAGCCGCCCAGGATTTAATTGCGACATCATTAGATTTATCAAGTTATCCTGCGCTTAAGAAAGAATTGAACTCGATGGCCAATGATATGGCCGTGGATTATTTGGATAAGGGTTGATGCGTTGAGAATCATTGCAGGCGTTGCAAAGGGTCGCACATTGGGCACAGTTGCCGGTGCCACACGCCCAACTTCAGATCGCGCACGTGAAGGCTTGTTCTCTTCCCTGCTATCTGAGTTTGGTGATTTTATAGGGCTCCACGTTTTAGATTTATTTGGAGGATCTGGCGCAATTGCACTTGAGGCCCTTTCGCGTGGAGCAACTCTTGTTCACATCGTTGAAAAAGATCCTGAAGCACAAAAGACAATTGAGAACAACTTTGAGCTTGTCAATAAAAATAAGCCTGCAGGAAATTTTCATCTCTACTCAATGTCAGCTCAAAGATTTGTGAGCGATGCACCGAAAGAGAAATACCACATAGTTTATATTGATCCGCCTTTTGATTTTTTAGATGTAGAGATTCAAGAGATTTTAAGTAAGTTACATGCCGGCTCATTCCTTAAAGATGATGCGGTGATAGCAGTTGAGCGCACGGCAAAGCGTTCTAATTTTTTATGGCCAGAAGGCTATAGCGCATTGCGCGAACGCAACTATGGGCAGGCCACGATTTTCTATGGCAATTACACGCCTAAGAATGGATAACTTACCCATCTCTTGCTAGCGTTTAGACCATGAGACGCGCGGTTTGTCCTGGATCCTTTGATCCAATCACATTTGGTCATCTCGATATCATTGCTCGTGCAAGTGCTCACTTTGAACATGTTGTGATTGCCGTTCTTGAGAATCGCACAAAATCCTCTCTATTTTCAGTTGCTGAGCGTATTGAGATGATTCGTGACACCACCTCTCATCTCTCTAATGTCAGTGTTGATTCATGGTCTGGTTTGCTGGTTGATTACTGCAAGAGCAATTCGATTCAAACCATTGTTAAAGGATTGCGAGCAGTGAGTGATTTTGATTACGAACTTCAAATGGCCCAAGTAAACCTGCAAGGCTCAGGAGTTGAAACTATGTTTATGGCAACTTCACCCGTTCACTCATTCTTATCGTCATCATTAGTTAAAGAACTCGCCCATTACGGGGGAGATGTTTCCACGATGGTGCCAGCATCGATAAATGCAGCACTCAAACTTCGAGTAGGCGGGAAGTAAAAATGGATTCAGTTGAAAAGTTAACATCTGCAATCACTATGGTTGAAGAAGCTCGTGGGGTCCCACTTTCTGCTAGCTGCGTAGTACACCGTGGTGAAATGCTAGAACTGCTCGATGAAGCGCGTGCTGCACTTCCTACTGATCTTGAATCAGCACAAAAACTTCTTGCAGCTCGAGATGCAATTATTGAAGAAGGTCGAGTTAGCGCCGAGCAGATGATTGCAATGGCTAGAGAAGATGTGGCAAGAATGGTTGAGCAGACTTCAATTGTTCAAATGGCACGTGATGAAGCCCGCAAGATTCTCGATGAAGCCCGCACATTAGGTGAACAAGAGAAGCAAGAAGTTGAGGAGTATATTGATGGTCGTTTGGCCACGTTAGAGGTAATTTTAAATAAGACTCAAGATGCGGTTGCACGTGGCCGAGAGCGTCTTGCTGGTGCAAATGACAAAGATGTTCTTTCGCAACTCTCAGATGCCGACTAACTCCTATGGCACGCTTACCGGAGCCTTTTAAGCTCAATACCCATGAGCTTGCACGTCGCGCAGGGGAGATGAAGGAGTATGAACTCGACATCAAACTTCTCGAAAAACTGGGAGTCGAACTCATATCCGTCCCCGCTGGAGAAGTAATTGAGGTTGATGCCCGCCTGGAATCAGTTACTGAAGGCATCTTGCTCACTGCCGATATCTTTGCAATCGCTAAAGGTGAATGCATACGCTGCTTAGATCCAGTTGAAATAGAGATTGAACGTAAAGTGCAAGAGCTCTACTACTATGCCCAGAAGTTAGAGCGACCAAAGAAGAAGAAAAAAAACGATGATGAGGATGATTTAGGCGAAGATGATGAGTTGATGATGGATGGTGACATCATGGATTTAGAACCACCTATTCGAGATGCCATCGTTCTCGATCTTCCGATTAATCCACTCTGCAGTGATGATTGCCGTGGGCTATGTCCAGAGTGTGGCGGCAAGTGGGCTGAGCTGCCAGCAGATCATGCTCATGAGGTTTTCGATGCCCGCTGGGCCTCCCTGAATGGGCTGGATCTGGAGTAAGGAGGCCGATTTCAAGAATTAGCCCTTTTGGGGGATACTTACCCCTTGCAGCCACCGCTGCTTTTAGAAATAGATAAGAAGAGGTTCGAACCGTGCCAGTACCAAAGCGAAAAATGTCGCGTTCAAAGACGCGCTCACGCCGTAGCCAGTGGAAGACAACTGCCGCCTCTTTAGCAACATGCGGACAATGCCAATCCCCAAAGCTTCAACACACAGCATGTCCAACATGCGGTACATATAACCGCCGCCAAGTTCTAGAGGTTTGATCGTTAGTTCTATGCTCAATGAAGCGTTGGGGGTTGAACTTGAACCCTCACTTCTGGAGTTAGCTTTTACTCATCGCTCATTTGCTTATGAATCTGCAAGTAAAGAAACTAACGAGCGTCTTGAATTTCTTGGAGATTCCGTACTCGGTTTAATTGTTACCGAAGAACTCTACAAACGTTACCCCGATTTAGATGAATCACGTTTATCACCATTGCGCTCAGGTGTAGTAAACATGCGTGCGCTCGCAGACATTGCGCGCACATTAGAACTTGGACAATATATTCGCCTTGGAAAAGGTGAAGAAGTTACAAATGGCCGTGATAAAAACTCACTTCTTGCCGATGCGCTAGAAGCCTTAATTGGAGCAATTTATCTTCAGTGCGGCTTTGAGAAATGCTCTGAAATTGTGCGCCGATTGATTGCATCAACTATGGATTCAGCCGTTACGCGCGGAGCAGGTTTAGATGGCAAGACGGCTCTTCAAGAGTTAGCCGCTAGCCTTGGAAAAGGTGCACCTGAATACGTTCTTACTGAACAGGGGCCAGATCACGATAAAGATTTCACGGCTACGGCAATGGTTGCTGGAAACGCTGTGGCGGTGGGAACTGGAAAGAGCAAGCGAGAAGCTGAGCAAGTTGCGGCCCGTATTGCATATGAAACTCTAAAAACTGAGCTGCCCGAGCAGTAATATCGCTAAAAACAAGCACGTGGCGCGATAGGTTTACCGCGTGTATCTCAAGAGCATGACCTTAAAGGGCTTCAAGTCCTTTGCCTCTAGCACTACCTTGCGTCTTGAACCAGGCATTACCTGTGTTGTTGGTCCTAATGGTTCAGGTAAAAGTAACGTAGTTGATGCTCTGACATGGGTTATGGGAGAACAGGGCGCCAAATCCCTTCGTGGCGGCAAGATGGAAGATGTTATTTTCGCCGGAACTAGCGGACGTGCACCTCTTGGACGCGCAGAAGTTTCGTTAACAATTGATAACACTGATGGCGCGCTACCAATCGATTACACCGAAGTCACTATTTCTCGCATTCTTTTCCGTAATGGCCAGTCTGAATATCAAATTAACGGCGAAGCTTCGCGCTTACTCGATATTCAAGAACTACTCAGTGATTCAGGTATTGGCCGCGAAATGCACGTCATTGTTGGTCAGGGTCAGCTAGATGCAATTTTGATGGCAACGCCCGAAGAGCGCCGAGGATTTATTGAAGAAGCTGCCGGTGTTCTCAAGCATCGTAAACGTAAAGAAAAAGCTTTGCGCAAACTTGATTCGATGCAAGCCAACATGGCACGTGTTCAAGATTTAACTGTTGAACTTCGTCGACAACTTCGCCCACTAGGTAAGCAAGCAGAAGTTGCCAAAAAGGCAGCAACTATTCAGGCTGATCTGCGTGATGCAAAACTTCGTTTGCTTGCAGATGATTTTATTTCGATGTCTCGCACACTCGATGCAGAGGTAGCCGATGAAACTGCATTGCGTCAAAAGCGTGCAGAAGTTGAGAGAGAACTTGAAACAATTCGATCTCGTGAAGAAGCTTTAGAGGCACAGTCAGCAGTTGAGACTCCATTACTTGTACAAGCACAAGAAACGTATTACCAGTTAAATTCTTTGCGCGAAAAGTTCCGTGGAACACAGAGCCTTGCACAAGAGCGCTCACGCTTTCTTAATGAGGAAGCAGAAGAAGCCCGTTCAGCTGGCCGTGACCCAGAAGCGCTAGAAAAAGAGGCTCGAGTTTTGCGCAATGAAGAAAATGCATTAAGAAACAATATGAATGATTCTCGCGCGGCTCTAGCTGCAGCAACTTCTGCACTTGCAAATGCCGAGCAAGCGTTAAAGATGGATGAAGATAAAATTGCTGCAGCAATGCGCGCTATCGCCGATGCTCGTGAAGGTACTGCGCGTCAAGAGGGGCACATCAAATCTCTAAAGGCCCGCCTAGAAGCCATCGCTGAAGAAATCGCACGCCTTACTAAAGCCCGTGATGATGCCCAACATCGCGCTGATAGTGCATCACGTGAATACGCCTCCTTTGAACTTGAAATTGCTAGCGCTGACTCTGGTGAACTAGGTCTTGATTCTGTTTTTGAAAGCGCTAAGTCAGCACTGGATGCATCAAAAGCTAGATTAAATGCTTTGATTGATTCTGAGCGTGCTGCAGATCGTGAGAGAAATGCTGTTGAATCTAAGTTAGAAGCGATGAAGTTAACTTCACAAAATCGCGATGGGGCATCGGCTCTCATGCGCGATTCACGGGGAGTTCATATCCTGGGTTCAATAGCTTCCTTAATTGAAATTGATAACGGTTGGGAGTCAGCAGCAGCTGCAGCTCTTGGATCATTAGCTGATGCAATCGTGGTTCAAGATTTATCTTCGGCAGTAACTGCGTTAACAACTCTGCGCAATCAAAACTTAGGACAAGCTAATGTTTTGGTATATGAGGCAGGCACTATTGGAAATTCAAATATTCCATCAGGATTAGACGCACTTTCATCTCATATACGCTCACATTCAATAGGTGAACTCATTTCATCGCTCTTGGCCTCAACTGTTGTGGCTGAAAATGCACGTGATGCTGAGGCAATTCTTCGCTCACATCCATCAGTAAATGTTGTTACACGAGATGGCGATCTAATCACTAAGTCCAGTGCGCGCGGTGGTTCTAAATCTTCATCTTCACTAATTGAAATTAAGGCGTTGATTGAAAGCCTTGAGACCAAGTTAATTGAGATTACTCACACATGTGATCGACTCAAATTCGAGATTGCAACTGCAACTACTGAGGTCGCAGATTGCCAGAGCTCATTTGATGTAGCACTCTCAAAGCTCAATGAATCAGATGCTCACATTGCATCCATAACTGAGCAGCTCGCTGTTTCTGGACAGAATATGAAATCTGCTCTAGCTGAAGTTGAGCGTCTCAATGCCTCAATACAAGAAGCTAGCTCTGCCAAAAGACGTGATGAGGGTGAATTAGTTATTGCACAGAACCAGTTACACCAACAAGGCGCAGTTGCAGAACCTGATCACACTTTCACTGAAAACTTACGCAATGCTGTCTCACTTGCTCGCACATCCGAAGTTGAGGCTCGATTAGCTGTTAGAACAATTGAAGAGCGCGTGGATTCAGTTGCAGCACGTGCTAAAGCCCTTGAAGATTCAGCGCGAAATGAGCGTGAAGCATCTGAGCGTGCAATTCTGCGTCGTGGTGCTCGTGCGCGAGCGGCAGTTATATCTCAAGATATTGCTGAAGCTGCATACGAAGTTCTAATTCATATTGAGCGCTCTATTGCTAAAGCTGCAACAGAGCGTGCTCGTCTAGAAGAATCACGCACTACCAGAGATGGTGAGACACTCGCTGTTCGCACACGAGGCCGTGAATTAACTGCCGAACTTGAGCAACTTACTTCAAGTGTTCACAAGGATGAGATTGCACGTGCTGAACAACGTATGCGTATCGAAACACTTGAAAATAAGACAATGGAAGAGTTTGGAATAGACACTCAAGTTCTGGTTTCTGAATACGGTCCAGATAAAGATGTTCCAACATTTTTTGAAAATGAAGCTGGAGAAATTGTCACTACCGAACTCATCCCTTACCGCCGTGATCAACAGGAAAAACGTTTGGCTTCAGCAGAGCGCTCTTTGGCCTTGCTCGGCAAGATTAATCCTTTAGCCCTAGAAGAGTTCTCTTCACTTGAAGAGCGCTTGAAGTTCTTAGCTGAGCAGTTAGAAGATTTGAAGAACACGAAGAAGGATTTGTTGGATATCATCAAAGAAGTTGATGATCGGGTGCAGTCAATCTTCATGGAAGCTTTTGAATCAACCGCGACTCATTTTGAAGATATTTTCTCTCGCTTGTTCCCAGGTGGCGATGGCCGCTTGATTTTGACTGATCCAGATAATCCTCTGACAAGTGGTGTTGATGTGGAAGCTCGGCCACCAGGAAAGCGTATTAAGAGATTGTCTCTGCTCTCTGGTGGAGAGAAGTCGTTGACTGCTGTTGCCATGTTAGTTGCAATCTTCAAAGCGCGTCCTAGCCCATTCTATGTCCTCGATGAGGTTGAAGCGGCCCTTGATGATATTAATCTTGGACGTTTACTAGTAATTTTGGAAGAGCTTCGTGCAAGTTCTCAGCTCATCATCATTACTCACCAAAAGCGCACAATGGAGATTGCCGATGCACTCTATGGCGTGACTATGCGTGGTGATGGTGTAACTGAAGTTATTTCTCAGCGTTTGCGCGAATCTGACGCAAGTTAAGTAAAGCTTTCTCATGGGTTTATTTAGCAAATTCATTGCCAAAATCAAGGGAACAAATGATTTTGCACCTTCAGACTGGAAAGAGTTAGAAGAAGAGCTACTACTCTCTGATTTGGGTCCATCACTGACCAAGGCATTCTTAGAACAAGCTCGTAAAGTTAAGAGTGAGAATGCTCAAGAGGCGCTTTTTCAGATACTCTCAACGCATCTGTCAACTAAAGATCGCGGGCCAATACTTGGACAAGAGACAACTGTCATCTTGGTTGTTGGCGTTAACGGGACAGGCAAAACAACAAGTGTTGCAAAGCTTGCCGCAAATTTAAAAAAGAGCGGCAAGAATGTTGTGATGGCAGCTGGAGATACTTTCCGTGCCGCAGCTGTTGAGCAGTTGCAAACGTGGGGGATGAGAATTGGTGTTGAGGTAGTTTCTGGCAAAGCAAATAGTGATCCAGCATCTGTTGCATTTGATGCTGCAAAGAAAGCCCAAGAGAGCAAAGCTGAATTTCTGATTATCGACACAGCAGGGCGTTTACATAATAAGCATGATTTGATGGCAGAGCTTGAAAAAGTTAAGCGTGTAGTTGAAAAAGTCTTCCCAATTAATGAAGTCTTGCTAGTAATTGATGCAACTACTGGTCAAAATGGTTTGCAGCAAGCACGGATTTTTACTGAAGCAGTACAAGTGAGTGGAATTATCCTGACCAAAATAGATGGAAGTGCCCGTGGCGGAGTTGCCCTGGCAATCGAGAAAGAACTAGACATCCCGATTAAATGGGTCGGCACGGGGGAGTCTGAATCAGATTTTGCTCATTTTGAAGCTGATAGCTACATCCAAGGCCTGCTTTCGTAACCTAGCCGTAACACATGGGCGAATTTGTCACGCCCCCGCAATAGTTCACACCATCTGTCGTAACCGGGTCTAGAGAAGGTATGGCCATCTCAAAGGCGAGAAATTTCATTCAACAATCTCGAAAGCAGATGAAAATATGACAGATATCGCGTTGAACTCAGGTGATACTGCCTGGATGTTAGCAAGCACCGCTCTGGTTCTTCTTATGACACCTGGCCTTGCCTTTTTCTACGGCGGAATGGTTCGCACTAAGAGCGTTCTAAATATGATGATGATGTCGTTTATAACTATTGGCATCGTTAGCGTTTTATGGGTTATTTATGGTTTTGAATTGGCTTTTGGTTATAAAGCTGAATCACCGTGGTTCGGAAGTTTTTCATTCTCTGGCTTAGGCGGAATGGTTAATGATTTCACTAATAATGGTGGAATTTATCCAATTCCAGTTTTGGTCTTTGCAGCATTTCAATTGATGTTTGCCATTATTACTCCAGCACTTATCTCTGGTGCTATTGCTGATCGTACAAAGTTCACTGCGTGGGCACTATTTGTTGCCGTATGGTCAACAATTGTTTACTTCCCAGTTGCACACTGGGTCTTTGCTTTCGGTAATAAGGTTGGTGACACAGTTACAGGAACTGGATTCCTTGCAGGTAAAGGTCTAGAAGACTTTGCTGGCGGAACTGCGGTACACATTAATGCTGGAGCCGCTGGACTTGCACTTGCAATTATTCTTGGTAAGCGTGTTGGCTGGCGCAAAGAGTCAATGCGTCCACACTCATTGCCACTTGTTCTACTTGGATCAGGTTTACTCTGGTTCGGATGGTTTGGATTTAATGCTGGATCAGCATTGGCTGCTAATGGAATTGCAGGCCTTGCATTCTTAAACACTCAAGTTGCAACTGCTGGAGCACTTATTGGTTGGTTGCTAGTTGAAAAAATTCGTAACGGCCACCCAACTTCACTAGGTGCTGCATCTGGCGCCGTTGCTGGTTTGGTAGCAATCACACCTGCTTGTGCCTTCGTTGCGCCATGGGCTGCGGTAGTTATCGGTTTCTTTGCCGGTATTTTCTGCGCTCTTGCTGTTGGTCTGAAGTACAAGTTCGGATTTGATGATTCACTCGATGTCGTTGGCGTCCACCTTGTTGGTGGAATCTGGGGATCTCTAGCTATCGGTCTTTTTGGCACAAATGTTGTTAACAGCATTGGCCTGGATGGTCTGTTCTACGGTGGCGGCACTGCACTGCTTACAAAGCAAGCCCTCGGTGTTGGAATGGTTGCTCTGTATTCATTCCTAGTCACTTTGGTGATTGGATTCATCATCGAGAAAACAATTGGATTCCGCGTCTCTAGAGATGCTGAAGTAGAAGGTGTCGACTTGTCTGAACATGCCGAGACTGCGTATGAAATGTCTAGTTCTTCACGAGGAGGTTCGTTCTAATGAAGTTAATTACAGCAATCCTGAAGCCATTTAAGTTAGAAGATGTTAAAAACGCTCTACAGGCACATGGCGTTACTGGAATGACGGTTTCTGAAGCTAGTGGCTTTGGCCGTCAAAAAGGACATACCGAAGTTTATCGCGGAGCTGAATATACAGTCGATTTAGTTCCAAAGGTACGACTTGAAGTGTTAGCAGATGATACTGATGCAGCCGCAGTTGTGGATGTCATCGTTAAGGCCGCATCAACAGGATCAATTGGTGATGGAAAGGTTTGGACCACTCCAGTTGATCAAGTAGTACGTGTACGCACTGGAGAGCGCGGACCAGACGCAATCTAAGATACTCATATGAGTACACGTGAGCGAAGGGAGCGATCAAACCAGAGCGATCGCTTCCTTCTCTCGCTTTTTAATGAAGCTTTAGGAAAAACTGGAAAGAGCGCTAAAGGTTTAGCAATAGCTGCCGTGGGTGGTTATGGTCGAGGAGAACTATCTCCTGGCTCTGATTTAGACATAGTTATTTTGCATCAAGGCCAATTTTCACAGAGTGCTTTGAGTGAGTTTGTAAATGAGCTTCTGTATCCTCTTTGGGAGAACAAGAGCGTTGATCACTCGGTTCGCACACGCACAGAGACACGTGATGCTGCCGAATCAGATTTAAAAGTTGCACTTGGACTATTAGATATCCGTCGTGTCGCAGGAGATGCAGATTTAGTTGCCTGCATTCAAAGTGAGAGTTTAGATTCCTGGAGAAAACAGGCTCGCAGTCGATTGCCAGAGCTCAAGCAATCTTTAGAGCTCAGACATGAGCGGGCAGGAGAGCTGGCTTATCTACTTGAACCTGATGTAAAAGAAGCCCGCGGAGGACTTCGAGATATTAATGCGCTACGAGCAATCTCTTTATCGGGTGCAACCAGTGTTCCACTTGAGCGCATTAGTTGGGCTGAATCAAAGCTCAATGATGTTCGCGAAACTTTGCATCAAACGAGTGGGCGAAATAAAGACAGATTACTTTTTCAGGAACAAGATGCCGTGGCCCGAGAACTTGGATACATCGATGCTGACGCGCTCATGAGTGATGTGGCACGAGCAGCTAGATCTGTTGACTATCTACTCGAATTCACGTGGCACCAACTTGAGCAGAGAGCTAAAGATGGTTTTGGACGTTTTCTTCGCAAGCCCCGTACAGAGGTGGTTGCAAAGAATCTGAATGTTTCTCAAAGAGAAGTTGTGATCAATCCACTGACTGATTTGCATAACGATCCGATGTTAGGTCTTCGCGCAGCAGCAACGGCAGCACAGTTAGGTCTTCCTATCTCTCTAGAGTCATATTCACTTTTATCAACTGCTCTAAATGAAGGAAAAGGGTTACTTCCAAATCCTTGGCCAAGAGAGGCGCGTGAACATTTGATTTCACTTATCGGAGCAGGTGAATCTATGGTCCCTATCTTTGAAGCACTTGATCAAGAAGAGATTATTTTTCACTGGATTCCAGAATGGAGAGCACTGCGCTCTTTGCCTCAGCGAAATGCACTGCATCGCCACACAGTTGATAGACACATGGTCGAAACTGCCGTTCATGCCGCTTCATTGACACGTAAAGTTCACCGCCCAGACCTACTTCTCTTTGCAGCCCTATTCCATGACATTGGTAAAGGCGAGACGGAAGATCACTCGATCAGGGGAGAGCGTTTAATTGGACCACTGGCAAAGCGCATTGGTTTTCCTGAAGAAGATATTGAAGTTATAAAGATTCTTGTTAAACACCATCTACTGTTGTCTGCAACAGCCACACGGCGCGATTTAGATGATCCTGCGACAATTCAATCGATACTTGCTGTAATTCCAGATTTAACGACGTTAGAGCTATTACACGCACTCAGTATCGCCGATGGTGAGGCAACTGGCAGTGCTGGCTGGAGTGATTGGAAAGCAGCGTTAGTCTCTGATTTAGTAAGACGTGTTAAGAAAGCAATGTCTGGGTCGAGTACCATTGCTGCCCAACCTGAGATAACCCCCGAACAACTCGAAGTGGCTGAAAGTGGAGTCCTACAAGTTAGTCTAGAACAACGTGAGAATGGGTATTCGATTGAAATTATTTCGCCAGATAAGCCCGGTCTACTCTCTTTAGTTGCTGGTGTAATTAATACCTCTCGCTTAAATGTTCGATCTGCAAGAACAAAGACTCATGGTTCTTCAGCAGTTATGAAATGGATTGTCACACCAGAGCCATATGCACCAGCAGTAACAGCGCAAAACCTACGCAGTGAAATTGAAAAGGCATTCAATGATTCATCCCATATTCATGACAAGTTAATTGCACGAGCGCAGGCTTATGCATCTATTCCTTCGATTCCAGTGCCAGATCCAATTGTTGAGTTTTACAATGATGGCGCAACGGAGGCAACTATTATTGAAGTGCGAAGCCACGATAGGCCAGGCCTACTCTTTAGAATAGGTGCTGGAATCACACAATCCAAAGTCGATATCAGATCGGCCATTGTTACAACCCTGGGCGCTGAAGCAATTGATACTTTATATGTGACCGAACTTACGGGGGGCCCGCTAAGCGATGAGCGGGCTAACGAAGTAGCTTCGCGTTTATTGCAACTGCTCAAGTAGTCTTAGCCCCTTATGTTTGAGTCACTCACCTCCAGATTTAGTAGCGCGTTTTCATCCCTGCGCTCTCGAGGCAAGATAACAAGCGCTGAAATCGATGCAATCTGTGCTGAGATTCGCCAAGCTCTACTTGAATCAGACGTTGCCCTATCTGTCATGGAAAGCTTCATTGAGCAGATACGCGAGAAATCTCTGGCAGCGTTGCCAACAATGCAGTCTGGAACTAATCAGGGTCAAGCAATATTTGAAATTGTTAACGCATCTCTTATTGAAATTCTTGGGGGAGAAGCACGCAGAGTTCGTTTTGCAAAGAATCCGCCAACAGTGATTATGTTGGCAGGTTTGCAAGGTGCTGGTAAAACTACTTTGGCCGGTAAGCTTGCCAAGTTTTATGCCGATCAGGGAAACACACCACTTCTCGTTGCCTCTGATTTGCAACGCCCTAATGCTGTTACCCAACTCCAAGTTGTTGGTGAAAGTATTGGTGTTCCAGTATTTGCACCAGAGCCTGGCAATGGTGTTGGCAATCCAGTAAAGGTTGCAAAGAGTGGAATTGAGTTTGCTAAATCAAAACTATACAACATAGTTATTGTCGATACTGCAGGTCGTTTGGGTATTGATGAAGAGTTAATGAAACAAGTTTCAGACATTCGAGATGCCGTTAATCCAGATGAGATTCTCTTTGTGGTTGATGCAATGATTGGTCAAGATGCGGTGAGAACGTCGCAGGCATTTTTAGATGGTGTCGGCTTTGATGGAGTTGTTTTAACTAAGCTCGATGGTGATGCTCGCGGTGGTGCGGCGCTGTCTATCGCTTCAATCACTAAACGCCCGATTATGTTTGCATCTACTGGTGAAAAGCTCAGTGATTTTGATATTTTCTATCCAGATCGTATGGCTTCTCGTATCCTTGGTATGGGCGATGTTGCAACTCTTGCCGAGCAGGCTAAAAAGGCATTTGATAGTGACACATCTGCAAAGCTTGAAGCCAAGTTTGCAAGCGGTGAAGATTTCACATTGGAAGATTTCTTAGAGCAACTTCAAGCTATGTCCAAGATGGGTTCTATGTCTAAGTTATTGGGCATGTTGCCAGGTGCTGGAGCGATGAGGAAGCAGATTGAAAACTTTGATGAAGGCGAAATAGTTCGCACAAAAGCAATAGTTCAATCAATGACTCCAACGGAGCGACGAGATCCCAAAGTTCTCAACGGCTCACGACGCGCGCGAATTGCATTGGGTTCTGGTCGAAAAGTCTCTGATGTGAACAACTTGGTTGATCGCTTCTCAGCCGCACAGAAAATGATGAAGCAGGTGCGAAATGGTGGAATGCCACAAGGTATGGGCGGTATGGGTCTTCCTGCGATGCCTAAGTCCTCTATCAAGAGCGCTCCACCCAAGAAGAAGTCCAAATCAGGTAATCCAGCCAAACGGGCCCTGGAAGAGGGACAGTAAAGCTCGATTTCACCTTTGCCACCCTTAGATGGCAGAATTGGGCACCTGTTGATGGGGCCCTCTACCCCCGTTCAACATCCACGACCGATAGTTGTATGTAATTGATTGCGCACCCCGCTGCGATTGATTTTTATGACACACATAAACAGGAGCACAACCTCACTTGGCTACAAAAATTCGTTTAATGCGCATGGGTAAAATCCGCACACCATTTTTCCGCGTAGTTGTCACAGACTCACGCAAGGCACGTAACGGTCTTTCTATTGAAGAAATTGGTCGTTACGTTCCAGGGCAAGAACCATCACTTATTGAGATTAACTCTGAGCGTGCTCAGTACTGGCTCAGTGTTGGTGCACAACCTTCAGAGGCTGTAGAGGCTCTTCTGAAGGTCACTGGAGATTGGCAAAAATTTAAGGGTCTTCCTGGAACTGAAGGAACACTTCGCGTTGCAGCTCCAAAGGTCGGCAAGCATGTTGCTTATGAAGCAGCTATGAAACAGGCGATGGATGAACCAAAAGAAGGCGCGACTACGCTTAAGAAGAAGGCACAAGAGAAGTTAGCCGCAAAGGCAAACCCAGTTGTCGAAGAAGCAGTAGTTGCAGCACCAGTTGCTGAAGCTGCAGTGGAGGAAGTTGTTGAAGTAGCAGCAGAAGCAGTAAGTGAAACTCCAGCAGAAGCTGTTGCTGAAACTTCAACTGAAGAAGTGGCTGCCGAATAACAATGATGGATGAAGCCCTAGAGCATTTAGTAAAGGGAATCGTCGATAATCCCGATGATGTAATTGTTGCTGAAAAGAATCATCGTCGAGGAACAACTCTTGAGGTTCGTGTGAACCCTGAGGATATCGGTAAAGTTATTGGTCGTAATGGTCGCACTGCAAAAGCGCTTCGCACGGTCGTAAGTGCAATTGCAGGACGTACTGTCCGCGTCGATCTCATCGAGACCGACGAAGCACGCTAACAATGCGTTTACTCGTGGGGCGTATCGGTCGCGCCCACGGAATTCTTGGAGAAGCCACGATTGAGGTTCGAACTGATGAACCTGATCGTCGTTTTGCCATTGGTAACAAAGTTCAAACAGATGCCCATGGTGAGTTAACAATTGCCTCTGGCCGTGTCCATAACGGCATTTTATTGCTGGGTTTCAACGGCATCACTGATCGCAATGGAATTGAAAAGCTGCGCAATACTTTGATTTATTGTGATGTGGATATCAATGAGCCAGGTATTGATGATGATGATTATCACGTGCTTCAGCTTATAGGGTGTTCAGCTGAACTTGAATCTGGTCAAGTTATTGGCGAAGTAAGTGATGTAGTTAATCTTCCAGGACAGGATTTGCTTGCGATTAAGACAGAAACTGGTGAAGTTCTAATTCCTTTTGTTCATCAGCTAGTTCCGGTTGTTGATGTTGCTGCTCGTAGAGTGGTTGTAATTCCACCTGATATGTCGGGGGAAGTTAAATGAGAATTGATGCTGTAACAATATTTCCTGAGTATTTTGCACCGCTTAAGCTATCTCTCTTAGGCAAAGCACAAGAGAGCGGAATAGTTGAATTCGGTATTCACGATCTACGCAGCTTTGCTACAAATTTTCATAATCAGGTTGATGACACTCCTTATGGTGGAGGCGCCGGCATGGTTATGATGCCTGAAGTGTGGGGACAAGCCCTAGATCCATTGATGCATGCTGAAACAGATTTAATCATTTTAACTCCAGCAGGAAAGCGCTTTGATCAGCCAATGGCAGCAAAGTTTTCCAAAGCATCTCATCTGGTTTTTGCTTGTGGGCGCTATGAAGGTATTGATGATCGAGTGCGCCAGTATTATCTTTCAAGGAATTATCGTGTTCATGAAGTATCAATTGGGGATTACGTTTTAGGTGGGGGAGAAGTTGCATCCCTTGTGATGATTGAAGCTATCACTCGATTAATCCCAGGAGTTCTTGGAAATCCCGATTCACTTGCTGAAGAATCACATAATCAAGAGGGATATCTTGAATATCCAACCTTCACGAAGCCTCAGAATTGGCGCGATATCCCAGTTCCTGAGATCTTATTAAGTGGAAATCACGGCGAAATTGCAAAGTGGCGAGCGGCACAAGCAATTGAGCGTGCGAAAGAGAATTTATAACTCGTCAGTAACCCAATATCTACCGTAGCGTTGCGCCTATGAGTTACGACAGCAAGGCGATTCAGGCTCGACTTATTCGAGATTTAGAACCTGTGGTTGCTGTCGAATTAGATCGACATTTGAAGGTACAAAAAAATTGGTATCCACACGAGTATGTCCCATGGTCTGAAGGCCGCGATTATGCCGGACCTCTGAACGGTGATGCATGGGAAGCAAAAGATTCACGCCTTACCCCTGTTGCACAAGACTCTTTAATTCTTAACTTATTAACCGAAGATAATCTGCCTAGTTATCACACCGAAATTGCTCTATCTATGGGCCGTGATGGTGCATGGGGAACGTGGATTGAACGTTGGACAGCTGAAGAGGCACGGCACAGCATTGTTATCCGTGACTATTTAATGGCAACACGTGGTGTTGATCCATATGAACTTGAAGATTTGCGCATGGCACACATGTCATTGGGCTATCAAACTCCCTATGAAAACGACATGCTGCACACTATTGCATACGTGTCTTTCCAAGAATTAGCCACACGCATTTCCCACCGCAATACCGGCAAGATTTCAGATGATCCGATTGCAGAATCTATGATGCAACGTGTTTCTTTGGATGAGAACCTACACATGCTTTTCTATCGCAACACATTAGGCGCTGCCCTTGAAATGGAGCCTAATGCTTCAATGCGCGCTATTGCTGATGTAGTAACTAACTTTGATATGCCAGGTGCAAACATGCCTGGCTTTGGTCGTAAAGCCGTTCAGATTGCGCTAGCTGGTATTTATGACATGCAGCAGCATTTAGAAGAGGTTGTTGCTCCAGTCCTTCGTGCCTGGAATGTCTTTGATCGCACAGACCTTAGCGGTGATGGCCTAGCTGCCCGGGATGAACTTTCAGTATTCTTGGCCAAGGCCACAGCAGAGTCCAACCGCTTTAATGAAAAACGTGAACTTCATTTCGAGCGTCTCATTGCACGTGGACAAGAACCACTGCGAATCATTAAGTAGTATTGCCTGCATGTCCAAGCGAGTTCTATTCATCGAGCATGACCATGTCTCTGCTGGTGGTCCAATCTGGAAACAGTTTGAAAAGCGTGGCTATGAAATTTCTCGTTTCATCATCGTCGATGAAGAAAATGCAAAGGCTCCCAATGTCACACCAGTGTGGCCAGATCTGCTTGCCTTTGATGTAGTAGTTGTTATGGGTGCTCCATATGCTGCATATGATGATGGTGCAATTGGTAACTGGTTAATTCCACAGGTGGCAAAAATGCGCGAAGTACATAACGCTGGAATCCCAGTGTTGGGTATTTGCTTTGGGGGACAGCTTATGTCTCGCGTGCTGGGGGGCACAGTTTCGCGCTCTCCACGTGCAGAGCTTGGTTGGTATGAAATAGATAGCGATGATGAGAGTTTGATCCCTAAGGGACCTTGGTTTCAATACCACTGGGATCGATTCACAGTTCCACCAGGGGCTACAGAAATTGCTCGAACCGAACTATGCCCACAGGCCTATCACTTTGGTCGCACATTAGGCCTACAGTTTCACCCTGAAATTGATTCTGAAGTTTTGGATATGTGGTTGGCAATGGAAGGTGGATGCGCCGAAGTTGAATCTGAAGGAGTGGATGTAGATCAGCTGCGAGCAGAGACTAAAAAATTAGAGGCTGAAAGCAATCAGCGTGGTTACGATTTAGTCGATCAATTTCTTGATCGCATAGCAACTGCGCCAATCCGCACAATTTAATTAATCGTTAGAGATAAATACGTTCTTTAACTCTGTGTAGGAATCAACTGCATCTGGACCTAAACCACGTCCTAGGCCAGACTGCTTAAAGCCACCAAATGGTGTCCAGAAACGCACTGAAGAATTTGAATTCACAGATAGTGCGCCTGTTTCAATCGCGCGGGAAACACGAAGAGCTTTTCCGACATCGCGTGTCCAGATAGAACCGGACAATCCATATTCGCTATCGTTTGCCATCTTAATGCCCTCTGCTTCATCTTCAAAAGTTAATATTGAAACAACTGGACCGAAGATCTCTTCACGCCATGATTTTGCTTGGGCGTTTTTAGGGAGCAAGACGGTTGGTGGCATCCAGTATCCAGGCCCTGAAGGTGCTGAACCTTGGAAAGCAATTTTTTCGTCAAGATAAGACTCAACAACATCAAATTGCTTCTTTGAAATCAGTGGTCCCATTTCAGCAGTAGCAAGATTTGGATCTTCGCAGCGGAATTTCTTAACCGCAACTTCGAAGTGCTCCATGAACTTATCAAATGCTGACTTTTGCACAAGGATTCGCGACCTTGCACAGCAATCTTGGCCAGCGTTATCAAAGACCGCGCCAGGCGCCCCAGCTGCAGCTTTTTCAATATCTGCATCAGCAAAGATGATGTTGGCGCTCTTGCCACCAAGTTCAAGAGTCACGCGCTTCACCTGATCGGCGCATCCAGCCATGATTTGCTTACCAACTTCAGTTGAACCTGTGAAGCCAACTTTTCGAACTAGAGGATGAGTAACAAAGCGATTACCAACAACGCTTCCCTTGCCGGGCAGAATGTTGAGAACACCTTCAGGAATTCCTGCCAACAACGCAAGTTCACCAAGGCGAATAGCTGTTAGGGGTGTGTATTCAGCAGGCTTAAGTACGACAGTATTTCCTGCAGCTAGCGCCGGAGCAAAGCCCCAACCAGCAATTGGCATGGGAAAGTTCCACGGAACAATGATCCCAACAACACCCATAGGCTCTTTAAAAGTTATATCTACTCCACCAGGGACTGGAATTTGCTTACCGAATAAGCGCTCTGGTGCTGCTGAGTAATACATCAGCGTATTGGCAACGTTGTCTGCTTCCCAGAGGGCATTGCCTCGTGTGTGGCCAGCATTAGTGATTTCTAGCTGTGCTAATTCTTCACGGTGATCAGTTACAACTTGGGAAAAGGCACGAAGTAAGCGAGCACGCTCACCAGGAGTGACATTTTTCCAAGTTTCAAAAGCTTTAGCTGCCTTTGCAATGATCGCATCAGTCTGTTCCAAATCTAAGTGCGGAACATTCTTAACAATTTGTTCAGTGGCAGGGTTGATTACATCGTATGAAGTGGACACGGTTGTTTAGAACCTTTCGAAGTTGCGGACTAATTCCCAATCGGTGATTGCCTTGCCATAAGCAGCAATTTCAATCTTGGCCATATTTGCATAGTGTGCCTGAACTTCAGCGCCAAAGGTTTCCTTAACCCAAGCAGAGCCCTCCCACAGTGCAAGTGATTCATTCATTGAGGAAGGAACACGCTCTGAGTCTGAGGCGTATGCATTCCCTGTGAAAGCTGGTTCCAAAACCATCTTGTTCTTAATTCCATCAAGGCCTGCTGCGATGATTCCAGAAACAGCTAAGTATGGATTTACATCTCCACCTGCAACACGGTTTTCAAGACGAAGGCTTGCACCCTTTCCAACTAAACGAAGAGCGCATGTGCGGTTATCGCGACCCCAGCGGATAGCTGTTGGAGCAAATGAGCCTGGAACATAGCGCTTATAAGAGTTGATGTTTGGCGCAAAGAGCAATGACATCTCGCGCATATGTGCAATCTGTCCCGCAATGAACTGGCGACCAAGATCGCTCAGACCCTGCTCTTTATCTGAATCATCAGCCATCACCAGGGAACCATCTAATCCGCGGAATGAAAGGTGAATGTGTGAAGAGTTTCCTTCTTTTTCATTTGGCTTAGCCATGAATGTGAGTGCATAGCCATCTTGTGCCGCAATCTCTTTAGCACCGTTTTTATAAATGACGTGATTATCGCAATTTGATAGAGCATCAGAGTATTTGAAAGCAATTTCATGCTGGCCAAAGTTACATTCACCCTTAACAGACTCAACAGTCATTCCAGCTTTTGCCATAGACAATCGGATTCTGCGCAATAGAGGCTCTATGCGTGATCCACCCAAAATTGAATAGTCAACGTTGTATTGATTAACAGGGATCAAGTTCTTATAGCCCTTGTTCCAAGCTTCCTCATATGTGTCTTTGTACACAACGAACTCAAGCTCAGTTCCACACATGGCTTCCATACCAGCATCCTTAAGGGCTTTAACTTGCTTGCGCAAAATCTGACGAGGGGATGCCACAACATCTGTGTGATCTAGCCATTGCACATCAGCTAATACAAGTGCGGCACCTTCTTGCCAATCAATCATGCGCAATGTGTCCATATCTGGAACCAAAGCGAAATCACTATATCCGCGCTCCCATGAAGACATCTCATATCCATCTACGGTATTCATATCGACATCGACTGCTAGAAGGTAGTTGCAACCTTCAGTGCCATGCTTAAGCACTTCATCAAGAAAAAACTCCCCGTGGATGCGCTTACCTGTTAAGCGGCCCTGCATATCGGTCATTGCAACTACAACGGTATCTACTTCACCACTCTTGATCTTGGCTGTTAAATCAGCAATTGTCATTGATGTCATGCCCAATAGCCTAACGATATACGTCTTTAAAATCTAGGGTTAAAAAATCCCCCCGCACTTTAAGTACGGGGGGATTTATGAGAGTTATAACTCTTTTATAGGTTTGTTCGAGGTCCTGTGTACCACTTCTTAGCAGACAGGTTCCACCAGATCCACAGAATGATTAACGCTCCGCCAGTAATAATCGGTGCATAGTTCACTGCAGTCCAAGTGAAGCCTTCATTTCCCGGAACACCAGCGGGTGAGAATGGAAGAATAAAGTAAACCGAAATAATTGCAATTTCGGCAACTGCAATCGTACCCATCCACTTGTACTTAGATCCAAGGTTCCATTCACCAACTTTGAACTTGTCACCAGCCTTGAGACGTAGGTAAATTGGAATTAAGAACGCTAAGTAAAGAGAAATCACACAAACTGATACGACTGCATAGAATGCTGTTGGTGCACCAGTAGGTGACTTCCAAAGTGCCGGAAGTGTCAATACGACACCGGCAATAGCAGATACGAGTACTGCATTAGATGGAACCTGGTGCTTGTTTACTTTCTTCCATAGATTTCCTCCGGGTACAGCACCATCGCGTGAGAATGCGAACATCATGCGTGAGCAAGAGGTTAGGCACGCTGTAACGCAGAAAATTTGACCAACCGTAGTGATGAGCATAATGATTTTAAATGATGCGCCTCCACCAAGTGCGCTGTATAGCAACGCGATGATTGAACCGCCACCGTAAGGGTTTACAGCTGGATCAAATGAGTTGATGTAATCAGTGTTAGTTGCAACATAAAGGAAAGACATCAAAAGGATATATCCACCAATTGCTGAGTAAGCAATTGACTTCCAAATTCCCTTTGCAGCCGCTAAGTGAGCGCTGTGAGTTTCCTCTGACAAGTGAGCTGAAGCATCAAAACCAGTAATTGTGTACTGAGTGAGCAAGAATCCCAGTGGAAGCACAAAATACCAGTAAGCGTTGTCACCAAAGCCTGAGTTGTTTACTTGTGTAGTAAACATCCAGTTGAGTGATTGATGCTTATCTGTACCAAAGACCAGAATTCCAACAATGAGCGCAGCACCGAATACGTGCCACCATACTGAAATGTTATTGAACATAGCTAGAAGTGGACCACTGTAAACGTTTACCAAGGTTGCAAAAGCTATAACAATGAGGAAGAGCATGAACTGCTGCTTGATGTAATCCCCACCCATAAAGTTTGTTGCATATGAAGGTGAGTACAAGCCAATGAGGTTGTTAAGGAATCCAGTCACGCCGTAACCCACAGATGCTGTTACAGAAACTAGGCCAATTAGGTTAAGCCAACCAGTGTAGAAACCAGCTCTAGCTCCACCTAGCTTTGATGACCACCAGTAAATACCACCTGATGTTGGATATGCAGAAGCAAGTTCTGACATACAAAAGCCGATGACCAAAATGAAAAGTGAGATAAGGGGCCAGCCAATTGAAATTGCAACCGGACCACCGTTATTCCAAGCCTGCGCAAATGTTGTGAAACAACCTGCGAGAATTGAAATGATTGAGAATGAGATCGCGAAGTTCGAGAATGAACTCCATGTTCGGTTAAGTTCTTGCTTATAACCGAGTTCATTTAAGCGTTGTTCGTCTGTAAGTGCCAAGATGTTCTCCTCCTTGAGCCATTTGGGGTAATCTTTCTACTCCACAGTGTGACTGAAATGGAAGGGGTTTTCTCAAAAATGTGCCGTCTTATGGGCTACGTGTCGCAGGCCGAATCCTCATTTCCCGCACAAGTGGGTAAAGATTTTGAAGAATTCATCGCCCTGTCATCTGTCCACTGCGATGGCTGGGGAATCTCCACAAATGATAGACAGCACGCACACGCAGTGCTAGAAAAAAAAGTTGAAGCTGCAGCCGAAAGCGCAACTTTTCAAAAAGTAATTGCTGACAATGCATCCGATGGTGCTCTATTGCATCTGCGTTGGGCAACCAAAGGCTTATCAGTTAGTGAGAACAATACACATCCATTTGTTTATGGGGATTACTCATTTATCCATAATGGATCAATTTTCCCTCCGGATTCTTTTTCTGACTTCATTGATGAAAAATTCAAGAAGTTAATTGTTGGTGACACTGATAGTGAGCGCTATTTCTATCTGATGATGACACAGATCGAGAAACTAGGTTTAGCTGATGGAATCAAGACAACTGTTGCTATCATTAAAGAACATGGAAAGACAACATCTTTGAACTTTATGTTGATGAACAAAGAGAGCTTTGTTATTGGTAGTGAGCACAATTCTGAAAAGAAACCAGATTGGGCACCTGCTGACTATTACGTCATCAAGTATAAGAAAAACTCTGATGGGGTTCTCTTTGCATCAAGTGGATGGAACCAACCAGGCTGGCACACCTTAGAAAATCACCATGCGGCCATCGTGAACCGTTCAACTTTTGAGATTGACGTAATCAACCTCTAATTTCCCCCATTACGATAGGTGCATGAACCGCACCTATGCCATCGAAACTTACGGCTGCCAGATGAATGTGCATGATTCAGAGCGTATTTCTGGATTACTTGATGAGGCAGGTTTTAGTCCAGCCGAGCCGGGAACACAGGCAGACATTGTTGTTTTCAATACATGTGCAGTGCGTGAAAATGCAGATAACAAATTGTATGGAAACTTGTCTTTCTTAGCGCCTATCAAAAAAGCTAATCCCAATATGCAGATTGCAGTTGGAGGATGCTTAGCTCAAAAAGATCAGGCAACAATCTTAAAAAAAGCACCATATGTCGATGTGGTCTTTGGAACTCACAATGTTGGCTCACTCCCTGTCTTACTTGAGCGAGCTCGAATCGAAGAAGAGTCTCAGATTGAAATTCTTGAATCTTTGGAGCATTTTCCATCTACTCTTCCGGCAAGACGTTTATCAGCGTTCTCTTCCTGGGTATCAGTCTCGGTTGGGTGTAATAACACCTGCACTTTTTGTATCGTGCCAACTTTGCGTGGCATTGAAAAGGATCGAAGTTCGACCGATATATTGAATGAAGTTCGAGCGCTAGTTGATCAAGGCGTCATAGAAATTACTTTGCTTGGTCAAAATGTGAACGCCTACGGAGTTGATTTTGGAGATAGAAGTGCATTCTCAAACTTACTTAAAGAATGTGGCAAAGTTGATGGATTAGAGCGAGTGCGTTTCATGTCTCCGCACCCACGTGATTTCACCGATGATGTTATTGAAGTTATGGCAACAACAGCTAATGTCATGCCACATCTTCATATGCCGCTTCAGTCAGGTTCAAATTCAATTTTGCAGGCTATGCGTCGCTCTTATAGAACCGATAGATATTTAGGAATAATTGATCGGGTCCGCACTGCCATGCCACATGCTTCAATTACAACTGACATCATTGTTGGTTTCCCTGGTGAGACTGAAAGTGATTTCCAATCGACAATGGACATTTGTACGCAGGCACGCTTTGCTGCCGCCTATACCTATCAATACTCAAAGCGTCCCGGAACACCGGCAGCTTCTATGACCAATCAAGTTTCGCCAGAAGTTGTTGGTGAGCGCTATACGCGTTTACATAATCATCAACAGGCAATATCTCTTTCTGTAAATGAAGAAGCAGTCGGCAAGGAATTTAAAGTATTAGTTGGTGATTATGAAGGCCGCAGAGATGAATCGCAGGGGCGTATGACTGGGCGTAGTGAGGATTTCAGGTTAGTTCATTTCTCAAAAAGTATCGAAGCACGTCCAGGTGATGAAGTAGAGGTATCTATTACTCAAGCTTCAGCGCACTACTTAATCGGAAATCCAGTGAAAGTGAGAGCCACGCGCGGTGGGGATGCTCATGCAGCACGCACTGCAGAAAAGAAGAGTGCAGCGACATTACTAGGAATGCCGACGTTAAAAGTATGAAGTTGATTGTTATTTGCGGGGCTACTGCTACCGGAAAGAGCGATTTAGCAATCTCGCTTGCTCAACACTTAGGGGCTGAAATTATTAATGCTGACTCGATGCAGATTTATAAAGGCATGGATATCGGTACCGCAAAACTTCCCGTGAGCGAGCGAGCAGGAATCACCCACCATATGCTCGATGTCTTGGAAGTGACGCAAGATTCAACGGTTGCTTGGTATCAAGAACAAGCACGTAATGCAGTAAGTGAAATCCATAGCCGCGGTAAGGATGTCATTGTTGTTGGTGGCACAGGGCTATACATTAAGGCAATTTTAGATGATCTGAATTTTCCAGATACTGACCCAGTAGTGCGCGCATCATTAGAACTTGAATTAGCAACTATTGGGTTGAATGCACTGTTTGAGCGCTTAGAAAAACTCGATCCTGCAGCCGCTATTGCCATTGATCGCGCTAATTCTCGTCGAGTAATTCGCGCACTAGAAGTGATCACAATTACAGGTAAACCATTCACAGCTAATCTGCCACGAGAGGCAAGCACTCGTTATCCCAATGCAGTCCAGTTCGGATTAGTAATGGACCGAGATCATCTAAGTGAGCGAATAAGTGCACGCGTTGATCGCATGTGGCAGTTAGGTTTTGTTGAAGAAGTTGAGCAGTTACTCAAAGATGGAATTACTTCTGGGCGCACAGCCCAGTTAGCTTTGGGGTATTCACAACTCATTGCTATGAAGAATGGGCTTTGGAGTGAGGAAGAAGCTAAAGAGGACACAAAACGGGCCACACGCCAATACGCCCGTCGCCAAGAGACTTGGTTTTCGCGTGATGATCGCATTACGTGGATATCACAAGCCCAGCCACGTCTTGAAACTGCACTGAAACATCTAGAGAAGATAAACTAGGAATAATGATTGCGACGTATGGTCACGGAACTGAAAATGACTTTGTTCTCGTTTTTGACCCAAAAGATGAACACTCCATAACTACTGCCCAGACCGCTGCGATTTGTAACCGTGAATCAGGAATTGGTGCAGATGGATTAATACGAATTATTAAGCGTGATGAGAATTGGTTTATGGATTACCGCAACGCTGACGGCTCTTTGGCAGAAATGTGCGGAAATGGCATAAGAGTGATGGCAAGATTTTTGGTGGAACGTGGCCATGTACCTGAGGGTATTTTTGGGATTAATACACGTGATGGAATGAAGCATTTACGCGTTCCGATGGTTGGCGATATATCCGTAAACATGGGCAAGGTTACCGATGAAGAGATAGCAATAACTGCGGCAAATAATGGACATATTTGGAATGGCTACAACATTAATGTTGGCAATCCCCATGCAGTTGTATTTGTTGATGATATTGCTCAGGTAGGCGCCTTAGATGACGCTCCGATTGTTAGACCAAAGGACACATATCCTGAAGGTGTAAACGTTGAATTTGTTCAGATTATAGGAGACAACGAAGTTAAGATGCGTGTATTTGAAAGAGGAAGCGGTGAAACGCGCTCATGTGGCACAGGCACATGCGCTGTCGCACTTGCTGCATCCCTTCATACAAAGCAACGACTTCCAGCACATTGGATTATCAATCCACCAGGGGGACGTCTAGAGGTTTCTATTGATGGACACTCCAACGCCACATTAATTGGTCCTGCAGTTCTAGTGAAAGATGTGGATATTTCGGAGTTTCTACTTGCCTGATAAAGAGTTTGATGACGAGTTTGAAGCTCTGCTTGCTGAAAGCGCGCGCGTTGCCGCTGAATACGATGCCAGTGATGAGGATGAATTAGTAGAACCAACTCAGGAACTTTCAGAGCGGCATTCATTAAGACGCGTAAAGGGTTTTTCTACACAGCTCCAAGATATTACTGAGGTTGAAAATCGTGAATTACAACTTGAAAAAGTTGTTTTAGTAGGTGTGTGGACTGAGGGCACTTCAGAGATGGCTGAGAATTCATTAGCAGAACTTAAAGCATTGGCTGAAACTGCAGGTTCAGAAGTTATGGAAGGCATTATTCAACGTCGCGATAAACCAGATTCAGCGACATATATTGGTTCTGGAAAAGTCGCAGAGCTAAAGCAGATTGTTGTTGCAACTGGGGCTGATACCGTGATTTGCGATGGAGAACTTTCTCCTTCCCAGCTTCGACAGTTAGAAGAGAAGATCAAGGTAAAGGTTGTGGATCGCACCGCTTTGATTCTAGATATTTTCGCTCAACACGCTAAGAGCAAAGAAGGTAAGGCACAAGTAGAGCTGGCACAAATTGCATATCTTCTTCCACGTCTACGTGGTTGGGGTGATTCACTCTCACGCCAAGCAGGCGGTCGTGCAGCTGGTGGTGCTGGTATTGGTGGACGTGGTCCAGGTGAAACAAAGATTGAAACCGATCGGCGCAAAATCCGCGACAAGATGGCAAAACTGCGCAAAGAGATTGCTGAGATGAAAGTCGCGCGCGATACCAAGCGACAAGAGCGCAAACGCTTTAACATCCCCTCTGTTGCTATTGCCGGATATACCAATGCTGGTAAATCATCGCTGCTCAATCGTCTCACTGATGCCGGTGTCCTTGTTGAGAACGCACTCTTTGCAACACTGGATCCAACTGTTCGTAAATCGCAAACAAGTGATGGCCGTGTATACACATTAAGTGACACGGTGGGATTCGTTCGACACCTACCTCATCAGTTAATTGACGCCTTTAAATCAACACTCGAAGAGGTCTCTGGTTCTGATGTCATTGTGCATGTTGTCGATGGATCTCACCCAGATCCATTTGAACAGATTCGCGCAGTTCGTGAAGTAATTGCAGAAATTGGCGGCGGAGATATTCCTGAAATTATCGCGATTAACAAAGTTGATGTTGCTAATCCTGAGGTTGTCATGGAGATTTTGCGGAAAGAACCAAATAGCTATGCATTTTCAGTCAGAACTGGCTTTGGTATCGAAGGTCTGGTTTATGCAATTGAGCGTTCATTGCCACGGCCATCAGTTGAAATTAATGCAGTGATTCCATATGAGCGAGGTGACTTAGTGCATGAGATTCATGAGCGTGGAGAAATCTTTTCTGAGGTGTATGTAGAGGGTGGGACTGCTATTCATGGTCGGGTCGATGCAATGCTGGCTGCGGCGATAGAAAAGGTGCAAGTGAGGGGGGAATAACCCCGACACGCCGAGCGTTATAGCAACAGTAAAGGCTGATGTGCGCCATGATGCGCCCGCAGGTACTAGTCAAGTATGGAATCGAGGTGAGAGCAATGGCAACAGATTACGACACACCCAGAAAAACCGATGAAGAACTACATGAAGAGTCGTTAGAAGAATTAAAAGCTAAACGTGTCGATGCTCAATCCGGCCAGATCGATGTCGATGAAGCTGAAGCTGCTGAAAGCCTAGAACTGCCTGGTGCAGATTTATCAGGTGAAGAATTAGCAGTTCGAGTTGTACCAAAGCAGGTTGATGAATTCACATGTTCACGTTGCTTCCTTGTGCATCATATCACTCAGCTTGCAAAAGGCGAAGGTGCCAAGGCTATTTGTAGAGAATGTAATTAATTCTCTTTCAAAGCTTTAGCCAGTTGATTCGCTTTATTACTTGTAATTAACCAGTAAGGCGTTTCATCTCGTTCATCAATTACTTCTACTTTCACCCCCGTTGATGACCAAAATCTAAATACTAAAAAGGCCTTTGGATTTGCATCACGAGATCTGATGGCTTTCATAGCTGCGCTATCTAACTCTGTAACCTGTCCTATGTATTTCAATTCAATATGAGCTTTGCCCACCATGAGTTCAGAGTGATCAACTTGAATTATTAAGCGCGTGCGGATCGAAATCAATACCAATAAGGCGCTAAGTGCAAGAAAGGTAACTAGTGCTGCAGAGTTTCCGAGTGCAGCCCAAACTGAGAGTACAAAGGAGAGAAAAAAGAAGTATATGAGTGCGATTAGCCATAATGGCATACGGATCACTTCGCGGTATCGCATAGGTCATACGCTATCGGATACTCTTTGCTTCATGAGCCGTATCGCATCGACCGTGCCACCTGAAGGTGCCATCATTCCAGAGCGACATCCAAAAGCTCCACCAGTTGGCTCAAAAATTCCTTCCCATTTTGGCCACTGCTTTGGTTGTGGTGAACTCCATCCCACTGGTTTACATCTTGTTGCTTATGCCGGAGTTGGTGCTGACATAACTGCACAATTTACTGTAACTGAAAATCATCAAGGAGCACCTGGTCTAGCCCATGGAGGATTACTTTCACTAGCCTTTGATGAAGCACTTGGAAAATTAATGTGGTTACTTCGTGCGCCTGCGGTTACTGCCCGCCTAGAAACAGATTTCTTAAAACCTGTTCCTATGGGATCAACCTTGCACATAAGTGCAAAAATTACTGGTCAAGTAAAACGAAAAGTTTATTCCTCCGCTGAAGGTCGTTTAGATACACCAGATGGTCCTCTAGCAGTTCGTGCAGCTGCTTTATTTGTCATTGTTCCAATGGATCACTTCCTCAATAATGCGCCCAAGGAGTACTTAGACCACATTGCTAAGAGTCCTGAGATTTTGGCATTTGTTGATCCTGATTTTGAGATTAATCCGTAGATGAGTCAACTTAAGGTTTTGATTAAGCGCTTGGATCATTCTGTTCCACTTCCACGCTATGCAAAAGGTGGCGATGCTGGAGCTGATTTAGTAACTACAAAAGATTTCACTTTAGCTCCAGGGGAACGCGCAATCATTCCAACTGGTATTTCAATCGCACTTCCTGATGGCTATGTGGCGCTGGTTCATCCGCGATCTGGATTGGCAATTAAACATGGAGTTACATTAGTGAACACACCTGGAACCATAGATGCTGGCTATCGTGGTGAAATTGCTTGCATTTTGATTAATCATGATTCTAAAGAATCAGTTGCATTCAAGAAGGGCGATCGGATTGCCCAATTGGTTATTCAACAAGTTGAAAGAGCCGAGTTCATTGAAGTAGAAGAATTACCTGGATCTAGCCGAGGTAGTGATGGTTTTGGATCAACGGGAGTGGTATGAGCGAACATAATCAAGACAAAGAGACTGTAATAAAAGCCCTTGGAGGAAAGAAAGGGCTTATTGACTCAGGTCTTCCAGCTCTAATTTTCCTTGTAACTTTTAACCTCAGAAATAATCTTCGGGAGGCCATAATTGCGGCGTTGAGTCTTTCAATCTTTTTAGCAATTTTGCGTCTAGCCAAAAAAGATACTATTCAGCATTCAGTCTCGGGTATTTTGGGTGTTTTGATATGTGCTTATTTTGCCAATCGTTCCGGAAACGCATCTGACTTTTACATACCTAAACTACTCACAAATCTTGCATATGGAACTGCGTATTTAGTCGCAAATCTTATTGGGTGGCCCTTATTGGGAATTGTTCTAGGGCCATTGCTAGGTGAAAACTTTGAATGGCGCAAAAATCCAGCTCGCAAGAAGGTTTACACACGGGCTAGCTGGATCTGGGTTGCCATGTTCTTCTCACGCATTGCAGTTCAGTACCCAATTTATCGTAGCGGCAATGTGAACTTACTTGGCACAGTTAATCTTGCGATGGGTTATCCGTTATTTTTTGCTACAGCCTACGGAAGTTGGTTAGTGATTAAAACTGCCCCGCCTGTGATTAAATCTAGCTAGTTATGAAGCAAGATTTAATGTGAGCTTCAGCATCAGATGAAGCAACAAATAGAAGTTCATCTCCAGCAGCAAATACATCATGGGCTTTAGCTGTAATTACACGGCCATCTCGAACTATTGCTGCAAGGGCTGCATCCTCTGGAAGTTCAATCTCTTCCACGGTTTTTCCAATGCATGATGATCCATCAGGAAGAGTCAACTCCACAAGATTTGCCTGACCCTTTTTAAATGAAAATAAGCGAACAACGTCACCAACACTTACAGCTTCTTCAACAAGGGCTGCAATAATGCGAGGAGTTGATACCGCTACGTCTACGCCCCAAGAAGAGTCAAAGAGCCATTCATTCTTTGGATGATTAATTCGAGCAACCACACGTGGCACACCATATTCAGTTTTTCCCAGAAGTGATGTCACTAAATTTGCTTTGTCATCACCCGTTGCAGCAACTAAAACATGGCATGTATTGAGGTGAGCATTATCTAAAGATGTAATCTCACAAGCATCTGCCATCAACCACTCAGCATCTGGGACGCTCTCAAGTTTTAGGGCTTTGGGATCTTTGTCGATAAGTAATACTTGGTGTCCGTTATCTAGAAGTTCGCGCGCAATGGCTCGACCCACGTTTCCTGCACCAGCGATTGCAACTCTCATTGACGCTCTCCATCTGGTGAATTAGCCAGGATTTCTTCAGTCTTAGCAATGTCTTGATCGCGCACCACTACATGGATCAGATCGCCTTGTTGCAAAACGGTGTGTTCGTCAGGAATGAGGCCAACTCCAAGGCGAGTAATGAATGCCACACGAGCTGGAGTGAGCTCATCTATAAGAAGAATCTGTCGTCCATACCAATCATTGTGTGGGTGCATTTCACAGAGTTGGACGGTTCCACTGGCATCGCGCCATTCAGAACGTGAACCTTCTGGAAGCAATCTGCGCAAAATTTGATCTGTTGCCCAAAGAACTGTCGCAACTGTTGGGATTCCTAGGCGCTGATAAATTTCAGCACGACCTGGATCATAAATGCGGGCTACAACGTTTTGAACTCCATACGTTTCTCGAGCAACGCGTGCGGCCAAAATGTTTGAGTTATCACCATTACTAACAGCTGCAAATGCATCGGCATCTTGAATTCCAGCTTCGCGCAGTACATCTCGGTCAAAGCCAACACCAGTGACTGTTTTGCCTTTGAAGTTTGGACCCAAGCGGCGAAACGCTTCACGTGCTTGGTCAATTACAGCAACGGTGTGGCCAGCGGCTTCAAGATCATTGGCCAGTGATGAGCCGACTCGACCGCATCCCATGATGACTACGTGCATATGTATTAACTTACACCCATAAGGTTAGTTCTGTGGCACCAACTATGAAAAGAACCCTTGTGGTCGGCGAAGTTATCGAGGTAACAATAGAAAAGGTTGCCCACGGCGGCCACTTTATTGCCCGACACGAAGGCTGCGTGATTTTCGTGCGCCATGCCATTCCCGGCGAAAAGTGCCGCATCCAAATCACTTCGGTAGGAAGTTCCTTTAATCGCGCAGATGTTGTTGAAACCTTGGAAGCATCCAGTGACCGTGTTGTTGCACCATGTGAATACTCAAACCGTAACGGGTGCGGAGGTTGCGATTTTCAGCACATCACTATCGAGCGGCAACGAAAACTAAAAGCTGATGTCGTAACTGAGCAATTTGCACGAATTGCAAAGATGGAAATAGTGGTTGAGGTTGAAGGTGTTGGCCCAGAACTTGGTTGGCGCTCTCGGATCACTTCAACAACTGATAAAAATGGTCGGCTTGGATTTATTGGCTCTCGAAGTCACACAGTGATTCCAGTTTCTAATTGTTTGGTTGCTGCTAAGGAGATTGGATTTTCTGAATTAGCTGCTAGAACGTGGAAAGGGGATATGCGCGTTGAGATAGCTGCCTCCAATAGTGATGAACGCTCTATTTCACTTATGCCAACTCGCGGAGAAAGCAAGTCTCGCTTGAGCGAAGGACCGGCAATATTGCATGAAAAGGTTTTGGATAAAACTTTAGAGGTTAGCAATAACTCTTTTTGGCAAGGCCATGTAAATGCCCCTAGTGTGTTGAGTGAAGTTGTCCGAGATTTTGCTGGAGTTAAGAACGCCGATCATGTTTTGGATCTCTATGGAGGTGTTGGACTTTTTGCCGCAGCTCTTATTGAACTCGTGGGACCAGAAGGAAGAATAGAACTCATCGAAGGTAGCAAAAGTGCAACCTCTGATGCTTCTAGAAATTTTGCTGAAAACGTAAATGTCAAAGTTATAACTGGAGATGTGGCCACGCACCTACCAAGGATAAATTCGGCAGATGTTGTAGTTCTAGACCCGCCCCGCGATGGTGCTGGAAAAATAGTGGTCGAAGAAATTGCCAGACTCAAGCCACGAACAATTGTCTATGTGGCATGTGATCCAGCGGCATTAGCGCGTGATACTGGTTACTTTTTGGAACGTGGATATTCACTCGTAAAATTGAGAGCTTTTGATCTCTTTCCAATGACACATCACATCGAATGTGTTGCGCGCTTTGAGCCCGCTAAGGTATCTTGACGCTCAAGAAAGCGAAGATTTATTAGGGGAGATGATGAGTAAGAACTCTTTCAACGCAAAGAAGAATCTAGAAGTTGCGGGCAAGAGTTACGAGATTTTCGATATCTCCGGCATAGAGGGCGCTACTAGCCTTCCATTCTCACTAAAAGTACTTTTAGAGAATCTTCTTCGCACAGAAGATGGCGCTAACATCACAGCCGATCACATCAAGGCGCTAGCTAATTGGAATCCAGCAGCAGAACCAGATACTGAAATTCAGTTCACTCCTGCACGCGTAGTCATGCAGGACTTTACGGGCGTGCCCTGCATTGTGGATCTTGCAACAATGCGTGAGGCAATCGTGGATTTGGGTGGAGATCCATCGAAAGTTAACCCTCTTGCCCCAGCAGAGTTAGTAATTGATCACTCAGTGATTGCAGATGTTTTTGGAACAAAAGATTCTTTTGAGCAAAATACTGATATTGAATATGAGCGCAACCAAGAGCGTTATCGCTTTTTACGCTGGGGCCAAACTGCCTTTGATGAGTTCAAGGTAGTACCGCCAGGAACTGGAATTGTCCACCAAGTAAATATTGAGTACCTAGCTCGCGTAGTCATGACTCGCACAGTTGGCGGCGTGTTACGTGCTTATCCAGACACCGTGGTTGGAACAGATTCACACACAACGATGGTTAACGGCTTAGGAGTTCTTGGGTGGGGTGTTGGTGGAATTGAGGCAGAAGCAGCGCTACTTGGTCAGCCAGTTTCAATGCTTATCCCACGTGTTGTGGGATTTAAGTTAACCGGTCAACTACCTCTTGGAACTACCGCAACAGATATGGCCCTGACCATCACTGAAATCTTGCGCAAGCACGGAGTAGTTGGAAAGTTTGTCGAGTTCTATGGCCCAGGTGTGGTTTCAGTCCCTATGGCTAATCGCACAACTATTGGAAATATGAGTCCTGAGTACGGTTCAACATGTGCAATTTTCCCTATCGATGAAGAAGCTTTGCGTTACTTGCGCCTAACTGGGCGAAGTGATGATCAAGTTGCATTAGTTGAGCAGTATGCAAAGAAGCAAGGCCTTTGGCATGACCCATCTGTTGAGCCACGTTTTTCTGAACAAATTGAGTTAGATCTCTCTACCGTGGTTCCATCTATTGCTGGACCTAAACGTCCACAAGATCGCATCTCTTTGAGTGATTCAAAGTTAGCATTTGAAAAAATTTTGCCTAGTTACTTTTCAGACAAAACATCTAAAGAAGAAGTAAAAGCAGGGTCTACACGTGTGAAAAATGGAGATGTAGTTATTGCATCCATTACATCGTGCACCAACACATCAAATCCATCAGTAATGATTGGTGCGGCACTTCTAGCAAAAAAGGCAGTTGAAAAAGGTTTGAAATCAAAGCCTTGGGTCAAAACAACTCTTGCTCCAGGCTCAAAGGTTGTAACTGATTACTATGACCGTGCTGATTTAACTAAATACATGCAAGCGTTAGGTTTCCACTTAGTTGGCTACGGTTGCGTAACCTGTATTGGTAACTCGGGTCCGCTGCCTATTGAAATTAGCAAGGCCGTCAATGACTCAGATTTAGCAGTCACAGCAGTCCTGTCTGGTAACCGAAATTTTGAGGGCCGCATTAGTCCTGATGTGAAGATGAACTATTTAGCTTCACCACCATTGGTTGTGGCTTATGCAATCGCTGGAACTATGGATCATGACTTTGAGAAAGACTCTCTGGGGCAAGATCAAAATGGTAAAGATGTATACCTAGCCGATATTTGGCCAACACCAGCTGAAATTCAATCAGTTATTGACTCCTCAATTTCATCTACCATGTTTACAAAAGATTATGCTTCAGTCTTTGAAGGAGATCACCGCTGGAAGTCATTGGCCACTCCAGTTGGGAAAGTTTTTGAGTGGGATCCTAAATCTACCTATGTGAGAAAGCCTCCGTACTTTGATGGAATGCCAAAAACTCCTGCTCCGGTTGTAGATATCTCTGGAGCGCGCGTCTTGGCAATTCTTGGGGATTCAGTAACAACTGATCACATTTCACCTGCAGGAAACATCAAAGCTGATTCACCAGCAGGTAAGTACTTAGCTGAGCATGGAATTGATCGTAAAGATTTCAACTCTTATGGCTCACGCCGAGGAAATCATGAAGTAATGATTCGTGGAACTTTTGCCAATATTCGTCTGAAGAATTTATTACTAGATGGCGTTGAGGGTGGTTTTACTCGCAACTTTGCAACCGACGGAAAACAATCAACGATTTATGATGCATCTGTTGCCTACCAAAACGCTGGAACACCCCTAGTTATCTTGGCAGGTAAAGAATACGGCTCTGGCTCTTCACGTGACTGGGCTGCTAAGGGAACTGCATTACTTGGAGTGCGAGCAGTAATTGCCGAAAGCTTTGAACGCATTCATCGTTCCAACTTAATTGGAATGGGGGTCCTACCTCTTCAATTTAAGAATGGCGATAGTGCTCAGTCTCTTGGCCTGACAGGTGAGGAAGAATTCTCAATCCTCGGCATCACAGCATTCAATACTGGGAAAGTTCCAAAGGAGCTGACAGTGAGTGCTGGAAGCAAGACCTTTGCTGCAACTGTGCGCATAGATACTCCAGGAGAAGCCGATTACTACCGCCACGGTGGAATCATGCAGTACGTTCTTCGCTCGCTCTTAAACTCATAAGCATCTAAACTTAAGCCCATGTTGAGCCAGATTAACTCCCCAGCCGATTTGGCTGCTCTCTCTTACGATGATCTCATTGAACTCAGTGCAGAGATTCGTGGGTTGCTCATCGAAAAAGTTTCAAAGACAGGTGGTCACTTAGGTCCAAACTTAGGTGTGGTCGAACTTACAGTTGCAATTCACAGAGTATTTGAATCACCAAAAGATGTCATTGTCTTTGATACCGGACATCAGTCCTACGTTCACAAGATGCTAACGGGCCGTGGTGGAGCTTTTGATACTTTGCGCCAACGTGGTGGCATCTCTGGATATCCAAATCGCAGGGAAAGTGAACACGATGTTATCGAGAATTCACATGCATCAACGGCGCTTTCATGGGGCGATGGGATTTCTAGAGGTTTCTCATTACAAGGAGCCAAGGACCGACATGTAGTCGTCGTGGTCGGAGATGGCGCACTAACTGGTGGAATGTCGTGGGAGGCATTAAACAACATTGCTCCAGAAAAAAAGAGAAACCTAGTTATAGTCGTTAATGACAATGAGCGTTCTTATTCACCAACAATTGGTGGAGTAGCTACCTATCTTTCAACTCTGCGCGTTACTAGTGGATATGAGAAGTTCCTGGATTGGGGAAAAGAAGTTCTGCATAAGACTCCAGTTGTTGGAATGCCTATTTATGAGACTTTACATGGAATGAAAAAGGGAATTAAAGATATTGTTGCCCCGCAAGGCATGTTTGAGGATTTAGGGCTTAAGTATCTAGGACCAATTGATGGTCACGATATTTCTGCAATCGAAAGAGCGCTGCAACAAGCCAAAGAGTATGGTGCGCCAATTTTGGTTCATGTTATTACTGAAAAGGGTAAGGGCCATAAGCCAGCAGTTGCCGATGAAGCTGAGAAGTTCCATGCAGTAGGCGTTATTGATCCTGAATCAGGGGAGCCATTGGCTAAGAGTGGAACATCGTGGACGAAAGTTTTTGCACAAGAGTTAGTTGAGATTGGTAAGACCCGCACAGATATTGTGGCAATCACTGCTGCGATGCTTGGACCAACTGGCCTAGATCAATTTCAAGCCGCTTATCCTGAACGCACAATAGATGTGGGAATTGCAGAACAACATGCAGTAACTAGCGCAGCTGGTTTAGCTTTCACTGGACTTCATCCAGTTGTTGCCGTGTATTCAACCTTTCTTAATCGCGCTTTTGATCAATTACTCTTGGATGTTGCTCTGCACAAGGCTGGAGTCACATTTGTTCTAGATCGCTCCGGTGTGACAGGTGATGATGGACCATCACACCACGGCATTTGGGACTTAGCTTTAACTGGAATTGTTCCAACAATGCATGTGGCAGCACCTAGAGATGGTGCACGTCTTAAAGAGCTTTTGCGTGAAGCTGTTTCAATTAACGATGCTCCTTCTATGGTGCGCTTTCCAAAGGGTGCAGTGCAAGAGGATATTCCCGCATTCGAGCGCCGCGATGGAATAGATGTTCTCTATCGCGGTGAGAGTGCTGATGTCTTGATGATTAGCGTTGGAGCTATGGCAGCAATTGCAGTTGAAGCTGCATCTTCTGCATATCGTGAAGGTGTGGGTGTAACGGTCATTGATCCACGTTGGGTAAAGCCATTGCCAGAATCACTAGTTCGGATGGCAGAGCGCTATAAGAGTGTTGTTGTTCTAGAAGATGGCATTAGACATGCAGGTATAGGAAGTGCCATCTCTGAAATGTTTAGAGATGCAGGAGTATTAATCCCTCTTCATTCCATAGGCGTTCCACTTGAGTTTATTGAGCACTCAAAGCGAAGTGAGATTTTGAGCGATATCGGTATTACAGCTCAAAACATTTCACGCAGCGTTGTTGAATGGAGCAGCACTCTTAAGGAAGAGATGCAACTCCCTTCGGATGAAAACGCGCACCGCAAGCAGCCTCGCTAATACCCTCACGATCCAAGTACGGCAATATTCCACCTAGGTGCATCGGCCATCCTGCGCCCATCAACATGCAAAGATCAATCTCAGCGGCAGTTGAAACAACACCTTCATCGAGCATCATTCGCGCCTCTACGGCAAGTGCGGTTAGTGCGCGGCTGCGAACTTGCTCAGCAGTTGATGGTGAATCACCTTTATGAATAAGAGCTAGAGCTGCTGGGTTGGGGCCATAACTTCCATCTTCATTTTTAACATAGAAGTTTCGAACGCCTTCTTTCACCATCGCAGCCATGGTTGGTGAAATACGGTAGCGATCACCAAGATTTGCATGCAAAGTTTCTGATACGTGTAATGCAACTCCTGGACCAACTAAATCTAGAAGTTGGAATGGTGACATTGGGAAACCAATAGAGCGCATAGCGTTATCGGCAACCTCTGGCGAAGTTCCTTCATCTACTGCATCGGTGATTTCGCCCATAAAGCGAGTCAACAGGCGGTTAACAACAAAGCCAGGTGCATCTTTACAGATGATCATGGTCTTCTTGAGTTCTTTACCCACAGAGATTGCCGTTGCCGTAGTTGCATCATCAGTCTTACTTGTTCGAGCGACTTCAAGCAAAGGCATGACGGCGACTGGATTAAAAAAGTGGAATCCTACGACTCGCTCTGGATTCTTAAGTCCTTCACTCATGCGCTCTACAGAAAGCGATGAGGTATTCGTAGCTAAAACGCACTCAGGAGAAACAATTGTTTCAAGCTTCTTGAATAGCTCCTGCTTGAGAGAGAGTTCTTCGAAGATCGCTTCAATAATAAAATCGCATCCAGCGAACGTATTTTGATCAGATGATCCTGAAATTAGAAGGGACAAACGAGCTGCAGATTCAGCGCTCATGCGCTTCTTCTCAACTAACTTAGCCAACTCATTTTTGACCCAGGCCACACCTTTATCGGCGCGCTCTTGATCAATATCTGTCATAACAATTGGGCACTTGAGATTACGTAGAAGAAGTAGTGCTAGTTGTGATGCCATGAGTCCTGCGCCAACAACTCCTACTTTCCCCACCTTGCGAGCAAGAGCTGGCTTTGGGGCACCTTCTACTTTTTTGCGCTTCTTTTGAATAATATTGAATGCATAAAGAGATGCACGCAGCGGATCACTCATTGTTAAATCAGCTAGCGCTAAATCTTCAGCATCAAAGCCAGCACTTAATGTGTTGCTCTTGGCTGCGCTGATGAGTTCAAGAGCCTTCATTGGTGATGCTATTTCGGCTCCGCCATATTTTTTGAGTGCTGCAGCTTTTCCAGTTGCAAGGGCGCTTTCCCATGCTGGATCTTGGCTGTAGTCCTTGCGCTCAACTTTAGTTGTTCCATTGAGAATATTTGCTGCAAATGCAATGGAGCGCTCTAGGAAATCAGAGGGTTCATACACAGCATCGACAACACCAAGTTTGAAAGCATCTTTAGCTTTCATCATGGTGTTGTTATTGAGAGCATTTAACAAGATTACTTGAACAGCACGCTCGGGCCCAATTAACTTAGGCAAAATAGTTGCACCACCCCAACCAGGAACTAAGCCAAGGAATACTTCAGGCAAAGCAGTAAATGCTGTGGAGGCAAGTGTGCGGTAGTGGCAGTGCAGTCCAACTTCAAGTCCGCCACCAAGTGCTAAACCGTTGATGAAAGCAAATGTTGGAATTTTTGATTCACCTAAGCGGCGAAAGACATCATGACCCAATTTTCCGATACCAAGTGATTGCTCTCGGGTCGTAATAAATGAGAGCGCAGATAAATCAGCACCTGCAGCAAAAATAAATGGCTTACCAGTCAGTGCAATTGCAGCTGGATTGAGCGCAGTAGCTGCCGTAATTGCTGCATCTAATGCAAGTAGAGACTGTGGGCCAAAAGTATTGGGGCGATTATGATCAAGTGTGTTATCTAAAGTGATTAGAGCTAAGACGCCTTTGGCACCGAAGGCGCTCAAATCAACTTGTCGGACAAGAGCTTGAGTGACAACTTCTTCTGGTGCACCTTCTGGAAGTTTGATATCTACGCTCATTTATTTCACCTGACCATTAAAGTGTGGGTTTTCCCAAATAACAGAACCACCCATACCAAGACCGATACACATAGTTGTTAAGCCATAGCGCACCTCCGGATGAGCTTCAAAAGATCTAGCAAGATTGAGCATAAGACGAACACCAGATGATGCAAGTGGGTGTCCAACTGCAATTGCTCCACCGAATGGATTAACGCGGGCGTCATCATCGGCAATTCCAAAGTGCTCAAGAAAAGCTAGCACCTGCACGGCAAATGCCTCATTGATTTCAATTAGACCAATTTCTTCAATACTCAACCCTGCTTGTGCAAGAGCTTTAATAGTTGAAGGAACTGGCCCAAATCCCATTACTTCAGGTTCCACTCCAGCAAATGCGTAGGTAACCAATCGCGCCTTAATGCTTAGACCTAACTCTTTTGCTTTATCTTCACTGGCTAGAAGCGCCGCAGTTGCTCCATCATTTAATCCAGAAGAGTTACCGGCAGTGACTCGACCAGCTGGACGAAAGGGAGTTTTTAAACTTGCTAGACCTTCCATCGTTGTAGTTGGGCGAGGTGCTTCATCAACTGTTGCAATTGTCCAACCCAACTCTGCACTACGTGCAGCCGTAGGAATGAGATCTCGCTGAATTAAACCAGCTTCATATGCTTTAGTTGTCTTTAGTTGTGAGTTTAGTGCATATCTATCCGCACGCTCTTTTGTGATAGTTGGAAAACGATCATGCAATCTTTCAGCGGTTGCACCCATTGCAAGAGCATCTTGTTCAACTAGTTTTTCAGCTAAGTAGCGAGGATTAGGATCCATGAGTTCACCCATTGGATGATTTCCCATATGTTCCACACCGCCGGCAATAGCAATATCGTTTGAACCAAAAGCAATGGCACCTGCAATTGTTGTTACTGCAGTTAATGCACCTGCACACCAACGATCAATTGAATAGCCAGGCACAGTATTCGGTAATCCGGCTAAGAGAGTGGCACTGCGGCCGATGTTCATTCCCTGATCACCTGTTTGTGTTGCAGCGGCAATTGCAACATCATCTATTGCACTATGGTCAACATTTGGATTTCTATCTAAGAGTCCGCGAATTGCGCGCACCATCAAATCATCGGCACGTGTACCTGCATACATCCCTCCTGCTTTTCCAAAAGGGGTACGAACGGCATCGACTAAGACAACTGAGCGAGACATAGTGATCCTTTACTAGGAGTGGATATAGCGGTCATGTTACCCGCCAGTAAGGATTTGTGACAGCGCTTAGGCTGGAGTTAGCGCACGCGTGCGAGGCTTTGAGAGATAGGCCCCAAGGACAGTGGTGAGATAGATCGTCCAGATGCCTAGTTGTAGCCATGAGGTTGTGTTATCAAAGCCCACAAAGCCACCCAGTGTTGCGCCAAGCAGTGAGTCCTTAGGAATCAGGCTTGAAACATCCCAGGCATATGAGTCTGCACCAGGAAGCCAGCCGAGTTCTTGGAACTCATGAACTCCATATGAGAGAACTCCTGCTGCAACGACAACGAGAGCAACTCCGGTGTAGCGGAAGAACTTGCTCAAGTCGAGTTTGATTGCAGATTTGAAAATCAAATATCCAAGAGAGATTGCAACTGCAAAACCGAGAATTAATCCCAGTGCAGAACTACCAGTATTTGCAACAGTATTGAAATTTGAATAAACAAAGAGCGCGGTTTCTAGACCTTCACGAATAACAGCGAAAAACGCTGCCCCAGCAAGGGCTAGAGGCCCCGTGCGCAAAGCTGAATCAACCTTGCCATGTAGATCTGACCTTAAAGTGCGAGCAGTGCGCTTCATCCAAAAAACCATCCATGTAACAAGTGCTACAGCTAGAAAAGAAGTTGTTCCTACAAAGAGTTTCTCAGCGCGCTCAGTTAACTCCTCAGAAGTTTTAGAAAGTATTAATCCAAGGCCAATACTTCCAACGATGGCTGCAGCTACTCCACTCCATAGTGGAGCTAATAAATGTCTGCGGTCGGTTTTTAGAATATAGGCGACCAAAATGCCAATAATCAGCGCTGCTTCAAGTCCTTCACGAAGGGCGATGATAAATGTGCTCAACATGGGAGAAAATCTAGGGGGTGGGGGGTATTTACGCAACTCTTATGTTGCGTAATTCAGGCATCCTCAGGTGTGGTTTCTGGCACAGGTTCAGGCGTGGGAATCGCCTCTTTCTCCAGCAAGGAGGCCGTAATTGCCTCTGAGACCAGATCCACCTGCCATTGTCTGGCACCGAGTGAGAGCAAATGCTCCCTGACAATCTCTGGAGAGGATTCAGAAGTTGATGGTGCTGGGGGAGCCCAACAAATTCGGCGGACCAGCTCGGGGGTGATGAGGTTTTCCACCGGAATATTGTTCTCTTGAGCAAGGATTTCTATGCGAGCTCGTGCATGGGATAGTGGTGCGTATTTTTCTGGGAACTTATCTCTCCACAGTTTAATCGGCGGCAAAGTATCTGCATTAGTGCGAAGTGTTGGCCAGTCTTTTTCTTCAAGAGCAACTGCGCGTGCCACAGCATCTAGCCACGCTTTCAGATTCTCTAGCCAACGAGCCCGAAGTCCAAGAGGACGCAAAACTTTCTCAAACTCTTTTTTAGTTGTAACTGGATTAAGTGCAATTTCAACTATTGCTGAATCATTGAGTAGCTTTCCAGCCGCAATGTCTAGTGACTTTGCAATCTCATCTCGTGTAATCCAGAGTTCACGAATAATTGCTAATTGATCTCTTCGCTTAATTTTGTGCATTCCAGAAGTTCTACGCCAAGGATCCACACGAGGTGGTGGTGGCGGGGCAAGAAGTATTGAAGCAAACTCCTCTTTGGCCCAGGAGTCTTTTTTGGTTTCAACTAATAGTGCTTCAATTTTATCGCGCAGTTCTACAAGAAGTTCAACATCTAATGCTGCATATGTCAGCCAGTCTTGAGGCAGTGGACGAACAGACCAGTCTGCAGCACTGTGTTCTTTTGCAAGAGAAACACCCATCAAAGATTCCAGAAGTGGGCCAAGACCAACACGGGGCAGGCCTGCTATTCGCCCCCCTAATTCAGTATCAAATAAGCGCTTTGGGTTGATTCCTAATTCTCGAAGACATGGTAGATCCTGTGTGCTGGCATGAAGAATTACCTCATCTGTATTAAGAAGATTATTGAGCTCGAGCATCAGTGGATGAGCTGGACCGAAGGGGATTGGGTCAATGAGATGTAATCCACCATTGGTGCGCTTAATTTGAATGAGATATGCACGTGCACTGTAGCGAAAACCTGATGCTCTTTCGGCATCAACGGCAAATGGACCACTTCCCATTGATAGTTGTTCTAATGCAGATTTAAAAGATGTCTCACTATCAATAACAGCAGGAGTGCCACCGGCGGGGGTGAGCAGTGGTGTTGCAGTTACTTCTTCAGACATCAGCCGGCTTAACGACGTCTGGAAGATGAAATAGTTGAAACACCGTCAGGAATCGGTTCGAGTCCAGCGACATCGGTAATCAAGCGACACCATCCAGCGATGTGTTTCATGATTTCAATGGGATTTGTTATTGCTGGTGTCCAAGAAGCACGAATCTCAATTTCTGATTCATCATTTCGTGGTGATAGTTTCCCGAAAGAGGCACTTGATACGCGAGTGACAGTTCCACTTGGTGCAGCTAAAGCGCACTCTTCACTTTCTAGAGCTTCAAGGAACCAACTCCAGCCAACCTCTGGTAGAAGTGGATCCTGTTGCATCACTGGATCAACATCTGCACGGACGAAAGTTACACAACGAAATTCACCTTCCCAGGTGTCTTGTCCACCAGGCTCATGCAATAAGACAAAGCGACCTGAAGCTATCTCATCCTCAGCATCGCCTAGTAAGCCATTACTGACATCGGCTGAAAATGCGAAAGAATACGTAGCTAGTTTTTGGGGGGCTGGAACCTCTTCTAAAACTATTTCAGCACGCGGTGTAAAGGTACGTAAGGAGTTGACTAAATCTTCAAATCCTTTGGCATCCACTGCTTAAGAATAAACAGTGAGGAGTCCTTTTCATGGGAGGCAGGGCGGTATCCTTGTGCATATGGCCTCAATACTCGCAATTCTTTCAAGCATCTTGTGGGGAACTTCAGATTTTGAAGGTGGTCGTCTAAGTAAAAAGCATGCACCTTTGGCAGTACTCGGATTCACACAAGTCCTTGGTTTAGTTTTTGGCATATTTTTAATGCTTGTCTCTGGTGCTTGGAGTGCACAGCCACTTGGATCTGGCGGATATTTAGTCCCTGGAATCATTGCTGGGTTATTTGGTTACTTAGGATTGTTTTGTCTTTATGCAGGTTTATCAACGGGCCGAATGGGCGTTGTCTCACCAATTAGTTCTATGGGAGCAATTGTCCCTTTAACGTATGCATTGATTAACGGTGACAAACTTTCAACAATTACTTCCATCGGTGTAGTACTGGCTTTGGTAGGAGTTTTTTGTGCCAGTGGTCCAGAGCTCTCCCAAGGTCTTCCTCTAAAGCCTTTGCTTCTAGCGATAGGTGCAGCACTTGGATTTGGAACAGCATTAACCTCAATGTCGATTGGTGCGCAGTCAAGTGCACTCATGACAATGGTGTCTATGCGTGGTGCAACTTTCTTTGTAACCATCGCTTTAGCGCTTAAATTCCGCACGATGGGTGGGTTTACCAAAAAAGAATACCCATCTCTTATATTCATTGGTGTCGCAGATTTCTTAGCCAACGTGTTGCTGGGCATTGCATGTACTAAGGGCTTGGTTTCAATTGCGATGGTTCTGGGCTCGCTCTTTCCAATAGTAACTGCACTTCTAGCATTTAAGTTCTTGCGAGAGCGTTTACAGAAGGTTCAATACATCGGAATTGCGTTAGCTGTTGCAGGTGTGGCGCTTATTTCTGCCTTTTAGTTACGAGCAACGTAGAAATCAGTTCCATCAACGTGAGAGTGAGTATGGTTTTTAAATCTATTGAGCAGAGCCTGCCAATCGATAGGATCATCACCACCGGTTACAGGTGTAACACTAAGCTCTAGTTGATCAATTAAACCTTGCTCAATGAGTTCGAAAATAATTGATGTACCTGCTTCTACTAAAATTCTTTCTCCGAACTGTAATTTAGCTTTTGCTAAGGCATCTGCAGGAGACATGTTCCATAAATGTGATAAATCATTGCCAACAACTGGATTAATCGTTGATCGCGAAACAATTACTAAAGGCACTGGGCTCTGCTTGTAAGGCTCATGGCGAGCAGTATTTCCACCAATTAGTATGCAATCGACTTTGCGTCGCCTTGCTAGAAAAGCTTTTCGATCGGCATCAGATGAAACCCCGTTAGAGCTTTTATCCTTTGATGTAGAACCATCTCGCCCGACCACCAGCGATGCAACTGTGCTCATTTGTCCTACTATTGCAGATTCTGTGAGAATTCTCAGGCGTAAATCACGCTCATAAGTTGAGATGTCGCAATAAACCTCGTTAGCCTTGAACCATGTATCGCCGCACTCTTGCCCACGCACTCGTTGCTATTGCAATGGCAGTTGGCTTAATGGCCCCTGCCAACGCGGCTCCATCACTTGCCGAGATTCAGGCAAAGGTGCGGTATTTAGAGGAAGAAGCAACCACGGCAGCTGAAGGTGCTCAAGAAGCGAAAGTGAAGTTAATTGCCCTGACTCGCACACTTAACGGCATCAAAGCGAAAGCGGCCGTCCAGGGAGAAACACTTTCAGCGCTTCAAAAATCTTTAGGAACTATTGCAATCGAGCAATACAAGGCCGGGGGACTTGGTCAATCTCTTGAACTTCTCTTTTCTTCAGATCCCACTCTGTATTTGTCCTCAGCCGGTGCTCTAGATGCAATTAGCCGCCGCAAATCTGCCCAACTGCGAAAGTATGAAGCAGCTCAACAGCGCCTAAGTGCAACAACTCTGACTGTCAACGATAAATTGGCACTGGTAGCTGCAGCTGAAAAGAAATTTAAGGCTCAATCTGCGAAAGCCCAAGAGAAACTGGCAGAGGCTGAAGCTTTGCTTTCCAAGTTAACAAAAGCCGAGCGAGAGCGTTTAGCAAAATTAGCTGCTGAACAAGAGGATGCAGATCAAGCCGATTCACAGGCCGCAGCTCGGGCTCTTACTGGAATTTCGGGGCGCGCAGGAATTGCAATTAAATATGCGCTCAAGCAAATAGGTGATCGCTACGTATTCGGTTCTGCAGGTTTAGTAACTTGGGATTGTTCTGGTTTAACAATGCGTGCCTACCAAGCAGCAGGAGTTTCACTTCCACATTCATCTGCTGCCCAATCGCGATTGGGTAAGCAAGTCTCAATTAAGTCTCTAAAGCCGGGTGACCTACTATTTTATGGTCGTCCAGTTTCACACGTTGGAATGTATATCGGCGGCGGAAAGATGGTGCACGCACCGCGCTCAGGTTCACGTGTGAAAATCACAACGAGTGGCTCACTTGGAAGAAAACCTTTAGTTGGAGCACGCCGTTTCTAACAAAACTCTATTCGTAACTAATGATTTTGGCCCACGGGCTGGAGGCATAGAAACCTTCATCATTGGCTTGATCCAACGATTACCAAAGTCGAGCATCATTGTTTACACCTCAGCGCAAGAGGAAACAGCGCATTATGATGCCCAATGGCTGCGTGATTTTGGTGTTGAAGTCATAAGGGACAAAGCAAAAATATTATTACCGACTCCACGGGTAAGTCGCGCGGTGGCCAGAATTGTTAGCCAGCAAGGTATTAAAACCGTGGCATTTGGTGCAGCTGCGCCCTTGGGTTGGATGTCTTCAACTTTGCGCAAAGCCGGAGCACTACGAATAGTTGCACTTACGCATGGACATGAAGTCTGGTGGGCAAAAGTTTTTCCTTTCAATTTGATTTTGAGACGCATTGGATCCACTACTGACTCACTTACATATCTTGGTGATTTCACTCGAACAGCAATTTCTAAAGCTCTCACAGCTAAGAGTGCATCAGCTATGCAGAAAATTGCTCCAGGCATTGATATTGAACATTTCATGGAAGTAGATGCAAAATCCCTGCGACAATCCTTGGGACTGTGTGAGAAAAAAGTAATTGTTAGTGTGGGCAGACTTGTGCACCGCAAAGGTCAAGATTTTCTCATCGAATCTATGCCACAGATTCTCGCTCAAGTCCCAGAAGCTCACCTTTTGCTTGTCGGTGAAGGTCCGTATAGGGCTCACTTGGAAAAACTAGTGATGAAACATTCGCTAGAACAGAGTGTGAGCTTCATTGGCCGTATTCAATACAAAGATTTACCGAGTTATATCTGTGTAGGCGATATCTTTGCGATGCCATCGAGATCGCGCTTTGGTGGACTAGAGGTCGAAGGCTTAGGAATTGTGTATCTGGAAGCAAGTGCATGCGGACTACCAGTAATTGCAGGTGCATCTGGGGGAGCACCTGATGCGGTCATAGAAGGTGTAACTGGCTTTGTTGTTGATGGAACTAACACAGAGTTAATAGCAAACAGAGCGATTCAACTCTTACTTGATGAAAAACTGCGCCGAGATATGGGTAGCGCAGGCCGAGCCTGGATTGAAAAAGAATGGCATTGGGCGATTTGGGCCGGTAAGTTTTCTGAACTACTTACCAGATAATCCCTTCTCGTGCATGGCATGAATTGCCGCAGTTCTGTTAGTTACTTCTAGCTTTCTATAAATTGATGCAAGATGTGTTTTAACGGTTGCCGGACTTATGAATAAACTCTCAGAAATTTGCGCAGTTGTTTGACCGAGTTCTAATTGAGCCAAGAGATCAAACTCTCGGGCTGTAAGAAGGTTGTGAGTATTTTTAAAAACTTTATCCAATCCCTTGGCACTAAAGCCAAGTGGAGAAACAAGGCTATGTTTAATCGCAGCTACTAGAGAAGGAATTGGTTCAGATTTACATACGAATGCACTTGCACCAGCTTTCATGGCAGCACGTATATAGTTCTCATGATCATTAAGTGTTAAGACAATAACTCCAATTTCTTGAGAGATGCTTCTTATCCAGCTAACCAACTCAAAGCCACTGCCATCTGGAAGATTTATATCGACAGTTACAACATCGGGTGTTAATGCTGCAATAGAGGCACGGGCCTCAACAACAGATGAGGCCTCTTTAATCTCACTAAAGCCTTCATGGATAAGTGCGCGCTTTAATCCCTCACGCACAAGGGCATGATCATCAACTATCAACAATCTGCTCATGGATTCAGTAGGTCCAATGAAATTGCAACATTAGTACCGGTGAAATCAGAGTGGATATCTACATGACCACCCAAAGCCATAATTCGCTCAGAGATTCCTAGCATTCCATAATGATTCTCCACCTCTGAAGCCCCACCAATTCCATTATCAGTGAAAATTACATCTAGGCGAGTCGCATGCGAATGCTCAGTCACATTATTGATGATTTCACTAAAAACTCTATTAAGTTCATAAGTAAATTCTGGTTGAGAACTAAGGAGTTCTTGGTTGTTGTACCCTGTGCGAAGTTCTAGAATTTCGCTACGCACTTTCTCTATCAATATGTTGATATCAAAGCGCACAGATCGCAAAGTAGCACGCTTAGTCTCATCAACTTCTTGAAATAATAGTGAATCCAACCCATAGCCCAACCCCACGAGATCTTGGGCTATGCCATCGTGGAGCTCTTGTGCGAGTTTTATTCGCTGTGTAAGGCTCACATAGTTACTTTGTGAAGAGCTGGTCAATCTCCTTTGCGAATTCCTTCGCAACTACGTGTCGCTTAATAGAGAGCTTCTGAGTTAAGTGTCCACCAGCGATTGTGAAATCTGTTGTAAGAATAGTGAACTTGCGGATTGATTCTGCTTTGCTCACTGCCTTATTTGCATCATCAACTGCGGTTTGGATAACAGCAATCAAATCAGGGTCATTAGCAAGGTCAGCCATTGAGGCACCTTCCTTCTTGTGATTTGCTACCCAACCCTTAAGTGCATCCTGGTCAATAGTTATAAGCGCTGCAATGAATGGTTGATTATCACCAACGACCAAGCACTGACTTACCAGTGGATGAGCACGTAAGCGATCTTCTAGGACAGCAGGGGCAACATTCTTTCCACCTGCAGTAACAATAAGTTCTTTTTTACGACCGACTATGTAGAGGAAACCTTCATCATCGAGCTTTCCTAAGTCACCTGACTTAAACCAACCTTCAGAGTCGAAAACCTCAGCGTTTGCAGCATCGTTTTGCCAGTACCCACGCATAACAATTGCGCCACGGATAAGAACTTCGCCATCTTCTGCAATCTTGATTGAAGTGCCTGGGATTGGACGACCAACTGAACCAACGCGGTGTGCACCAGTTAAGTTTAACGTTGCGCCAGCAGTTGTTTCAGTTAAACCGTAGCCTTCTAAAATTGTTACGCCGGCACCACGATAGAAGTGGCCTAAACGCACTCCTAGCGGGGCACCACCAGAGATTGCAGCTTCAACACGTCCACCCATACCCGCACGAATCTTTGAGTAGACCAACTTGTCAAAGAGGCCATGCTTGAGTTTAAGGATAGGAGAGATTCTCTTTTTATCCAATGCCTCAGAGTAAGCGATTGCTACATCTGCTGCTTTTCTAAAAATCTTTCCCTTACCTGCAGCTTCAGCGCGAGCTTCAGCTCCGTTATAAATCTTTTCGAAAATACGTGGAACTGCCAAAACAAATGTTGGCTTAAAGGAAGCTAGATCAATTGGTAGACGTCCAAGTGGGTCGCTGCAGTGCGCAAGGTGTAGACCAGAGTTAATTGCACCAATTTGAACCATACGGCCAAAGACGTGAGCAACAGGCAAGAAAAGTAAAGTTGATCCGCCTGGCTTAAGGAATAGATCACTTGCACCTTGAACAACATTTCCGCACTCAGCTAAGAAGTTGCCATGTGTGAGTGAAACACCCTTTGGTTTTCCAGTTGTACCTGAAGTGTAAATAAGCGTTGCCAAAGTATCTGGGCCAAGTGCTGCGCGGCGACGTTCAATTTCATCATCTGATACGTGAGCACCAGCATTGCGAAGCACTGTAAGAACATCCTCAGTCATCACCCAAACATGCTTGGTATGTGAAGGGATAACAGTTTGAACTAATTCACGTAGCGCTGGAGTTTCAACAATAATGCCAACAGTTGATGAGTCATTAAGAATCCAATCAATCTGTTCTGCAGATGATGTGTCATAGATTGGAACTACGACAGCTCCGGCATACCAAATCGCAAAATCAAGAATGGTCCACTCATAACGAGTGCGAGCCATGATTGCCACACGATCACCTATTTGAATTCCTGCAGCAATCAATCCTTTGGCAGTTGCTCGCACCTCCTCGTCAACTTCACGGGCAGTGACACTTTGCCATCCATCTCCAAGTGGACGAGACATGGTGATGCGCTCTGGCTCAAACCAGGCGCGTTCAGCAATCAGATTTGTCAGATTGCCAGCAGTGGCAGAAGGGACAAGGGCGGGAGTTGTGACTTCATTCATGGGGCTTACGCTAGCGTGAGGAATATGAAATACGGAAGAGGGTAACCTTGTCCCATGAGCGATTTGAGCAGTTCAACAATAACGATCGAAGCCCCATTAGCCGATGTCCAAGGAGCCCTTTTTGCTCTTGACCAATATCCAACCTGGTCGAGTGCGATTAAGTCCAGCGAGGTCGTTGAACGTGATGACCAAGGCCGGGCCATCAAAGTAAAAATGACTATTGATGCAGGAATGATGAAAGATCGCGTGATTTTAGATTATGACTGGAGCCAGGCTCCGGGGCAACTTTCTTTTTCACTCGATGATGCAGATCTTCTAACAGGAATGGATGGTTCTTATTCCATCAAGCGTTGTTGATGAAGCTGGAAAAGTTCTCACTACAGCCAGAAAAGACACGCCTCGTCAAGGTGGAAGTGCGCTAACTCAGACAATTGCTGATGTCGCAAGAGAATTACTCACACAACATTCAGTCACATCTATTGGAGTTTCTGCTGCAGGTTTTGTTTCCTCTGATCGAAAGACCATGTTGGCAACTCCCAACATTGCCGACTGGAATGGTGTTGATTTAGATAATCAACTCACCAAACTCATCGGACTTCCGGTTGTCATTGAAAATGATGCAAATGCAGCAGCATGGGGTGAAGCAAAGTTTGGTGCAGGCAAGAATCAAGATCACATGATGATGCTCACAGTTGGAACTGGAATTGGCGGAGGCATTGTTGTGAATGGTGCTCTCTACCGAGGCGCTTTTGGAATTGCAGCAGAGTTTGGGCACATGCGCGTAGTTCCAGAAGGACACATCTGTGGCTGTGGGGCTCGTGGTTGTTTCGAGCAATATGCATCAGGAAATGCTTTACTGCGCCATGCGCGAGAAGCAATTAACGCCAGTCCTGAAGTTGCACGCAACCTGCTCTCGCGCGGCGATGGAACTGTTGCAGGGCTGACAGGTCAAGCTATTACTGATGCTGCCCGTGATGGTGATCCCGTGGCATTGGCTGCTTTTAATACAACTGGCCAGTGGTTAGGCGCCGGTATTGCATCTCTCTCTGTTCTCTTAGATCCTGCCTGTGTTGTTATTGGTGGTGGAGTAATTGATGCAGGTGAGATTCTTTTAAAGCCAACGCGTGAATCACTTGAGCGCAATATGCCATTTGCTGGCAAGCATCCTTATCCGCAGATTATTGCGGCCGAGTTAGGAAATGAAGCTGGGCTTGTTGGAGTTGCTGATTTAGCTAGAAGTTAATTCTCAAATGGGTATTTCAACCCAATGCGAGAGCGGACAGTATCCATAATCTCCATAATCGCAATTGTGTCTGCCCATGTAAGAATCGGAGATTCCTTGGCTCCGCTATTCACTACACGGGCGAATTCAACTGCTTGTTCACGCAATCCATGGCCTTTGTAGTCCGAAGGATAGTCTGTAGTGGTGCCATCAAAGAGTGTAAGGGACATAGATGTTGGGTTATAGAAGGTTCGGTTAACTTCTAAATATCCATTGAGCCCTGCAATAACTGCCGTGCAGGGTGTCTGCACAATCATTGTCGTATTGAGTACGGCTTGTGCCCCATTGGAGTAATCAAAAATCATTGAGCTCTGCCCATCAACACCTTTGTCGGTGAAGACTGCGGTGGCGGTTATCGATTGTGGAACTCCTAAAATCATATGCGCAAAGGAGATTGGATAGATTCCAAGATCAAGTAAGGCCCCTCCGGCAAGTGATGGCTCAACAAGGCGTGGGATGTTTTGATCGGCTAAACGCTGCCCGTGATCGGCGTGAATTGCTGTGATCTGTCCCAAAACTCCACTTGAGACAATTTCGCGAATTTTTGAATAATGAGGTAAAAACCTTGCCCACATCGCTTCCATCAAAGCCACATTATTAGCCTTAGCCGCTGCCACCATTTCTTTTGCCTGCGCAGCATTTACCGCAAATGGTTTCTCACATAGAACCGGCTTACCCGCATTAAGGGCTGCTATCACATTTTCTTTATGGGAAGGGTGCGGGGTTGCAACATAAATAGCATCTACATCACTTGCCACCAGCTCTTCATAGCTGCCATAGGCGTTGCCACCATATTCTTTATTGAAATCTAAAGCTTTATCTAAAGAGCGAGATCCAACAGCGCTAACTTCATGGCCGCTAGTAAAGGTCAGATCTTTAGCAAATGCCTGTGCAATGCCTCCAGTTCCTAAGATTCCCCAACGAAAATTCTCACTCATATCGCAGATCCATCTCCATCTTCATCTGCATCTGGCTTGATTTGGTAGAAGAAAGCAAAAATTCCAGCAACTAGAGCAATTCCTCCAGGCCAAGGACCAAGGCCAAGCAGATCTAAACCAAGAATCTGCACTGCAATTATGTAGATCGGCCCACCAATTACTCCAAGGAGAGCGCTTCGTTGGATGCTAGTTAGCTGCGGCAACTCCTTATTATCTCCGGGGTATTTCTCAATTGCATCAATCTGCTCTAATTCATCAAGAAAAGTAGTGGGAGATGA
>RGHD01000040.1 GCA_010024385.1 Actinomycetota bacterium | reverse complement strand
GATTTGATGTATTTTCGAAAGTAGATATTTTGTTGATGCGTCTCACATGACGCTCATCATTAGTAAATGGTGTTTGAATGAAAGCATCAATAATCTTTTTGCACTCATCAATCGAGTGCATACGTCCACCGATTCCAACCACATTTGCGTTGTTGTGCTCTTTTGCAAGTTTTGCTGTTTCAATGCTCCACGCTAGAGCCGCTCTTACGCCCTTAACTTTGTTGGCAGCAATCTGCTCACCATTTCCAGAGCCGCCTAAAACGATTCCCAATGAACCGTCATCTTTAACGGTTGCAATGGCAGCTGGAATGCAAAAATCTGGATAGTCATCTAGAGCGTCATATTCATGTGGACCGTGGTCAGTGACTGTGTGACCTTGTGATTCTAAGTATTGAACTAGAGCGCTCTTTAACTCAAGGCCTGCATGGTCACTTCCGATATGAATCTTCATATGCCCATCTTGCCATTAACAACGAGTGCATAAAGAAAACCCGCCACAATCTCATTAAGTGGCGGGTTTTCACCCTTAGGAGGTTCTAGCTTTATTGCAAGTTAGTGATTAGGACCGTGACCGCCTTTATGGCCGCCCTCACCCATTCCTGGGCCCATTGCTGGACGGACTGCATCAACTTGCGCAGTTACATGCGCAGTTAAATTGGCTTTCATAGTTGTTGCTTGTGCTGCAGTGATTTTTCCAGCTGTAACAGCTGCATCAATTTTCTTTGTGTGATCAGCAACAAGTGCGGTGATGAGTGCAGTTCTCTTATCACCAGCGATTGCACCGAGAGATTGACCAGAGGCAAGAGCGCTCTGAATCTCTGCAGTGCTCTTACCAATTGTCGTTGCAATCAGTGATTGGCGTGCAGCGCGTTCTGCTTCCAAAATTCCACGTTTGGAACCTTCATTTGCTTCATGTGCTGCGCGTGCTGCAGTTAAAGCTGCAGTAATTTTGTCAGCTTGTGCTTGAGTAATTGTTGAGTCCTTAACAAGTGTTGCAAGGACAGATGCAATTGCCGCACTTGGATCACCCTTCATACCAAGCGCTCCGACCATTGGATTAGCAATGGCATTAACCGTGGTGCGAGTGGTTGTTTGGCGAACTGATACTGACTTTCCCTTTGACGTAGTTTGTGATGCTGATGCAACACCTACCGTGCCAACCGAAAGTGCAAAGGTAGTTAAAACTACTGCTGCAATCTTTCTATTTGATGACATTTGCATGTCTCCCTCTCATCTAGCGGAACTGTCTGTGACCCCTCGTCATCGACTACCCGTAATCAACTCCTATAGGCTTAATAAAGTAGCAGGCAATTCTTAGAACACTTTGTGAGTTTCTAATATTTTGTAGGGACTACCTAATCTCCACGCTCAACTCCTGCCGGAGTACCCCCTATTTAGCCCCAGAGTTACCTGTTTCACACTGACTATCAGAACTTTCCCAGACCTCTAGAAACCAGGATCTCTATGAAAACCAAAACCACTCTCATAGCTTTTGCCTTGATCACAACATTAATCAGCAGCCCAGAAGCATTTCCTGCCGGCAAGACTTCACTTGTTGTTAAGGATGCTGCGCGATCTTCAAAATCGATTCCAAATACGATTTTAAGTGGTAGCGGAATTCCAACTAAAACAGTTGGCATAGATGGTGATTTCTATATTGATATAAAGAATGCAAATCTCTATGGGCCAAAGACCAAAGGAGTCTGGAAGCTCTCAACCACGCTACGAGTGCCTGAGACAAAAGATGCTGTAGTGCCTGCAGCTGGAATTGATGGAGCTAAAGGCAACACAGGAGAACAAGGACTATCAGGAACAAATGGAACCAATGGAACCAATGGAGTAAATGGAGCAAAAGGCGTTGATGGCGTGAAAGGAGCTGATGGAGTTAAAGGTGCCACAGGATTAACAGTGCCACAGGATCAACAGGTGCAACTGGTGCAAAAGGTGAAACCGGAGCAAGTGGATTAGCTGGTGCTGCAGGGACAAATGGAACTGCTGGAGCGAAAGGTGATACTGGCACAGCAGGAACAAATGGAGTCGATGGAAGTAAAGGCGATGCAGGATTAGCGGGTGCTAAAGGTGATCAAGGCATCCAAGGCGTTAAAGGTGACACCGGGTTAACAGGAAGTTCTGGTTCACAAGGAGCAACTGGTAATGCAGGTGCTGCAGGGATTAGTAGTGCGCAGTGGGTTGTATTGAGTTCAAAAACATTAGTAACAACTGTAGAAGGAAGAAGTATCGATATAATTTCGACAGCTAGTTTGAGTGCAGACAGTAGCTATACGTTTGAAGTAATGGTTAATGGCCTTGTCCCAGTGGGAAACACAGAAAACCTCTTTATCGGTGGAACGATTTCAGTGTGTACAGCTGGAGATTGTGTCCCAATTTCTAATCAATATTGCATCGCTAGTAACTCTGAAAGTTATGCGAATGGCATCAAGTCAAAGCATTTTGGAATACGGATTATGGGTGCTTATACGAATGTCAGCGGAACGCCACTTTTCGGAGTGAATATAAATATACAAACTGCGAGTTTGCTGAGTTCAATTTCATTCAGCGGCAGGGCCCTAATAACTAAGGTCGGTTCCATCGGATAAATAAATGGAGCGGGTGACCGGGATCGAACCGGCATGGCCAGCTTGGAAGGCTGGGGCTCTACCATTGAGCTACACCCGCATGTGGTGCGTAGGGCTAAAGGTACTGGGTCGGTAAGAGTTGAGTGAAATCTCCTCTAGACTCTCGCTTTGCGCCTCGGGGCGTAGCGTAGTGGCTAGCGCGCCTGCTTTGGGAGCAGGAGATCGGGAGTTCGAATCTCCCCGCCCCGACCATTTCCTTTTAACTTGTTAACACACCGAGGAGTATTTGTGAAAAGCACTATCGAGACATTGTCCCCTACGCGCGTTCGCCTCGATATTGAAGTTGCTTATAGCGAAATGAGTTCACATGTTGCCGATGCGTATAAGAAGGTAGCAACACAAGTAAACATTCCTGGTTTTCGCAAAGGCAAAGTTCCGCCATCAATGATTGATCAGCGCGTGGGTCGTGGCGCTGTATTAGATGAGGCTATCAACGCAGCTCTTCCAGATTTCTATGGCCAGGCAGCTCGTGAACACACAGTTGCTGTCATCGGACGCCCGGTAGTTGATGTTAAAGAGTTCGTTGATAACGAGAAGTTAGTTTTCACTGTTGAAGTAGATATTCGCCCAGAAGTAAAGTTGCCAGATTTTTCAAAGATTACTGTTGAAGTTGATGACGTAGTAGTTACTGATGCAGATATTGATGAGCAGATTGAATCTCTACGTACTCGCTTTGGAACACTGACAACAGTAGAGCGTGCAGTTGCCAATGGTGATTTTGCAACTCTAGATATGAACGCTTTTATTAATGGTGAAAGCGTTGAAGGTGGACAAGCCAATGATCTTTCATATGAAGTTGGTTCAGACAAGATGATTCCTGGACTGGATGAGATATTGATTGGTATGAATGTTGGCGAAACTAAGCGCTTTGAAACACAGCTCGTTGGTCAGCAAGAGGGTGAAAAAGGTGAAGTAGAGGCAACAGTTAAGGCTGTTAAGGAGCGCGAGCTGCCACCTGTTGATGATGCTTTTGCAAAGCTTGCCTCAGAGTTTGATACTTTGGCCGAACTTCGTGAAGATTTTCGCGAACGTTTAGGCCGTGTGAAAAAAATGGAGCAAGGAACACAAGCACGTGATCGCCTGGTTGAAAAACTACTTGCAGATCTAGACATTCCAGTTCCAGATGCCTTAGTTGAACTAGAAGTAAATGATCACCTTGAAGGCGAAGGCCGCCTAGAGGACGCAGTTCACCGCGCTGAAGTTGATGGTGAAGTTCGCGCTTCCCTTAAATCAGATTTCCTACTCGATGCAATTGTTCAAACTGAAGAAGTTCAGGTCACTGAGATTGAATTAACTGAGTACTTGGTTCGTACATCGCAGCGCTATGGCATGGCTCCTCAGCAGTTTGCTGAAGAACTACAAAAAGCTGGCCAGATTTCACAGCTAGTTGCAGAAGTAACACGTGCAAAGGCATTGGCTTCAGTACTTGGTCGAATTACGGTCAAAGATGCATCAGGTGCGCTCATTGATCTTGAAGCGTTGCGTCCACAGCCAACTCCTTCCGACTTAGTCGAAGAGGCTTAATACTCTTTAGCCCTAAGCGAACATCGCCTAGTTCACGCTCCTATTTGGCGATATTGGGAAGCATTTAGTCCGCAATATTGTTAGGGTCACTACAGGTAATACATTGCAACGAGGAGGAACGCCCACGTGGACTTAGATAGCAAAATGAAAGACCAGATATACAACCGCTTGCTTGAAGAGCGCATTGTTTTCTTGTCAGGTGAAGTCCGCGATGAGATGGCCAACATGGTCTGTGCTCAACTGCTTCTTCTCTCATCTTTGGATCCCAAGAAAGATATTTTCTTATATATCAACTCACCTGGCGGTTCTGTAACTGCAGGTATGGCTGTCTATGACACTATGCAATTAATTCCAAATGATGTTGCAACAGTTACCTTTGGTATAGCTGCATCAATGGGTCAGTTCCTACTAACTTCTGGAACTAAGGGAAAGCGCTATGCCACCAAGAGCTCTCGTATCTTGATGCATCAGCCACTGGGTGGAATTGGTGGAACAGCAATTGATATTCGTATTCAGGCAGAACAGATGGCGATTACAAAGCAAACTCTTTCAGAGCTAAACGCTTTGCACACTGGCCAAACTCTGGAAAAAATTCTTGCAGACTCAGATCGCGATAATTGGTTCAACGCCAAGGATGCCAAAGATTATGGCTTTGTGGATCATGTAGTGAGTTCATTGGGACAAATCACAGGAGGGAAAGCGTAATGACATTTCAAGAAATTAACTCACGCTACGTACTTCCAACTGTTGAAGAAAAGACTGCCTATGGATACAAGCGACAGGATCCATACACAAAGCTATTTGAAGAACGCATCATTTTCATGGGTCAACCAATTGATGACACAGTTGCAAACGATGTTATGGCTCAGCTATTGACTTTGGAGTCTATGGATCCAGATCGCGACATCATGATCTACATCAACTCACCTGGTGGATCTTTCACAGCGCTCACTGCTATCTATGACACCATGCAGTTTGTTCGCCCAGACATCAGCACCATTTGCTTGGGTCAAGCTGCATCTGCTGCCGCAGTTATTCTTGCGGGAGGTGCAAAGGGAAAGCGTTACGCCCTTGAGCACTCACGTATTTTGATCCACCAACCTTCATCAGAAGGTGGCGGTCAGGCATCTGATATTGAAATTCAAGCTCGCGAAATCGATCGAATTTCTCGCCTGCAAGAAGATCTTCTATCTCGCCATGTTGTGAAGTCATCTGAAGAGATTCGAAAAGACATTGAGCGCGACAAGATTCTTACAGCAGCTGAGGCTGTTGAGTATGGAATCATCGATCAGGTGCTGGCATCACGTAAGGCCAAGCCAACTAAGTAATCTTTCTATGAAACTATTTGAGGCGGGCTCCCTTTGGTCATACAAGGGATACCGTCTCTTTTGGTTTTCTAATGCAATCTTTGTTCTGGGTGCATCTGCATTTCCAATTGCTTTGGCGGTAACTGTTCTTGATGCTGGCGGAACTGCTACGACTCTAGGCTTAATCCTTGGTGCACGTGTTTTATCTGGCGTTGTATTTGCACCATTTGCTGGTGTGTGGGCAGATAGGTTGCCACGCAGAAATGTAATGATTGGGGCTGATCTTTTCAGAGCAGCAGTTGTAATCTCTATGGTTTTTGTCTCAGCACCATCAATGCCGCATTACTTATTAGGCCTTGCAGTGTTCTTAGTAGGCGTAGGCGATGCTTTTGGCGCAGCAGCAGCCGGTGCAATCATTCCAAGTCTTGTTCCAGATGAAAAACTGCCTGCGGCAAATGTTGCACGAAACATCATGACAAAGGGTGCAACTATTGTGGGACCAGGTATTGGCGGTGCATCTGTCTTTTTAATTGGTGGCAGACTTACGTTTCTTATCACTGCAATATCTTTTATTCTAGGTACTTACTTCCTTTTTAAGATTCAAGAGGACATCAACAGCGATAAGCGAGCACAAGAGCCCTTCTTTGTTGAACTTCGAGAAGGCCTGCACACCGTGCGAGATATTCCTTGGATTGGCGCTTTTATTCTTATGGTCTCAGTTCAGTTGATGGTTGTCCTTGCTGCAGAAACTGTTTTGTTGCCCGTCATTAGCCGCCGTGAATTTGATTCAAATACACCTTTTGCATTGGCAGCATCTGCTTTTGCAATTGGAGGCATCATTTCAGCACTGATGTGTGTGAAGATAAAAGTTAAGCACGAAGGTTATGTTTCTATCTTCGTCTGGATGTTTATCATCATCGCTCCATTGGCTTTAGCATTTCCAGTTTCTGGAACTTTCATTGTTATTGCTTATTTGTTTGCTGGATTTTCAGTTGGACCGTGGGAGGCATGGTGGTCATCTGCTGTGCAAAGAGAGGTTCCAGCACATCTGCAAGGTCGAGTCTTCTCAATTGATCACATGGGTTCAGCTGGATTGATGCCCATTGGAATGGCATTGATAGGTCCGGCCGTTGCACTCTTTGGTGAAAAGGAACTACTCATCGGCGCATCGATTTTTCATGTGTTGATTAGCTTTGCCATTCTTCGAGTTCCTGGGGTGAAAGACATGAAGATGCCCGCTAATTATTCTCACGGCGAACAGAGATAAGCGTAAAAAGCGGCACATAAAACCGCTAAAGAATCTAAAATTTACCCATGACCAGAATCGGTGAAACAAGCGACTTGCTCAAGTGTTCCTTTTGTGGAAAAACTCAGAAGCAAGTAAAAAAACTTATTGCCGGACCTGGCGTATATATCTGCGATGAATGTATTGAACTCTGTAATGAGATCATCGTTGAAGAGCTTTCTGAAGCCTCATCCCTTGGACTTGCAGAATTACCTAAGCCACAAGAAATCTTTGAATTCCTAGATCAATATGTCATAGGGCAAGACCGTGCTAAGAAGTCTCTCTCAGTTGCCGTTTATAACCACTACAAGCGTGTGCAAAGTGGCAACCGTGAAGATCAGATTGAATTAGCTAAATCAAATATCTTGCTACTTGGCCCAACTGGTTGCGGTAAGACTTTGATGGCGCAAACCCTTGCACGCATGCTCAACGTTCCTTTTGCTATCGCAGATGCAACTGCGCTCACAGAGGCAGGCTATGTGGGTGAAGATGTTGAAAATATATTGCTCAAGCTCCTGCAAGCTGCAGATTATGATGTTAAAAAAGCAGAAACTGGAATTATCTACATAGATGAAATTGATAAGGTAGCGCGCAAATCTGAGAATCCATCAATTACACGTGATGTTTCAGGTGAAGGTGTTCAGCAAGCGCTATTAAAGATTCTTGAAGGAACTGTTGCATCTGTGCCACCACAAGGTGGTCGCAAGCACCCACACCAAGAGTTCATTCAAATCGACACAACAAATGTTCTCTTTATTGTTGGTGGTGCCTTTGCTGGTTTAGAAAAGATTATTGAAAGCCGTGTTGGTAAGTCTGGCGTTGGCTTTAATGCAACATTGCAAGATGCTGCCGATAAGAACCGTAAAGATATCTTTGCCGATGTAATGCCTGAGGATCTTTTAAAGTTTGGAATGATTCCAGAGTTCATTGGCCGCTTGCCAGTGCTCACTAGTGTTGAGAACTTGGATAAAGAAGCACTTATGCAGATTTTGACTGAGCCAAAGAATGCACTTGTGAAGCAGTATCAACGCCTCTTTGACCTAGATAATGTGGAGTTAGAGTTTGATGCCCCAGCACTTGATGCTATTGCAGATCTTGCCTTGGATCGTGGAACGGGTGCTCGTGGCCTTCGCGCAATCATGGAATCAACGCTTTTGAGTGTGATGTATGAAGTTCCTAGCCGTGGCGATATAGCAAAAGTCATTGTCAACAAAGATTGCATCGAAAATGGGGCGCAACCTGAATTTATTAAACGAACAGGTGACATTCCAAAGCGCTCACGCGCAGTAAAGGGTCAAGAGGAGAAGAGCGCATAATCTAGACTGCTCCTTATGTCCGGCGACCTAGCTTCCAGTTTTTCACCTGCAGATATCGAAGCAACCCTGTATCAAAAGTGGATCAGTGCTGGCTACTTCACGGCAGATGCAACATCGAGTAAATCTGCCTTCTCAATTGTTTTACCACCACCGAATGTGACAGGTGTTCTTCACATTGGTCACGCACTCGATCAAACACTTCAAGATTGTTTATCACGCATGAAGCGCATGAAGAGCTATGAAGTTCTATGGCTTCCTGGAATGGACCATGCAGGAATTGCAACACAAAACGTTGTTGAAAAGCAGTTAGCAACAGATGGTAAGTCTCGCCATGATTTAGGACGTGAAGAGTTTATTAAGAAAGTGTGGGAGTGGAAGGCGCAATCTGGCGGTGCAATTCTTGAACAGATGAAGCGCCTTGGTTCTTCAGTTGATTGGTCACGTGAGCGCTTCACCATGGATGAAGCAATGTCTAACTCTGTTGTTACATTGTTTAAGAAGATGCATGATGCTGGTCTAATCTATCGAGCAGAGCGAATCATTAACTGGTGTCCTCGTTGCCTCACTGCGCTGTCAGATATTGAGGTTGAGCACCAAGATGATTCCGGTGAGTTCGTTTCAGTTCGCTACGGTGAAGGCGAACAAAGCATCACCGTTGCAACTACAAGGCCTGAGACCATGATGGGCGATGGCGCAGTTGCAGTTCACCCTGATGACCCACGCTACAAGCACATGATTGGCACGTCAGTACTCTTGCCACTTGTTAATCGAATGATTCCAATCATTGCCGATGAGTTAGTGGATCCTGATTTTGGAACGGGCGCTGTGAAAGTAACTGCAGCCCATGATCCCAATGACTTTGAAATGGCCGTTCGTCACAATGTTCCATTTGTTGTGATTATGAATGAGCACGGTGTTATGGATGGCACTGGAACTGAGTTTGATGGCATGGATCGCTTTGAAGCACGCGTGGCAGTGGTTGAGAAACTACGCTCACTCGGTCGCATCGTTGCTGAAAAGCGTCCATATATTCACGCAGTGGGTCACTGTTCACGATGTGACACAACAATTGAACCACGTTTATCTAAGCAATGGTTTGTAAAGGTCGCACCACTTGCAAAGTCATCAGCTGATGCTGTTCGCAATGGTTTGGTAACAATTGAACCTAAAGAGTTAGAACCTCGTTATTTTGATTGGGTAGATAACATGCACGACTGGTGTATTTCTCGCCAGTTGTGGTGGGGTCACCGAATTCCAGTTTGGTATGGACCAAATGGTGAGTTGGTAGTTGTTGGTCCAGGTGAATCAGCACCTGCCGGCTACACACAAGATCCAGATGTTCTAGATACATGGTTTTCATCGGGTCAGTGGGCATTTTCAACATTTGGTTGGCCAGAAAAAACTGCAGATTTAGCTAAGTTTTATCCCACTTCAGTTCTAGTTACTGGCTATGACATCTTGTTCTTCTGGGTAGTGCGCATGATGATGATGAGCACTTTTGCAATGGATGGTGTGCCACCATTTAAGACAATCATGTTGCATGGTTTGGTGCGTGATCAATTTGGTAAAAAGATGTCTAAGAGTCGCGGAAATGTAATTGATCCGATTGAGTTTATGGACAAGTACGGAGCAGATGCTCTGCGCTTTACGTTAGCACGCGGTGCTAATCCAGGCACAGATCAAGCACTTGCTGAGGACTGGATTGGTGGTTCACGTAACTTTGCTACCAAGCTCTGGAATGCAAC
>RGHD01000039.1 GCA_010024385.1 Actinomycetota bacterium | reverse complement strand
CTGCAGCCTCAAATGATCGAATGAACTCACGGCCAATAATCTTTCGCTTCTCTTCAGGATCAGTTATACCCTTAAGTGCATCCAAAAACTGCTTCTTTGCATCAATAACAACTAACTGAACTCCAGTTGAAGCAACAAAATCTCGCTCTACTTGTTCTGCCTCACCTTTACGCAATAGCCCATGATCAACAAAAACACATGTTAACTGCTTGCCGACTGCTTTTTGGATAATGGCTGCGGCAACTGCTGAATCTACCCCACCAGATAAACCACAGATGACTCTTTTCTCACCAATTACTTGTTTGGCTTTGGCTACTTCAGTTTGTGCAATGTTTTCAGTGGTCCATGTTGCATCACACTTTGCAGTATTGATTAGCCAATTACGAAGAATTGCTTGGCCATGCTCGGTATGTAAAACTTCTGGGTGAAATTGAACTCCTGCCATTTGCCCCGTTGCATCTTCAAAGGCTGCGATTGGTGTGTCAGCTGTTACCGCACAAATGTTAAATCCTGCAGGTGCGGTAGTTACAGCATCACCATGTGACATCCATACTTTTTGCTGAGGTGGAAGTCCATTAAATATCTTTGATGCAGTTTGCACACTAACGTCCGTGCGACCGAACTCTGATTTACCAGTCTGGCTAACAACTCCACCAAGAGCAGCAGCCATTACTTGAAATCCGTAACAAATTCCGAAAGTTGGAATTCCTAAGCTAAGAATTGCAGCATCAAATTGCGGAGCATTTTCGGCATAAACGCTTGAAGGCCCGCCAGATAAAACAACTGCTGATGGATTCTTCTCACGCACTTGTGCTGCGGTAATAGTGGAAGGAACAATTTCGCTATAGACATTTGCCTCCCGAACACGGCGTGCAATCAACTGGGCATACTGCGCCCCAAAATCGACTACAAGTACGCCGCGATCATTAGGCACGGTGAATAAGCACCTCTACGCGCTGGAACTCCTTCACATCTGAATAACCACATGTAGCCATTGCACGGCGAAGAGCACCAAACAAATTCATTGATCCATCAGATGTGTGTGATGGTCCGAGCAAAATTTCTTCAAGAGTTCCAACAGTGCCAACGTTTACCCGCTCACCACGTGGGAGAACTTGGTGATGCGCCTCTGATCCCCAGTGCCACCCAAGTCCTGGTGCTTGGGTTGCTTTAGCCAGAGGTGAACCCATCATCACCGCATCTGCCCCGCATGCAATCGCCTTAGCAATATCACCGCTGCGACCAACTGCCCCATCTGCAATCACATGAACATAACGTCCACCTGATTCATCGAGATATTCACGACGGGCAGATGCAACTTCAGCAACTGCCGATGCCATTGGAACTTCAATTCCCAAAACTTTACGCGTTGTGTGTGCTGCCCCACCGCCAAAACCAACTAAAACTCCAGCAGCACCAGCACGCATTAAGTGAAGTGCCGCTGTTGCAGTTGCAACGCCACCGACAATTACTGGCACATCTAGCTCATAAATAAACTTCTTCAAATTAAGCGCTTCTTCTTCTGCAGCCACATGTTCTGCGCTCACAGTCGTTCCGCGAATCACAAAAATATCTACACCGGCATCGATTACTGCCTTGTGAAGTTCCGCAGTGCGAGCCGGAGAAAGTGATGCTGCAACAGTCACACCAGCATCACGGATTTGCGCGATGCGAGCCTTAATTAACGCTGGCTTAATTGGCTCGTTATAAATCTCTTGCATGCGCTTAGTTGCATTTTTATCTGGCATTGAAGCGATTTCACCCAGCGGAATACGTGGATCTTCATAGCGAGTCCATAGGCCTTCAAGGTTTAGAACACCGAGTCCACCAAGTCGTCCAATTTCAATTGCAGTCTCTGGAGAAACTACGGAGTCCATGGGTGCAGCCATCATAGGCAAAGCAAATTTATAAGCATCAATTTGCCAGTTAGTTGAAACATTTTCAGGATCACGCGTACGGCGACTTGGCACAATTGCTATGTCATCAAATGAATACGCACTTCTTGCACGCTTACCTGGAGCTAACTCAATCTCTTTCACTAGCGGCCTTTCCCTTGATAATTTGGTGCATCAGCAATGTGTGCAACATCGTGAGGATGACTTTCCTGCAGTCCAGCAGCAGTAATTTGAATCAAGTGTCCATCGCGACGCAAAGTTTCAATATCTGGGGCTCCTGCGTAACCCATCCCTGAGCGAAGTCCCCCAACAAGTTGGTGAACTACTTCAGCAACTGTCCCACGGAAAACAACTTTGCCCTCAATTCCTTCTGGAACAAGCTTGTCTTCAGATAGAACATCATCTTGCATATAGCGATCTTTAGAATATGACTTCTTTTCACCACGTGATTGCATCGCACCTAAAGATCCCATGCCGCGATATGTCTTGTATTTAACGCCATTAATCTCAACAAGTTCACCTGGAGCTTCTTCGCATCCAGCAAGTAATGATCCAAGCATTACCGCATTTGCGCCAGCTACTAAAGCTTTAACAATGTCACCTGAATATTGAAGCCCTCCATCAGCGATTAGAGGAATTCCAGCTTTATTACATGCTTTTGACGCTTCCATAATTGCTGTTATTTGCGGAACTCCAACTCCGGCGACTACGCGTGTAGTGCAAATAGAACCTGGGCCTACGCCAACCTTTACTGCATCTGCACCTGCATTAATCAGGGCCTGTGCACCTGCGCGAGTTGCAACATTTCCACCGATAATGTCAGTTGATGGTGAAAACTTCTTAATGCGTGAAATCGCATCTAATACTGCGCGGTGGTGACCATGTGCAGTATCAACAACCACAACATCAACACCTGCCTCAATGAGTGCCTTAGCGCGAGCAAATCCATCGTCACCAACACCAACTGCTGCTCCGGCAAGACCAACGTTTTTTACTAACTTTACATGCGTTACTTGCTCATCAATTGGAAGATTACGGTGAATGATTCCAATTCCGCCAGCTTTTGCCATCGCAATTGCCATCGCAGATTCGGTAACCGTATCCATCGCTGAAGAAACTAATGGAACAGCGATAGTGATATTTCTCGTTAAACGTGTGGATGTGTCAACTTCAGATGGCACAACTTCTGATGCATCTGGCAGGAGAAGGACATCGTCATAAGTCAGGCCGAGCATCGCGACTTTATCGTTCTCGCTCATATGCCCTCCCGCCTTAGGTGAGTGTCCTTAAGAAGTCGGGAGTCTATCGGGAATAGCCCGTAAGACAGAAACCACCGTTATAACGGCCAAAATAAAGAGAGGAATTGCGACTATGTAGAGGCCTGCGTCAAATTGATATTTAGAAACACCAATTGCAATCAAATTTGCCAGAAAAGCTGGGGCACGACCAAAGTATTTTCCCCTGCGATAACCAGCTGCTGCTGCAAATAATCCTCCAGATCCAAGAGCAATAAAAATTAGCTCTCCCAGAAGTGGGCGGATTTCAACACTATCTGCATTTATAGTCAAAATAATGAGCCATACACCTAGTAATGCAATCACAGCTGATTCAAAAATCAATAGGGCTGCCACTAGTGCGCGAGCCTTGGCAGCTTTGGCAGGATCTTGTTTCATGGAAGAGAGATTAACTTATCGTGGCCTCGAAAACACTCTTTTCTCACACGATGGGATACATGATTCTCAAACGCATCTTGCTGCTCCCACGTACTTCTACCAACAACTCAAACAAGAGATTGCCCTTAGCGATCGCACGGGAGAAATGTTTTCCTTGATTCGAGTAATTTTCAATCGATCTAATAGCGAGAGTAGGTCTGAAGAACCAAAAATAGGCGCAGCCGATATCTTGTACTTTTCAGAGGCCCTAAAAGATCTAACACGAAAGCAGGACTGCGTTGCCAGAGTGGGAGTTAATGAATGCGTAATCTTGGTGCGCGCTAGGGCACGCAATGTGGAAGTACTGATTAGCAGACTTTTACACTCGCATAAATTGACTGTGGAAAACACCTTGGAGATTTCATGTGCAACAGTTGAATTCGCTCCCGGAGAAAAAGCCCTCGCCATACTCAACCGACTAGATGCTATGAGTTTATCCACTCGCTAATACGCACCTGAAGAAGAATGTCAGTGGCACTCATACATTCGCACACATGGACTTAGACCTAAACATTACTTTTGGAGCGATAGCTCCCTATATGAGTGACCCAACAATTGAAGAAGTTTGGATTAACTCACCTGAACGCATATTTATTGCGCGTGCTGGAAAAAGTGAACTCACAAACTTGCTTTTAACTGCTGATGAGGTGCGAAACATCGTTGAGCGAGCACTGATGTGGGGCGGTCGTCGTCTTGATCTCTCGCATCCTTTTGTTGATGCTCGCCTGCCAGATGGCAGTCGTTTACACGTCGCAATCCCAGAAATCACTGCACAGCATTGGGCAGTAAATATTCGCAAACACCTTATGAGAAATATGAGTGTTGTAGACCTTATAACTCTAGGAGTAATGAGTCCTTTAATTGGCACTGCGCTTATTAATTCAGTACGTGCAGGACTTAACATTCTCGTGAGTGGCGGCACCCAAGCTGGTAAAACAACCTTGCTTAATGCATTGGCTGGGGCTATTCCACGCAATGAGCGATTAGTAACAATTGAAGAAGTTTTTGAACTCTCTCCTCAACTACCCGATGTTGTGCAAATGCAAACACGAAGTGCAAACCTGCAAGGCGAAGGGGAAATTCCTCTACGTCGCCTAATTAAAGAGTCACTTCGAATGAGGCCATCACGCATAATTGTCGGAGAAGTCCGAGAGGCTGAAGCTTTAGACCTACTTATAGCGCTTAATTCAGGTTTGCCTGGCATGGGCACATTGCATGCAAATTCACCTCGGGATGCTGTTATCAAACTCCAGACACTTCCATTACTGGCTGGTGAAAACATCTCACACAAATTTATTGCTCCAACCGTTGCATCAGCAATTGATCTCATCGTTCATGTCTCTCTAGATTCACAGGGAATTAGAAGAGTTAAGGAAGTTGCCTCACTCACAGGCCGATATGAAAATGATCGTGCGGAAATAGAGACTCTATGGCAGTGGAATGGAACTGAGTATGAAAGAGGAATTGGCAGTTTGCCTCATCCTGAAAAATTCGCAGCTATCGGACTCCCCTTAACGACTTGGTGCCGGCCATGAAAAACAGTATTCGTGTTTTTATCTCAGCTTGCGTGACTACTGGGCTAATCCTTCTTATTACATCTTCTTTTACGATTGCGATAGCTTTTGGAACTCTCGCAGCTGGAGCAGTCTTTGTAACTTTAAAGAATAAGAGTGCTCATAGCGAATCACATCTCATTGCTGCCTGGCCAGAGGTAATAGATCACCTTATGTCAGGGATTCAATCTGGTTTATCACTCTCAGAATCCCTCGTTGGTTTAGCTACTCGAGGACCTGAAATTCTACGTCCAGCCTTTGCCGAGTTTAGAGACTCCCTCTTTCGCCATGCTGATCTGGAGCAAGCGCTACAAGAGTTGAAATCACTTTTTCACCACCACGGAAGTGATCAAATATTTGAGGCTTTGCTTATTTCTAAAGCCCTTGGTGGAAGCGAACTCATGTCCATTCTTAGAACCTTAGGAGACTTTCTTCGTCAAGACTTAGCATTACGCCGTGAAATCGAAGTCAAACATGGATGGATTAAAAATTCTGCGCATATATCAGCAATAGCACCGTGGATATTATTACTGATGCTCTCAACGCAACCCAGCACTGCACTTGCTTTTTCAACACCAACGGGTGGAATGATTTTAATAGCAGGCTTGGTAATGACTGCAATTGCTTATTTCTGGATGAACCGCCTTGGGCGACTTCCACAAACTCCAAGAGTGTTCACGCATCATGCAACTTTGCGGAATTCAATGAGTCAGCGAGTAACTACATGATTCAGATACTTCTCGTATCCATGCTCTTTGCCATCCCTGGAGCCCTGCTAATCGCCTTTAACGATATTGATCCACTTTTGGAATTGGAATCGAGGAGTCGCAAAGCAGCTATCAGTAGTAGGGATCGAACGAACATTCATGCTCGATTAGAAGAGTTAGGTCGACGATGTGAGCGCGACTATCAAAACTTCCGGATTCGCCAGTTTGGATACTGCTGCTCAGGAGCTGCTTTAGCGTTGGTTCTACTCCTTATGGCAGGCAAATCACCATTATCTGCCTTTGTCTTTTCCGCTATTTTCGGTGTCATTGTTCTTGTAATAATTGATCGCGAACTAACTTCACAAATAAAGAAACACCGCGTGGCAATCGAGGCAGAATTTCCTGCAATTATCGAAATGATGACACTTGCAATAGCAGCTGGTGAAACTCCCATGCAGGCGATGCTACGAATTGCTGATTCAGCGCAAGGAGAATTATCTAAAGAATTTGCAGTTGTAATTGATGAAATTCGTGCAGGCCAGCCACTTCATGTGGCACTTGATTCAATGGGACGCAGAGTGAAGTCTGTAATGATTCGACGCTTTGTTGATGCCGTTATTACTGCAACCTTGCGCGGAGCTCCACTCATTGAAGTTCTTTCACGTCATGCAGTTGAGGCCAGAGGCAATCAGCGAAATCGAGTTGCTCAGCGATGGTCGTCCAGCTTTGCGCTTCTTTGCAATCACTCGACCATCTTCAAATAGTTCTCCGCCCCACACACCCGCAGGCTCGGCGCGTGATATCGCACCTTCAAGACATTGTGCGCGCACAGGACATCCACCGCAGAGGGACTTGGCTTCTGCGATAGCAAGATCTGCTTCAGAGAAGAAGAGTTCTGGATCTGCTGTATGGCATGGCAAATTAAATGATGAACCATCGGAATAGGTGCCCGTTACTGCATCCAAACCAATCTTTTCATCTGCCCAGCCTGGTACTAGTAGTTCACTGAAGAGAACGCTCATAGTTCTCACCTCTTCTTTCTGTTAGGTCTTGCTGTGGTTTCTTTTGTTGGGGAAATAAAAAAGGCCCGAATCCTTGTGGATTCGAGGCCTTTGGCTTCTAGTTCTTATTCGATGTTATCGAGTAGAACCACCAGTGGCCTCGTATCCGGCATAAAACGCTGCGTAAAACGCAGGCTTTGTTGTATGCCAAGCAGCAGGCTTATTGGTTGTATGAGCAGAAGGAATGACAGCAGAACGCATTGCGTTTGCTGGAACGCATGAGCTGTTAGGCATCTTCGCTTCCCCTCTATTCACTTCGTTTCCGCCATGAAAACGATGAAAGGCAAGGGTAAAGCATGGGGCCAACCTCGTGCAAGTTAATTAAATCCCGCATACCCACCGGTAATTAAGGGGTGATAAGGCCAGCTTCTGCCAAGAACCGTGAGGCTTTCTTGGAATAGCTCATGTGCAGATCTACTTTCGCCCGCGTGATTCCAACATAAAACAAACGGCGCTCTTCATCAATAGATGCTTGATCACCTGTAGTTGAGTTGTTTTCAAGTGGAAGCAAACCTTCACTTACGCCCATCAAAAACACGCGCTCCCATTCAAGACCCTTAGCCGCATGCAAAGTGGCAAGGGTTGTAACAGGCATTGTTGGTGGGTTGTTTTGTTGCACACGATCTTCTAACTCACGTAGATATGTGCGCAGATTCTTTGGTGTGAAACCACTATCTGCATCAAGTTCGCGAGCTAAATGCAATAGCGCTGCAATGCCATCAATATGAGCTCCGGTTAGAAACGGTTGTGCCAGTGTGCGCAGCTCATCCAACCAAGAAACTCTTTCGGTAGGAATAACTGAGGCGTTACGAACAAGCTTTAGGAATTCGCGCACATCTTGGCGATCAAAGAATCTTTCGCTATTGCGCACTTGATAAGGAACTTTTGCTGCATTCATTGCACGTTCAACTGCGTTGAGTTGACTATTGGTACGAGCCAGGACCGCGATTTCCTGCGGAGCGGTTCCCTGAGAAATTAACTCAGTGATAGAGCTAACGATTCCTGCAATCTCTGATGGTTCATCGTTATAGGCATCAACTGATGGTTTATCGCCATGATCGTTTAGGGCAACTAACTCCTGACCCATCTGAGCTTTGCGCAATATAGAGTTAGCCATAAAGGTAATTTCAGGAGTTGATCGATAACCAGTTGTTAGGCGAATAACTTCAGCCTCAGGAAAACGCTGCGTAAATGAATTGAGAAAAATAGGAGTTGCCCCAGCAAATGAGTAGATAGTTTGTGCGGGATCGCCCACAACACAGATCTCTTGGCGCGAGCCTAACCAGGCATTAATCAATCGCTGTTGTAGTGGGGAAATATCCTGATATTCATCCACAGTAAAGAAGCGGTATTGATCCTGCACGCGCTCACGAACTTCGCGTTCTTGCTCAATCATGGCAGTTGTCAGTAGCAAAACATCTTCAAAATCCATCGCGCGCTCTTGATGTTTAACTGATTCATAGGCCGTGTAAACCTTGGCCATTTGTTCAGGATTAATTCGAGGCTTTACGGTGCGCTTTCCCAGCTCAGATAAGTAATCAACTGGTGCAACTTCACTGACCTTTGACCACTCAATCTCAGAGGCGATATCTCGCATCAGATCACGCGAAGTAATCGATAACTCCCCCGTTAATTCAGCGCGCTTAATTGCCTCGGTGATGAAGGCAGTCTTAGAAGTAATCAGATCTGGTGTGCGACCACCAAATACTTGTGGCCAAAAAAAGGTGAGCTGCTTAAGGGCAGCTGCGTGAATCGTGCGGGCAGCAACTGATGGCACGCCAAGGGATCGAAGGCGCATGCGCATCTCTCCTGCAGCACGGGCAGTAAAGGTGAGAGCTAAAACTTTGTGTGGATCCATCACATTAATCGCTGCGGCATATGCAATTCGGTGAGTGATTGCTCGAGTTTTTCCAGTTCCAGCACCGGCAATAACACACACAGGACCACGTGTAGCAAGAGCTACTGCTCTTTGTTCGTTATCGAGAGATTCTAAAATCTCTTCTGCTCGAAGATCTGACATTAACGCCAAGATTCCCCGCCGGTTAAATCACTGACAACATAGCCTTCTTTGCCAACATACCAAGCTGTGATCATTTTGCGAGCAACTGAGATTGATGGTGGCAACAAAATATCGTTACTTGCCACAGCCCTCTTCATCTCATCTCTTGTAAACCAACGAATCTCAGTAATCTCTTCCCCATCAGGTCGCGCATTTTCTGGGTGATCTGTAATTGCTTCAAAGGCAATCATGATTGATGCTGGAAAAGGCCAAGCTTGTGAGCGCAAGTAATTTATATCGTTGCAATAAACCCCAGCCTCTTCAAAAACTTCACGTGATACACACTCTTCAAAAGATTCACCCGGTTCAACAAAGCCTGCAAAAGTTGAGAAACGCTTTTCTGGCCACACGGGTTGATGACCTAACAGGATTCGGTCAGTTGAATCTTTCACTAAAACAATTACTGCTGGGTCTGTGCGAGGGTGATGTTGTGTGGAATCTTCAACACATACGCGTACAGATCCACCTAAATCACTCACTGTGGCAGCACCACACCGTGCACAACATGGATGTGTTGCATGCCAGTTAGCAAGACCAACTGCATGCATTGCTAATGAAATTTCAACTTCATCTAATCTGCTTCCCAGCTCGCGAAGAGTTGCAAAGCCTTCATACTTTTCTGCCTCACTTAAAGGCTCATTTATCCACGATGTTCGCCATGCGAAATATGGTGTGTTGTCATCACGGCCAAGGCCTAAGAAAAAACGATCACCTTCTATGAATGTATCCATCTGTGCAGACACTGTGGCTGCATCGCAAAAAACAAGTGCATCATCAGCTGCACTAATTCGCCCATCGATGATCTGGACGATCATTGCCTTTTTCCAGAGATCTTCTAATGCCTTGGTATCTGTGCGCAGGTGGCTAGCGCGATTAATCGGGGATAAGGATTGATTGCGCGCGCTCATAGGGGTGAACGCTACTAGCATCGCCCCATGCGCATAACATCGTGGAATCTGCTGCACGGGCTGCCCATTCCCCCCGATGTAGAAGCCGATCCGCAGGCTCTGCTCTCTGGCGCCCTTAGCCAGCTAGCCACTGATGTCATAGGCCTGCAAGAAGTCGATTACTTCCTTGAGCGATCAGGTAATCACAATCAAACAGGCATTGTTGCAGCAATGGTGGGTGCTAAAGATTGGGCCTTTGCTCCATCGTTGATGGGATCACCCGATGAGGATTGGCGAAATCCAAACAATAATGATGACAAACTCATTACAAATAAAAGTGATGTAGCACCAGGATCATATGGAATTGGTATGGCTTCAAAGATTCCAGTTGATTCCTGGCACCGCTTAGAACTTAAAGGTTCACCAATTGGAGTTTTAATGGCATTTCCAGTTGATGGAAAGTTAAAACGTGTCTATGTCAAAGATCATCCACGAAGCGCACTTGCTGCCAAATTAGATAATGGTTGGCTCATTATCAATACTCATCTTTCATTTGTGCCGGGATTTTCCCTAGCCCAGTTAATAAAGATTAAGCGTTGGGCAAACACATTAGGCGTAACAGATAAATCAAAAATTCTTATTATGGGCGATCTCAATATCCCCTTTGCCATATTTGCCCGTGGTTTTAAATGGAGATCTCTGGCAGCTATGCGCACATTTCCAAGTTGGTATCCAAAGGTGCAGATTGATTATTTCCTTTCGCAAAAGTTAACTTCAAAAGATGTGCGCCACATTCAATACCCTCATTCAGGTATGAGTGATCACTTGCCCTTACAGATCGAGATTATCCAAGACTAATCGTCGA
>RGHD01000038.1 GCA_010024385.1 Actinomycetota bacterium | reverse complement strand
TATCAAATCGCTTTCCTAATGTGGCATCCCATGCAGGGAAATAGCCCTTTGCATGTGCCATCGCATAGGCTGAGTCATAACAAATTTCATAACTGAGCTCTTTCCACTTTGGACTCACTCTTGAGTAGCCTATTTTGCGTAACGCTATAACACGTAATCCAACTCTAATCAATGGCCTTAAGAGTTTAGCTAAGTAATACGACTGTGCTTCATAAGGTGCTCTTTGTGATGCAGGATTTAACCAAAGTCCTGCAGGAGCCAGCGCCGTAAGGGATTGAATTCGCTTGGGTTGATCTGCTGCCATTTCAAGTGCAATCCATCCACCGAGTGAATTTCCTGCAACGTGAAACTGATTAATCCCATACTCGCGCTCTACTGTTTCAAAGATTGCACGGCCCAATGATTTGGGATCCATAGCTTGTCCCTTGATATAGGGGCTTTTGCCATGTCCTGGCAGATCCACAGTGATCACGCGAAAGCTTCTGGCAAGGGCAGGGATGATGGGCTTAAATGCGCTTGCAGCCGATCCCAGCCCATGAATTAAAACTAAGGGTGGGTGAGATTTATCTGACTGCGTCAGGGTTGTAACAAGACTCATTTTTAGTTCTTATATTTTTCTGTCTCTTTAGGGTGCGCCCTGCATACCGCTTTCCAAATCTCATCTGCCTCAAGGCCAGCGGCTAATGCCTCATTAACGGTTTTACTGCCAAGTTCTGAGATGGCAATATCGGTAGGAAAGTGCGAATGCTCACCAAATGAAAGCGCTAAACGCTCACGAAGATCAGAGATTCGCACGGGCAATAAGAAACTCTGCTTGAACTCTTGAATCCTCTGGTGTCAGAGGCTGAATCACTTGGCCAATTAACCAACGTGTGGCTAAGTCAGCCAAAATCTGTGAACCAAGAATCATTGATAGGGCGTCATTGAACTGCATCCATAGTGGATGTTGGGTTGCTGCCATTACCTGAGTTAATGGTGCTGGATCAAAAATTCGCATATTGGCAAGAGCTGCATCTGATGAAATTTGGATTGATAAAATCTCTAGGGCGTCAGTGGGATTAGGTGCACTCTGAGCGATGCTTACTAACCTGCGAATCTCTGAATCACAAAGGGCAGCAAGTACTGATTCTTTATCTCGGTAGTGATTATAAAGTGTTGCACGAGAAATCTGTGAAGTGTCAGCGATTTCAATCATAGACATCTTGGCTAAGCCAACAGTTGCAATTAAATTCTTAGCACCTTCAAGGATTGCACTTTGTGTGCGGCGATGTGTTGCAGCTTGTGGTGCGTACTTATTAAGCGGCATCGACGACGGTAAGAGTGACGCTCTCGCGGCTCTTTAACTCAAGCGCTACGTCATTGAAAACACCAGAAAGAGTAAGACCTAGCGCAACACAAATAGCGTTTAGGAGCTCAGATGAAGCCTCCTTTTGTCCACGTTCTACTTCTGATAAGTAACCCAGTGAGACTCGGGCATCACGTGCGACATCGCGCAATGTGCGATTTTGTGATGTGCGGGCAGCACGAAGTGTGAGACCAACTGCTTCACGAACTAGAACCACGGGCCCACCTCCTTTTTTACGCTCGGTGTCTAAGGATACGCGCAAAGGTGGCAATGGCGCTTGCTGTAGCTGCGTTTCGCACAGATTCTCGCTCACCAGATAAGGATAATTCGATGCTCTGACATACCGGCCCCGCAATTGCTACCCACACCATCCCCACTGGATGGCCATCTAAAGGGTTAGGTCCGGCAACTCCTGTTGTGCCAATAGCCCATGTTGTTCCAAATGATTTCAGCGCACCTTGCGCCATTGCAACGGCAACTTCTTCACTCACCGAAGTGTGCTCGGCAATGATTGCTGGATCAACACCTAAGTGAGAAATCTTTATTTCATCACGATAAGCAGTTGTGCTACCTACAAAAACATCAGATGCTCCTGCGATTGTGACAATGGCAGAGCTAACAGCCCCTGCAGTTAAGGATTCAGCGGTACTGAGAGTTTCACCCCGAGCACGTAAATCATCAACTACTTGCGCCGCAAGGCTAATGATTTCGGCAGGCAGTGCCATGGGAGTGTATTCCTAACTCTTAGTGAACGCTGATTTTACATAGTAAGCACCAGTAACGATAGTCAGAGCCACTGCTATATACATAAATCCATCACGGAACCAGTAAAGCGATGGGCTCAAAGGCAAGACATAGAAGCCCACTCCAAAGTTTTGCATGGTGGCCTTGATCTTGCCACCTTTATTGGCGGCAATGACTCCGCGATTGAGAATCATCAAACGAAAAACGGTAATTCCTATTTCGCGAGACAAGATAACAATCGTGATCCACCATGGCATCCGCCCAAGAATTGAAAGGGAAATCATGGCCGTACCAAGCATTACCTTATCGGCGACTGGATCTAAAAACTTACCCAATTCTGTAATAGTGTTTCGACTGCGTGCCAAATTACCATCAAGAATGTCGCTCATCCCAAGAATGAAAAAAACACACCAAGAGATGTATTGCCATATTGGATCATCGCCACCGTTTTTAAAAAGTGTATAAGCACCTACTGGCACCAGCAACAATCGCATAACGGTTATAAAGTTGGGAGTCACAAATCCTGGCAACTTCATAGTGGCTTTGCCACCAAATCAGCGCCCATTGATTCAATCACCACAGCATCAACATACTGCCCCGCCGCAAAATCTGTCCCGATAAAAGTAGTGCTCCCATCAACTTCTGGACCTTGATGAGCCGCTCGTCCTTCTTGCAGTTCGGCATCTTCTATCAAAACACGAATAGTTTCACCGATACGAGCCTGTGCGCGTAAAGAAACCATTTCATCGGCCAAGGAAGAGAGAGTCTCCACGCGTTGGGCTATTACTTCTTCATCAATCTTGCCATCAATCTTTAGCGCTTCGGTATTATCTTCATCAGAATAACCAAAGATTCCAACTGCATCTAACTTGGCTTCGGTGATGAATCTGGCTAACTCGTCAAAATCCTCTTGTGTCTCACCTGGAAAGCCAACAATAAAGTTAGAACGAATGCCAGCCTCAGGAGATAAGACACGGATCTGATTGATTAAATGGAGAAACTTTTCATTATCGCCAAAGCGGCGCATACGGCGCAGAACTGTTGATGATGAATGCTGGAAAGATAAATCAAAATAAGGAACTGTCTTTGGTGTCGCAATCATGGCCTGAATCAGCGTTGGTCGCATTTCTGCAGGTTGTAGGTATGAAAGGCGAACCCGTTCAACTCCCTCAAGAGCTGCAATTTCAGGCAGCATCTTCTCCATTAATTTCAAATCACCTAAATCTTTTCCATACGAAGTTGTATTTTCACTAACTAAAAAGAGCTCGGTCACACCGTTGGCAACTAACCAACGTGCCTCATCCAAAACTTCGTGGGGGCGGCGGGAAATAAATGAGCCTCTAAAATATGGAATCGCACAGAAAGAACAACGGCGATCACAGCCAGATGCAATCTTAAGTGGCGCCCATGGCGCATCACCCAAACGTTTACGGGAAAATTCAGTACTCTCGCGGGTCTCAGCGCGATCTGCTGGTGCAATAGGCAAAAGGGCGCGGCGATCCCTTGGGATATGAGGTATGTGTGAATTGCCTGCGACGATTGACTGCAACCGTGCAGATATATCTTGATAGTCATCAAAACTTAAGATTGCATCTGTATCCGGAAGCGCTTCGGCCAATTCATTTCCATAGCGCTCAGCCATGCATCCCACTGCAACCACCGCACGCGTCTGGCCATGTCCTTTGAGAGAGTTTGCGTCTAATAAAGCGTCAATTGAATCCTTTTTAGCTGACTCAATAAATCCACATGTATTAACAAGTGCAACTTCAGCAGATTCAACATCATTAACTAAGATCCAACCATCAGCTGCTAATCGGCCGGCAAGCTCTTCTGAATCAACTTCATTTCTAGAGCACCCTAAAGTGACAACTGCTACGGTGCGCTTCATTTGGCAAATCTTAGCGTGTTATGAATCGACTCCATACGACACGCTAACTACCTCACCATCGACGCCAAGTGATGGAACTTTCTTGCCATTTACTTTCAGATCTACTCCTCCAGCGTTTCCAACCTTGAGATTAAGTTGCGAATCTGAAGAAAATGTCTTCGCTCCTCCGCGTGGTATTTGCCCACTAAATAAGGTCCGACCAGCTGCATCTGAAACAAAGAGCCAGGATTTAGCACGTGTTGCATCAACAACTACCTCAACGCCAGTTCCGGTGGAAAAAGTACTTTGTGCAGAAGGCTCTGCTTCTGGAGATTCACTTTGTGTTTCAGTCGAAGAAGGAGCTGCACTGGCCGATGGCTTAGCACTTACTTCATCAGTTGAAGCAGTATTTGAGATAATAACTTGTGCAATACCAACAACAAAAAGTGAAACAATCGATATCATCACAAGCACTTTCCAAGAAATCTTGCGTGAATCTTCAGGTTGGCGCATCACATTATTTTCGACAAGCAAATCTTTCATTGAGCGGACTTCTCCGCCCTGTTCTTCATCATAGAGGCGGATGAACTCTTTTTGATCAGCTTTCAAGATTGAGGCAATATTGCGCACATGGCCCCGCGCATAAGTTTCACCGCCGCACTGGGAGAAATTATCTTTTTCAATTTCACTCAAAACACTTATACGGATATTTGTTTTGGCAGCCAAATCTTCAAGTGAAAGGCCCGCGTCTTTACGCGCCTTAGCAATCAAAGATCCTAGTGACATCGTTAATGGTCCTTAAGGGAAATTACTTCTACCGATGAGAACCCAATTCTAGAACCTGTACAAGCCTTGTGACTAGAGAGTGGAGTGAGAACAAGGGGTGAATGACGAGCTAACCCTCAGGTAAATCTCCTAGTAGTCCCGCAAGGTCGCTAAAACAGAATCTAGTTCATCTGGCTTCACCAGAACCGTTCGTGCCTTGGAACCTTCAGATGGTCCTACTATTCCGCGAGACTCCATCAAATCCATCAATCGTCCAGCTTTAGCAAATCCAACTCGAAGTTTTCTTTGTAACATTGATGTTGAACCGAACTGAGTTCCGACTACTAATTCAACCGCTTGTAGCAAAATATCTAAATCATCTCCAATTTCTTTATCCACCATCTTTGGGTGTGATTGCACAGCAGTAACATCCTCGCGATAGCGTGGTTTTAACTGCTTCTTTACGTGTGTTGTTACAGCTTCAATTTCGCGTTCTGACACATAAGCACCTTGAATGCGAACTGCACGACTAGCTCCCATAGGAATGAAAAGGGCGTCACCCTGTCCAACAAGTTTTTCAGCACCAGGGCTATCTAAAATAACGCGGCTATCTGCTAAAGAACTCGTTGCAAATGAGAGTCTGGAAGGAACGTTTGCCTTAATTAATCCTGTAACAACATCCACAGAGGGACGCTGCGTTGCAAGCACTAAGTGAATACCAGCAGATCTAGCCAGCTGAGTAATGCGCACAACAGACTCTTCAACTTCTTTAGCTGCCACGATCATTAAATCTGCAAGCTCATCAATGATAACAAGTAGATATGGATATGGCTCAACCGTGCGATCACTTCCTGGAGGAACAGTTACCTTGCCAGCTCGAACAGCTTTATTAAAATCATCTATATGTCTAAATCCGAAAGTTGAGAGGTCTTCATATCGCAAATCCATTTCCCGCACGACCCACGTTAGGGCATCTGCAGCCTTTTTAGGATTAGTAATGATTGGTGTAATTAAATGTGGGATACCTTCATAGGCAGTTAGCTCAACACGCTTTGGATCAATTAGTACTAAGCGAACTTCATCAGGTGTAGCGCGCACCAAAATCGAAGTAATCATTGCGTTAATCATTGAAGATTTACCTGCCCCAGTTGCGCCAGCAACTAAAAGGTGAGGCATTTTTGCAAGATTTGCACAGACAAAGTTGCCTTCAACATCTTTACCAAGTGCGACCAACATAGGGTGGTGATCTAGACCTGCAACCGATGAACGCAAAACATCACCCAAAGCCACGATTTCACGATCAGCATTTGGAATTTCAATTCCCACTGCAGATTTTCCTGGAATTGGCGAAAGGATTCGCACGTCACTGCTTGCAACTGCATAGGAAATATTCTTAGCAAGGGCAGTTATGCGTTCTACTTTTACCGCATTTCCAAGCTCCACTTCATATCGTGTAACGGTCGGCCCACGCATAAAGCCTGTTACTTGGGCATCAATTTCAAATTGTGCAAAGACTTCGGTAAGGGCTGCAACTACTAAATCATTAGCCCTACTTTTTGCCTTTGCTGCAGGTCCTGTTCGCAACAGCTCGGCAGGTGGTAATTCATATGTTGAATCGGGTGTGAGTAATAGTTGCTCAGGACGCTTGGTAACCGTTTCTGGAGTTACTACTGGAGAAATAGGGATTGGAACTGTGAACTCTTCATCAAAGCTCTCTTCATCTAACTCTTCCTCATCTTCTTCCACTGGTTCATTCCAGGCAGCTACGATGGGAGTCTCAAAAGGTGGAGTGTCTGTGATTTCAAAATCTTCAACCTTGAGTGGTCGCTCAGGACGTTTTGCCCATAACCAACTAGCACTAGAAGTTAATCGATCTAGAACTTGTGAAACTGGTGTGGCAGTAACGACTAGTAATCCAAAGATGAAAACAATGATTAACACTGGATAAGTAAGCACTGATGTCATCAGTGAAACCAACGGTGTGGTCACTGCATAACCAACCCAGCCGCCACCTTCGCGCATTGCTGTTGCTCCAGTGGAGTTCTAAATAGTTTGAAGGCAAAATAGATTAAGACAAGTGGTGTGATAAAACCGATGCGCCCAAAGCCACCATACACAAATGCATAGACCGCACGGCCAACAATATTGTCAGCATGAAACCACGTGCCCGCTGTGGCAACGAGTGCAAGAATGAGAATGAGAAATGCGATTCCATCACGCTGATGTGCTGGATCTAAATCACGGGCACCACGAGCGATAAAGCGAACTGAATTACCAAGAATTTTTGCAGTAAATCGCCAGATTGCAGTTAGGCCTCTTCCGAGCGCGCCACCTACTGCGCCGCTTTTGGATTTAGATTTCTTCTTAGCCACACTCCTCATCGTAAAGGAAGAGTAATTTCTTAGCGCCTAGGCGCGCCGTTCTTAAACTTCAATAACAACAGGGACAATCATCGGCTTTCGACGATGTTCTCCCCCTACCCAGCCACCAACGGTTTTTCTCACAATCTGTGAAAGCTGATGTGTTCCATTAATTCCTTCGGCAACTGCTGCTGCCAATGCCTTTTCAATCTTTAATTTCACATCATCAAAGAGCGCCATATCTTCGTTGAATCCACGTGCATGGATATCAGGTCCGGCAACGATCTTTCCACTTTGTGAATCAATCACCACAATGACTGAAATAAAACCTTCTTCACCGAGAATTCGACGATCTTTCAGAGATGTCTCTGTGATGTCTCCAATACTCTGACCATCAACATAAACAAATCCACATGGCACTGAACCAACAACTTGTGCTTCATGATCAATTAAATCGAGCACAACGCCATTTTCAATAATTAAAGCATTTGATCGCGGGACTCCAGCTTGAATTGCAAGTTCAGCATTTGCCTTCATATGCCGCCACTCACCGTGAATAGGCATGACATATCGTGGCTTAACGATGTTGTAGCAGTAAAGAAGTTCACCTGCAGCAGCATGTCCTGAGACGTGGACCATGGCATTTGCTTTATGGACTACTTTTGCACCAAAGCGAGTGAGTTCGTTGATAACTCTAAAGACTGAGTTTTCATTTCCAGGAATGAGTGATGAAGCCAAAATAACTGTGTCGCCTTCGCCGACTCGAATCTGGTGATCACCATTTGCCATACGCGATAGCGCTGCCATTGGTTCACCTTGGGAGCCTGTACAAATCAAAACAACATTGTCATCAAAGGAATCTAAATCCTTTGCATCCATAACGATTCCAGGTGGAACTGTTAGGTAACCCATATCTTGGGCAATCTTCATATTGCGCACCATGGATCGACCAATAAAGATTACTTTTCTATTATGAATTGCAGCAGTATCAATAACTTGTTGAACCCGATGCACGTGGGATGAGAAAGAAGCGACAATTACTCGGCGCTTAGTTGAACCAATAACGCGATTAAGTGCGGGCATAATTTCGCGCTCTGAAGGAGTAAAGCCTGGAATGTCTGCATTAGTTGAATCCACCATAAATAGATCAACGCCTTCTTCACCCAAACGAGCAAAAGTTCGAAGATCTGTAATACGACCATCAAGTGGTAATTGATCCATCTTAAAATCACCTGTTGCAAGAACTCGGCCTGCATCAGTATTTATCACAACTGCTAATGCATCTGGAATTGAGTGGTTAACGGCAACAAATTCAAGTTCAAAAGGTCCAACATCTTCATGTCCACCTTCGCGTACTTCGCGTGTGAGTGGAGAAATTCTGTGCTCTTTTAGCTTTGCTGTGACAAGGGCCAAAGTAAGTGCTGATCCATAAATGGCAATGTCCCCACGTTCGCGCAGTAGATAAGGAACTGCGCCAATGTGGTCTTCGTGGCCATGCGTTAAAAAGACTCCAACAACATCATCTAAACGATCACGGATATATGAGAAATCGGGGAGAATTAAATCTATTCCTGGCTGCGTATCTTCCGGAAATAGAACGCCGCAGTCAACAATGAGTAATTTTCCTTTAGTTTCAAAGACGGTCATGTTGCGACCTATTTCACCTAAGCCGCCAAGGGCGACAATTCGCAATCCACCTTTTACTAGAGGTGAGGGTAATCCGAGATCTGGGTGAGGATGATTCATTATTTAAGTACTACGCCACCTGCGCGTAGGTCGTCACGCAACTGCGCAATTTGCGCATCTGTTGCATCGACTAGAGGAAGACGGGTATATCCACCAGGTAAACCCATTAAAGTCAGTGCGGCTTTTGTCATGATGGCACCTTGTGTGCGGAATGTTCCAGTAAATACTGGAAGTAACTGCTGATGAATCTCTAGTGAGCGAGCAGGATTACCTGCAAACCAAGCATTGAGCATCTCTTTGAGTTGTGATCCAACGGTATGACCACACACTGAAACAAAGCCAACTGCTCCCACTGATAGAAGATTGAATAATCAGTTTCATTATCGCCAGCACCAGAAACAACCTTGATGTTCGCTCCAACTACACGCTTAACAACTTTAATAATCTCTTCTTTTTCAGAGGATTTAGTCGTAGGGGCTTCACCTGTTGTGCCATTGACGACAATGCCATCATGACCGGTTTTAACTAGATGATCAGCAATTTTTTCAACACCATCCCAATCAATGGAGCCATCTTTCTTAAATGGCGTGACCATTGCGGTTAACATGCGGCCAAATGGCGCTGGCGTGCTCATGCGGGCAACTCTACCCGTTTTATGGGGCGATGCGACCAGACTTTTCGAAGGCTGCGTATGTGAGCGGCATTAATTTTGCGAATTCGGCTTCCATTTTCTCAGCCACCATCTCAATTTCGCGTTGAGGGTAGCTTGGAAAGTGCGAGCCATCGCGGGATGTGCGAAGGGACAAAAAGTTCATGAGTGCACGGGCATTCATCGTTACATACATAGATGAATAGGTGGCCACAGGTAACACAGCGCGTGCAACTTCGCGCGCAACACCTGCATCTAACATTTTCTGATAACTATCATAGGCAACAACGTAGGCAGCCTTCATGGCGTTAGTTGTAATTTCAAATTGTTCTTTGGTTCCATCTTCAAATGTATAGGATCCGGTCTTGCCAACTTGTATAAGCTTTCGTTCCTTAGAAGGAATATAAAAAACAGGTTTCAATTCGCGATAGCGTCCACTTTCTTCATTGTAGGAAGCTATGCGGTGGCGCATGAATTCACGAAAAACAAATATTGGTGCAGAGATGAAGAAAGTCATAGAGGTATGTTCAAAAGGTGATCCATGGCGCTCACGAGCAAGGTAGTTAATTAATCCTGCAGAGCGAGCTGGATCTTCGCCAATCTCATCCATTGACTGTTCACCAGCTGTTGAAACACGTGCTGCCCAGATTACGTCGGCATCACTTGCACTGGCTTTTACTAATTCAACGGTTACATCATCTCTAAATATGATTTCCTCAGACATGGGCTCACCTTATAAGGGGCCGGGTTTGAGCCTTTGGATATCTAGGGCAGAATGTCTGCGTGTCCAGAATTGAATCCACCACATTTCGCGATTCTCTGAGCGTTTCCATCACTGTTGGGGCATATGGAACCGCTTTTGGAGCTGCTGCCGTTGCAAATGGCTTTTCAGTTCTGCAAACGTGCTTACTATCACTTCTAACATTTTCTGGTGCATCTCAGTTTGCTGTCATCGGAGTTCTTGGTGCTGGTGGCGGTGCAATAAGTGGAATTGTTACTGCTTCTCTACTTGGAATTCGAAATGGTGTCTATGGCGTGATTATGGCGCCTCGATTAAAGGTAAAAGGTTTCAAGAGAATCGTTGCTGCTCAAATCACAATTGATGAGTCAACTGCAGTAGCACTTGGACAAGAAGTTCGAGGCGAAAGCGCCATGCGTCAAGGTTTTTGGCTTACCGGTTTTGGTGTTTTTCTTTTTTGGAATTTATTCACAGTTGCTGGAGCTCTTGGTGCGCAATCCATGGGAGATATCCGTGCTTGGGGTCTTGATTCAGCCGTTCCAGCGGCCTTCTTAGGTCTTGTGTGGCCACGCTTAAAAACTAAGCGTGATCGAATTCTCGCCGTAGCTTGTGTTGTTTTTGCTCTTGCGATGACACCGATTTTGCCAGCAGGGTTACCAATAATTGCAACTGCATTTATTGCTGTAGCGGTGGGACTTCGCAAATGAACTCATTTTGGATAGCAACGATAGGCACAAGTGTTATTGCTTTTGTCCTCAAATACGCTGGTCATAACGTTCCCGAGAGAATTTTTGCACACCCTAAAATTCAATCCATAAATGCTCTTATTCCGATTGCACTCTTGAGTGCGTTGGTTGCCGTTCAAACCTTCACTGAAAAATCACAACTCACGATTGATCATCGCTTGGCTGGCGTGTCGGCTGCGGTTATTGCCCTTATGCTTAAAGCACCATTTCCAGTCGTAGTAATTAGTGCAGCCATCACATCGGCTGGGATATATAACTGGTTCTAGATAATTTTTAGAGCTTGAAGCTTTGCCTTCAAGTCATTATCTGAAGGCTCAGTTAAGTGAGTACCATCAGAGAAAACAATCACAGGAATTGACTGCGCTCCGCCGTTAATCTCTTTGACTTTATCTGCTGCACTTAGATCAGCATCAACATCGATTAGTGTGTATTCAACATTTAACTCTTCAAATAGACGTTTGGAACGGCGGCAATCTCCGCACCAGTCAGCACCATACATCGTGATTTGATCTTTTGACATGTTGTTCTTCCTTTACATGAACTTATCAAGGCCATGTGTCAGGCCTGGATGTGAAACTACATTTCTAATACCAAGGATTACTCCCGGCATAAATCCTGCTCGATCAAGTGAATCATGGCGAATCGTTAGTGTTTCACCCAATCCCCCAAGAATGACTTCCTGGTGTGCAACTAATCCACGTGCGCGCACTGAATGCACTGGAATATCTCCCACTTTTGAACCACGAGCACCACTGAGCGCTGTTGTAGTTGCATCAGGTTGTGGCCCAAGACCTGCATCTTTGCGGGCCTTGCTCATGAGCTCTGCCGTGCGAGATGCGGTGCCACTTGGTGCATCAACCTTAAGTGGATGATGAAGTTCAATAATTTCAGCAGATTCAAAGTAGCGCGCTGCTTTTTCAGCAAACTCCATCATCAGAACTGCGCCAATTGCAAAGTTTGGGGCAATCAAAACCCCCACTGAAGGATTTGAAGCGAGCCAACCCTTAACTTTTGCAAGCTTTGCATCATCAAAGCCAGTAGTACCAACTACTACGTTTATTCCATTGTTAATGAGAAATTCAAGATTTGCCATGACGCTATCTGGAGTAGTGAAATCAACAACAACTCTCGCGTCAGAATTCTTGAGTTGATCCAGTG
>RGHD01000037.1 GCA_010024385.1 Actinomycetota bacterium | reverse complement strand
CCATTACGTAAAGCATTAGCGCAAGAAAAGTGCACGCAATCGGCGGGACGTTACAAAAAGTCCAATTGCAATCATTACAACAAAATACGAAATATGCATGAAAACCCCAGAGTTAACTTCCCCAAACCAAAAAGCGCGCACTAGTTCAATTCCATGCCATAGAGGTAAAGCCATAATGATTTTTTCCAACCAATCTGGATAAACAGAGATTGGGTAGAGAGACCCTGAGAACAAAGTCATTGGAAGCAAGACGAAATTAATGAAGCCCATCTGTTGGTAAGTCTTAAAGTAAGAGGTGATCGCCATTCCAAATGAAGCAAAACCAAATGCAACAAGTGATGCGGCAGGAATTGCCAAAATTGCCCAGAAGCTTGGTGTTAAACCAAGAGCAGTTACGACAGTTAGGAAGCCAATTGAGTACACAAGGCCTCTAATTAAAGCCCAAATGATTTCACCCAGTGCGATATCAAGCGGCCCTAGTGGAGTGGAAAGCATTGTCTTATACAACTTGGATTCATTTAGTTTCCAGAAAACATTCCATGTTGAATCATAAATCGCACCATTCATTGCACTATTTGCAAGCAACCCTGGAGCGATGAACAAGGTGTAATCAATAGTTTTGCTTCCCGTAGTCACATCTCCAACAAGGTTTCCCATCCCGTAACCAAAAGCTAACAAGAAAAGAACTGGCTCAACAAAACCTGTGACTACTGGAACCCAATTGGTGGATCTAAATGCAAGCCAACCGCGCTCTAGCAATACATGAGGTCTACCAGCGTACATAGCCGTTGATTTACGGCTCATTGCAATATCTACAGCATTACTCACTTTGATAACCGCCGTTCAAATTGGCGAGTAGCAAGGAGAAGTCCAATTACAAGCAAGGTAAAAAGGAAAACAAGGTGAACAGCAACCATTGTGGTGCTGATTCCGTAATCAAAAGCCGACTCACGGCCTAGCTCGGTCGCATGCCACAGTGGTGAAATCCATCCGATAGGTTGCAAATAAACTGGCATTGACGTCAAAGGAAAGAAAGTTCCAGAGAACAAGAACATCGGCATAATGACCAAGCGACCCAGGATGTTGAAAAATTGATCTTCTTTTTCAATTTTTGCTGCTGCAAACAACATCAACGCTCCAAAAGCACCACCACCAAGCACGGCAATAGGTACTAGCAAGATACTGATTCCAAGGTTAACAACATCAAAGGCAAGTAAGAGAATGTAGTAAACGATTACTGAAAAGAGCGCACGACAAAGTGCAGCCAGGTAAACACCTATTGCAATTTGTCGACCAGTTATTGGAGTGGAGTTTTGCGCGAAGAAAAGTTTGCGCCACTTAAAGCCCTCAATAGTAGGAAAGACTGTTTCATCCATAATTCCTGTAATGGCAGTGTTAGCCAATAGGGCAGGTGCGATGAAGGCTATGTATTTTATGCCGTTTGTACCGCTTGTGCCCGATCCTTGTTCAACCATGACACCAATACCGATGCCGATTGCGATTAAGTAAAACAGGGGGTTTCCAATATCTACCGCCGCGATGATGGTGCGCCACTTAGACATTGATTTCAAACGGGCGGAAGCTATATACAAAGCTCCAAAACGTTCAATAGTAGGAACATCAATACCCGCGTTCATTCAATCAAAGATCTTCCTGTTAGGCGCAAGAAGACATCTTCAAGTGAGCTTCGGCGAACAAGTGAAGTAGTTGCATGCATTCCTGCATGAGTGATTTTCTCAAGGAGTTTTTCACCATCTTCTGTGTACATCAAGATGCGATCCGGCAGAGTCTCCATGCGCTCACACATTGTTGCAAGTTGCGGAGCAACCTCTTTATTTCGATCACTGCCAAATCGAACTTCCAATACCTCTTTGCTTGAATACTGCTTAATCAAAGATGCTGGAGATCCTTCGGCCATAATTGAACCTTTGTCCATTACAACGAGGCGATCACACAACTGTTCAGCTTCATCCATAAAATGTGTAGTTAGAACAAGGGTTACACCTTGTTCCTTCAGACGAAACAGGCGATCCCAGAGAATATGGCGCGCTTGTGGGTCAAGCCCAGTAGTTGGTTCATCTAATAACAAAATATCTGGTTCACTAACAAGCCCGCGGGCAATTGTTAAACGGCGCTTCATTCCACCACTAAGCGCTTCAACCTTTACATCACGCTTTTCTTCTAATTGTGCGAACTCAAGGAGCTCTTCAATCTTGTTTTTAATGAACTTCTTTGACAAACCAAAGTAACGCCCATAAATATAAAGGTTTTCAGTCACAGTTAATTCACCATCGAGGTTATCTTGCTGGGGTACAACTCCGAGGTGAGCACGTACGAGAGGTCCAAATAATTCAGGGTCTTTACCGAGGATTTCTACAGTTCCACTTGTGCGCTGAGAAGTCGCGGCAAGAACACGCATGATTGTTGATTTACCTGCACCGTTGGGTCCAAGTAAGCCGAAGGACTCACCCTTGGCGACATCGAAGTCCACGGCATCAACTGCGGTGAAATCTCCGAATTTCTTGGTCAAACCACGTGCTGAAATAAGTGGATTAGACATCCCTAAATCCTACATGAGTATAGTTCTGCTACGTGCGCTTCATAAATAATCCCACCCACGATCTCACCTATGACGATGTCTTCATGGTGCCCAGTTCCTCAGAACTTTCTAGCCGTATGGATGTGGAATTAGCTTCAACGGATGGTTCAGGAACAACAATTCCTATAGTGGTTGCGAACATGACCGCTATCTCTGGGCGTCGGATGGCAGAAACAATTGCCAGACGTGGTGGCATTGCAGTTATCCCACAAGATATTCCACATGCAGTAGTTGATAGCGTCATTAAATGGGTTAAAACCCGCCATACATTCTTTGATACACCGATTACTTTAAACCCACATCAAACTGTGGCAGATGCGGTTTCTCTCTTATACAAGCGTGCTCACGGTGCAATTGTCATTGTTGATGGTGGAAAGCCAGTAGGAATTGTTACAGAAGAAGATTGCAAGGGCGTTGATCGCTTTACACAGCTCCATCAAGTGATGAGTAAAGAACTTATTACAATCTCAGATAACCTTGATGCCCGTGCAGCATTTGAGTTCTTAAACCAACACCGCCATAAGTTAGCTCCAGTTGTATCAAGTAATGGTGATTTGGTAGGCATCATGACTCGGATAGGTGCGCTGCGCGGCACCCTTTATTCACCAGCCGTAGATGCAAATAACCACCTGCGCATTGCTGCAGCTGTTGGCATTAATGGAGATGTCGCTGCAAAGGCTGCAGCCCTAGTTGAATCAGGTGCTGATGTTCTAGTTGTTGATACGGCGCATGGACACCAGAAGAAGATGATTGAAGCTCTTAAGGCAATTAAATCTCTGGGGCTCTCTGTTCCAATTGTTGCTGGCAACGTTGTTACAGCTGATGGTGTCAGAGATCTAGTTACAGCCGGAGCTTCAATTATTAAGGTGGGCGTTGGGCCAGGAGCTATGTGCACAACCCGTATGCAGACAGGTGTTGGTCGCCCGCAGTTCTCGGCAGTTTTGGAATGTGCAACAGAGGCTAAGAAGTTAGGTGCACATGTGTGGGCAGATGGCGGAGTGCGCCATCCACGAGATGTTGCACTTGCTTTAGCTGCAGGTGCATCTCAAGTAATGATTGGTTCTTGGTTTGCAGGCACATATGAGTCACCTGGAGATTTACAGAGTGATGTCAACGGACGCTTATTTAAAGAATCATTTGGGATGGCATCTGCTCGAGCCGTTGCTGCTCGAACCTCGGGAGAAGATGCATTTGAGCGTGCTCGTAAAGCGCTCTTTGAAGAAGGAATTTCAACTTCACGTATGTATTTAAATCCTGCACGACCAGGAGTTGAAGACCTACTTGATGAAATCATTGCCGGGCTGCGCTCTTCTTGCACCTATGCAGGTGCAAGAAATCTTGATGAGTTTGCAGAAAGAGCAGTGATTGGAATTCAATCATCTGCCGGTTATGCCGAAGGCCGTCCATTGCACTCTTCCTGGGGCAACTAATGACTAAACCCACAATCATCCTTGCAACGAGCAATGGTGTTGGAATGGGCCACCTGGCACGAGCAAGCGCGGTTGCAATGGCATTAAAGCCAGTTGCTAATCCCATTATTGTTTCAATGGCCGGTGGCATTGCAGAGATTCCTTCATTTATGGATATTCGATGCGAATACATCCCAGGACGAGATCGCTTATGGATGTCTCGCGAAAAGTGGGATGCATACCTACGCGATCGCCTTTTAGCTTTAGTAGATGAAACCGATGCAAAAGTTTTATCTTTTGATGGCGTTGTTCCTTATCCAGGTGTAATAGCTGCGCGTAATGCAAACCCGAAGTTAAAACTTGTCTGGGTTCGTCGTGGGCTATGGCAAAAGAAACCGCAGCGCTTCATTTTAGGATTACAAGCAAAGATGATGGATGCAATTGTTGAACCTGGAGATATTGCTCGTGCTTACGATTTTGGCCCAACGTCAAAGCGCAAGGATTCAGTTTTAACATCTCCAGTTTCACTTTTTAGAAAAGAAGATGCGCTATCTCGTGCAGATGCTCGCAAAGCGTTAGGTCTTGATCAAAACCGACCAGTTGCATTAGTTCAACTCGGTACAGGTGATAGCGATGTGAACCACAAGATGACTGCAGCTCTTGAAGGTCTACTTGGATGGAAAGACCTTCAAGTGATTTTAACTAAAGCCCCGGTTGATAAAGATGGCAACTCATTAGCCCCAGAGGGCCTAGATATTAAGGTTGCGCGCTACTTCCCGCTAGCAAAAGTGCTGCATGCATTTGATGCAGGTATTTGTGCGACTGGATATAACGGTGTGCACGAACTATTGCCAGCACAAGTACCAACAGTCTTCGTTTCTAATATTCGTGGAACCGATGATCAAGAGGCTCGAGCTCGCTGGTGTCATGACTTTGGTTATGCACTTCGTGCAGACCAAGCAGACTTAGCTGATATTACAAAGACAGTGAAGAAATTGCAGGACCCACAAGTGCGTGCAGCCTTATCGGCAAAGTGTGCAGAACTCCCTCAAACAACTGGCGGTCAAGAGATTGCAGATATTTTGTATGCACTTGCTACTAAGCAAGCACCTGCAAAAGCCAAAACCTTTACTTTTATACGTTTAATGGCACAAGATCACATCAATCGTGGATTGCGCCACGTTGCTAACTTGGGATTACGAAGAGTTGCGCTGGTGTATCGATTCCTTAATCCACATATTGTTGTTCAAGTTACTAAACAAGATCCGCCTACATTTGGTGATTCAACCGATTCAGCCGAACTACATAAGTTGATTAAATCTGCCAGCAGATTTGAACATTTGATTGCTGATGCATCACCAGCCTATGTAGCAAAGCGTAAAGAGATTGCAAAAACTGCTTATGGAGATTTAGTGGAGATTATTAAGAAGTAGTTGTTAGTTTAAAATAAAAAGTGCGAAAACTCTTGCTTTAACCTAGACTGCCTAAATGATGAAAGCACAGACTGCAGTAGGAATTAATGAAGTTTTAGCCAATAGACGTAGCCCACGCTCCTTAGATGCGACGGCGGTTCTATCAAAAGATGACCTATTGGCAGTTTTAGAAGCTGCACGCTGGGCGCCTTCGGCATTTAATGGGCAACCATGGAGATTCTTTGTCGGCCAACGCGGGGACGAAGTTTTTGCACAGATTCTTGATTCACTTGCACCATTCAACCAAGGCTGGGCATATCGCTCATCTGTTTTGATTCTTGTGGCTGGACTTCCTGCACGTGAAGATGGAACACCTAATAAGGGTTATCTCTATGACTGTGGGTTAGCAGTTGCGCAGATGGTTGTTGAAACTCATCATCGCGGATTTGTTGCTCATCAAATGACTGGTTTTGATCCAGAAAAAGCTGTACAAAATCTAGGAATAGATGCTTCCCTTATCCCTGTTGCAGTTATAGCAATTGGTAAACAAGCATCAGCGGAGCAATTAGAGGGGCCCTTGCTGGAGCGTGAAAACGCACCGCGTGAGCGCAAAGCATTAGAAGAGATTGTGGTTAAAGGTTTACCAAGTTAAAAACGAGAACGGATTTCCCAGAGATCTTTAAAGACTGGTGCAAATAAAGTACTCGCTAGATATTCCACACCGCTTGAACCACCAGTACCAATTTTGTGTCCAATGGTTCGCTCCACCATCTTTACATGGCGGTAGCGCCACTCTTGCATACCCTCATCAATATCAACTAAGCGCTCACAAATCATTGCACTCTCTGGATCTTTAGTGTGAACTTCCAGCAATACATCCTGAACACGCAAATTAGCTTCATAGGGCAAAGAGCGATCGCGCTCTAATACATCGGCTGGAATTGCATGGCCGCGCTTTGCCAAGTATGCCAAAGCTGAATCCCAGACTGAGTTACCTGAAGTAATCAGTGCAATTTCGGCTTGAATTGCAGGTGGAAGGTGTCCGGCCATTTTTGTATCGCGACGACCTAGCAAAGCTTCAACTTTTCTAAATTGCGCGGACTGAAAACCACTTGATGATGAAAGATATGAACGAAATGCATTGAATTGCAAGGGCGTCATAGTTTCTAAGATGTCGATCTGCGTAACACAGACTTTAAGAATTGTGCGGATACGTCCCAAAATCGCTAGAGAATAATGAGTATCGCCAGATTCCATTGCCCGTTGTGCTTCTGCAAATTCATGGATGAGTTGTTTGAACCAAAGTTCATAAGTTTGGTGAATAATGATGAAAAGCATTTCATCATGTTCAGGTCCTTGTGAGAGAGGACGTTGCAAACTTAAGAGCTCATCTACAGCTAAATAAGATGTGTATGTCAGTGCTGAATCGAAGTTTTCGCTCATGTAACTCGTGAACCGCCTTCTTTGATTGTTTTGTATTGACCAGATGCTACGAGGTCACGCGTTCTTGCAAACCCATCCCACACTTCAACAAAGGATGTTGGAAGTGGTGAGATAGCCAAACGGATTGAGTTAGGCGTGCGGTAGTCAGGAATTACATTAGAAATTTCGCGCATAGCAACACATATTTGAGCTGCATCTTGGTGCACCAAAGAAATATGCCCACCACGCTCTTTAGGATCTCTTGAAGTATTGAGCACAAATCCAAGTGGAGCTAACCAGGAATCGTATAGATCAATCATCATCTGGGTACCAACTGCAGCCTTATGTGCGATTGCATCTATGCCAGCCTCTTTAATCATTGAAAAAGCTGTCTGAACACAGCGAATACCAATAAGGGATGGACTAGCAATGCACGTACTTGATCGGTAATGGATTTGATATCAGTTCTAGCACCTGAGCGATATTGAATAACTTGTAAAGTTACAAGTGCAACATCATCATTGAGATATGGTGCAAGAACTTGGGTAGTAATGCGCTCATGTGTTGCAACTGCAGGGTTTTCATTTTGGATAAGGATAAGTTTTAAACCAAACTGCTTAGCAATCCCATCAAGGATGTATCGATCTGTTGGAAAGTTTGCAGCATCAGTAATAATTGTTTTGCGGCCAGGGCGCGCATGTATGGCTGCTAGGCAAAGTTGGTAAAAGTTAACTGATGTTGTGTCACAGACAAGAATTTGGCCAGGGCCTGCGCCTAATGCTGCTTGGCCTAACAAATCACCCGTTGGTTGAGCTTCATCAACCCAATGGCCCCAGCCAGTGACAACTTCTGAGCCCCATTCAGTCATCAGATTATTTACGGCAGAAATAGTCTCTTTTGGAAGGCGACCTAATGAATTTCCATCCAAATAACACATCTCGGGGTCTGTAACCACGAACTGTGATTTGAAATGAGCGAGAGGATCGTTTTTATCTAGCTCTAAGGCGTACGCGCGGTCAGTAACGTTCATGAAGGAAAGGTACGCTCTCCCATCATGGCGCGCAATGTTGTAAATATCGAAGAGGTCTCAAAGGCCTTTGATATTAAAGAGCTTTTAATAGGCGTCTCTTTAGGTGTTTCTGAGGGCGATCGCATCGGAATTGTTGGTCGAAATGGCTCAGGAAAATCTACGCTCATGAAGATCATTGCCGGCGTTGAAAGACCAGATTCTGGCCGTGTTACTAAATCAAACTCAGCGCGCATTGGTCTTCTATCTCAAGTGGATTCTGAAAACCCCGAGAGCACTGTGGGAGAAGTTGTATTAGGAGATACTGCAAAACATGAATGGGCAAGTGAGCCAAATATTCGTGAAGTTTTCACCGGACTCTTTGGTTCCTTTGATGATCATATTTTTGATCGCAAGTTTGGACAGTTATCTGGTGGAGAGCGCAGACGCGTTGGTTTAGCCAAGCTACTGATTAATGAACTAGATCTAATTTTGCTGGATGAACCAACAAATCATTTAGATGTTGAGGGCGTTGCCTGGCTTGCACAATATTTGAATAATCGAAAAGGATTGGCCGTAACGGTTGTAACGCACGATCGTTGGTTCTTAGATGCCGTGACAGATCGCACCTGGGAAGTAGTTGGCGGCAAAGTTGAAGAATATGACGGTGGATATAGTGCATTTGTTTTAGCTAAAGCAGAACGAGCCCGCCAAACATCGGTGATGGATCAGCGCCGAAATATGTTGATTAAGAAAGAGCTAGCTTGGCTTCGAAGAGGAGCACCTGCTCGCACGACCAAGCCAAAATTTCGGGTTGATGCTGCAAATGTTTTAATTGCCGGTGAACCTGAACCGCGCGATCAAGGAGCATTACTTAAGTTTGCACTCAACCGCTTAGGTAAGACCGTTTATGAGGCCCACCATGTTCAGGTAAAGCTTGGGGATAATGAATTAATCAATGACTTGTATTGGAATGTTGGTCCAGGAGATCGCATTGGCATTGTGGGCATTAATGGCGCAGGAAAAACAACGTTAATGAAGCTTCTGGTGGGAGAAATCCAACCAACGGCAGGAAAGCTTGTAACTGGAATTACCGTTAAAGCGGCATTTCTTACGCAGCATCTGGATGAGTTAGATCCAACTTGGCGTGTGCTAGAAGCGGTTGAAAAAGTTGCCAACCGTGTTGAAATCGGTGGAGGACGTGAACTATCAGCTTCACAACTCTGTGAACGCTTGGGTTTTGACCGTGAATCACAGTGGACTCCGGTTGGTGACTTATCTGGTGGTGAAAAACGACGCTTACAACTCACGCGCCTACTCATGGAAAGTCCCAATGTTTTATTACTTGATGAGCCAACAAATGATTTTGATATTGAAACTCTGACTGAGTTAGAAGATTTACTCGATGGCTACGGCGGAACTTTGATTGTTATTTCACACGATAGGTATTTCTTAGAGCGCGTGTGTGATCGCTTTGTTGGTTTGTTGGGGAATAAGAATGTGAGAGATCTTCCACGAGGAGTAGATGAGTACTTAGAACTTCGACATGAAGCATTTCAACCCGACACCAGCGCTCCCAAAGAGAAGAAAACCTCTAGTGCGGCTGAAGAGCGTCAACTTAAGAAAGACAAAGTTCGCCTTGAGCGACAAATAGAGAAAGCTAATTCTCGGATTACTGAATTAGAGAGTGAACAAGAAGAATCTTCATTTAATGCAGAACGTTTGCTTGAAATTACCAACGAGATAGCGCAATTACGGGGTGATAAGAACAGACTCGAGGAAGAATGGCTTCAGGTCACGGTTTTGCTCGAGGGATAAGTTAAAATCCTCTACATGAGTCAACTTTCGCATGCTATAGAAGTAATTCTCTTTCGCTCCCGCTTTCTACTTGCTCCACTGTATTTAGGGTTAGTAGGGGCGCTAGTTTTATTGGGTTACCGTTTTGTCATCGAATTTATCCATTTAGCTGAAAAAATTGGTGATGCAACTCCTCAAAGCTTTACTCTAGATCTGCTCGCACTCCTCGATTTAACTTTGCTAGCTAACCTCATCTTGATGGTTATCTTTGCAGGATATGAGAACTTTGTTTCTCGAATTGATGTTGCGACGGAATCAAAAGACCGTCCACACTGGATGGGAACAATTGACTTTAGCGGTTTGAAAATTAAGTTAATTGGCTCGTTAGTAGCAATTTCAGTAATTGAGCTCCTTAAAGACTTTATTGAACTATCTGGTCAGGATGAAGTTGGTGGCGGGACTAAATGGCGAATTGCCATTCACCTTACATTCGTCGCCTCTGGAGTTTTATTTGCACTGATGGATTGGATTGCCGACAAACGAGAATTTCATGGCACGCATCAGTAAATGCGTTTAGATTTATTAGCCGCGCTTTCAGGCGTACTAATCTCTCTGCAAACGAGAGCTAATGGCGAGCTCTCACATCTTCTCAATAATGGACTTGAAGCTGCACTTGTTTCATTTGCATCCGGCTTAATAATTATCTTGATAGTTACTCCATTCAATCCCCGAATCAAAGAAGGAATTATCAATCTTCGTGAGGCAGTTGCGCTGAAAAAAATTGCAAGATGGAAGCTCTTAGCCGGCTCTTTGGGTGGTAGTTTTGTTGCAATTCAAACGCAAGTAGTTCCACTCATTGGAGTGGCTATTTACTCGGTGGCATCGATTGCCGGGCAGACAGGCATGTCATTGATTGTGGACAGAATAGGTCTTACTGGCGGAGGGAAAAAACCAATTTCAGTTCGCCGAATATCTGCGGCAACTATTACGGTTTTTGCAGTTCTAGTTTCGGTTTTAGATCGTATAAATGCAAATAATGTCTCTAAGGTTGCGGTACTAGGTGGCTGTATTGCTGGTGCCCTTGTTGGATTTCGTAGTGCACTCAACGGTGAAATAAACGAGTATTCTCATCAAAGTTTCACCACTTCGCTACTTAACTTTATTACAGGAACAACCTTTCTAATTATTTTAATATTAACTGGCTTGCTATTTGGCAAAATTGAACTTTCGCCTTTACCTAATGGTCCGTGGTGGATATACACAGGTGGTGTGATAGGAGTTATTTATATTGCCTTCATATCGACGATTGTTCAACATTTAGGAGTATTGACGTTTACACTTTTTAGTGTAGGAGGTCAATTACTCAGCGCTTTAATCATTGACGTACTTTCACCTACTGATGGAGTTCGCGTCAGCGCCTATCTTGTTACTGGAATTGTGATGACGTACTTGGGTGTTATCGCCGGTGGCGTAGGAAGTTCACGAGTGCAGAAACCAAAGAGGCTGCAATAAAGAAAGCGGCAATTGCATACGACCAGGTCTTAACCCACGGCAATGTGGCTGCGTAATATCCTGCAAGTGTTATTCCTACGCCCCATAACAAGGCCCCAAGGATGTTTGCTGAAAGAAATTTGTAGTAGTTCATCTTTGATGCACCGGCAATTGGTGGAACAAAGGTGCGAATCCACGGGAAGAATCGAGCAGCAACTACTGCCCACCATCCAGTATGTTCGTAGAAGCGCTCTGAACGGGCAATCATCTTTTGCATGCGCGGGGAGTCGTGCTTATCTAGATAAGGACGACCAACTAAACGACCGATTACGAAACCGACTTGATCTCCCAAGAACGCTGCGATGAAGATGACGGTTACAAGAATGACGATATTTACTTCACCGTGAGCAGCTGCAACCAAACCTGCGCTAAAGAGGATTGAATCACCAGGCAGGAAAAAGGCAAATAAAACACCGGTTTCAAAGAAAACAATTGCACCAACAATTAAGTAGATTAAATATGGTGCAAGGCTAGATAGTTGAGCATCAAATGATGCGGCTAGTTCAATCACACTGACTTCTTAACCGCTGCAGCTACCGCTTTAGTCACATTTGCATCAAAGACGCTGGGCACAATAAAGGATGCATTGAGTTGTTCTGGAGATACACAATCAGCGATAGCTTCTGCTGCTGCAACTAATAATTGATCAGTGATTTTGTGGGCGTTGGCATCGAGTAATCCACGAAAGATTCCAGGAAATGCCAAAACATTATTAATTTGATTTGGTTGATCACTACGACCTGTAGCAACCACGGTTGCATATTTACGAGCCACGATTGGATCAATCTCAGGATCTGGGTTAGCAAGTGCAAAGATAATTGAATTCTTTGCCATATTTGCAATGTCAGCTTCTTTGAGAATGTTTGGTGCGCTCACACCAATGAATACATCGGCATCAACAAGTGCTTCAGGCATTGCGCCAATAAAGTTACTTGGATTGCTGTTATCAATGAACCATTGCTGCATTGAAT
>RGHD01000036.1 GCA_010024385.1 Actinomycetota bacterium | reverse complement strand
CCAACACTTGTCACTCTCAATGTTATGAAATCAACAGATTCATCTGATCGTGAATTACAGCAGCTTTTATCTGCTCCTATTGAAGATGAAGTAACTGTTCAGCAAGTGTTGAGCTCACTGCGCACTCACAAAGCGCTGAGTGAATCACGTGAACAGCTATTTCAGATTGCAAAAGAGGCTAGAACTGCCCTGGGTCCACTACCTGTGTGTGATGCAACAGGTGCGCTGATGTCACTGTGTGACGCCGTTATCGACCGCTCTGCTTGATCGCACTAAATCTGTTCCTAAAGTAATCAGTGCAACCCAGATAATTAGAAAACCTGCCCAGCGTGCAGGCGGCATATCTTCACGGCGCACCCACACACCAATAGAGAACTGCAGAGTTGGCGTGATGTATTGCAAAAGTCCAATAGTTGATAACGGTAGGCGAGTAGTTGAACCGTTAAACAGGAGCAGCGGAATAGCAGTCACAGCACCAGCACTAATGAGCAGAATTGTCAGGCCCAGGCTGTGACCAAACTGCCCAGTGCCCTGATTGCCTAAGTAGATGAGGTATGCAGCATAAGGAATAAATGAAATGCCAGTTTCAATCGCAAGTCCTTCAAGTGCTCCTAGACCTAACTGCTTCTTAATTAGTCCATAGCTACCCCATGAAATAGCTAGTGCCAGTGCAACCCAAGGCAGACGGCCGTAGTCGATAGTAAGAACTAAAACGCCTATAGATGCAATACCAACTGCTACCCATTGCAAGACTCGCATCTTCTCTTTTAACAGCAAGACTCCAAAAGCAATAATGATGAGTGGGTTGATGTAATAACCAAGGGATGCCTCAACAACATGGCCGTTATTTGTTGCCCAGATATATACAAGCCAGTTGACAGATATTAAAAATGAGGCAGCAAATAGTTTGAGTGCAACTTGGGGACGTTTGAGAGTTGTGAGAGTGGATTTGAGAGCTTTAGTAATTGCCAAGATGATGATGCAGAAAACTAAAGTCCACACTGCGCGGTGGGAGACAATCTCTAGCGCATCGGCTGGTTCAAGCAGCGGCCAATACAGGGGAAATAAACCCCAGAGCCCGTAAGCACTAAAGCCAAAGACAAGGCCTAACTTATTTTTACTCAATTATCTAAAGTTCGTAAATTGAACAGCGAAATCCCAGCCACCATCTTTGATGATGGCCATAGTTGCCTGAAGATCATCACGACTCTTTGAGCTCACGCGTAGTTCATCACCTTGAATCTGAGTCTTGACTGACTTTGGGCCTTCATCGCGAACTAGTTTTGCAATCTTCTTTGCATTCTCTGTTGAGATGCCTTCTTTTAAGGGGGCAGCGATTTTATAGATTTTGCCGCTCAGTTGCGGTGCACCTGCATCTAGGTGCTTGAGAGAAACTCCACGCTTAATCATCTTGTCTTTGACAACATCGAGTGCTGCCTTTGCACGCTCTTCAGTGTCAGCTTCAATTAAAATCTTTTCACCCTCTAGTTCAATTTTTGAACCAGTATTTTTGAAATCAAAACGAGTATCAATTTCACGAATAGCCTGATTAATAGCGTTATCGAGCTCCATACGGTCGATCTTGGAGGTTACGTCAAAGCTTGCATCTGATGCCATAGTCATGGTTCCTTCGCTGGCTTAAAAGCGCGGTTTGTGCGCCTACGAGGCTAAGGTATCCTTTCCCTTCGCACTATCCATAATTGCCGCAGTACTTGTTCGACCTTGGCGGGTTGCCCGAGCGGCCAATGGGAGGGGACTGTAAATCCCCCGGCTCTGCCTTCGAAGGTTCAAATCCTTCTGTAGTAATTGCAGCTGCACTTACATTAACTGGCTGCGCTAAAAGCGATTCAGCTACAACTGATTCTGCTGCATCATGTGCAAAGGCAGATCTAGCAACAGTTACAGCAGGCAAGCTAACAATTGCAACTGGTGAGCCTGCTTACTACCCATGGATTATTGATGACAAGCCAGAGACCGGAAATGGTTTTGAAGGCGCAGTTGCATATGCAGTTGCTAAGCAACTTGGATTTACTAATGATGAGGTTGTATGGGTTCGCACAACATTTGATTCAGCCGTAACACCAGGAGAGAAGAACTTTGACTTTACACAGCCCCTCAGGCAATCGTTTCATTCAAGGGCAGCAAGATTGAAGGAAAAACAACTCTTGCAGAACTTAAGGGAGCAAAACTTGGAGCAGCTGTTGGAACTACATCACTAGATGCAATTGAAAACCAGATTGGTGCAAAGCCACAGGTGTTCAATGACAATGCAGCAGGTGTCTCAGCACTTAAGAACAAGCAGATTGATGGCTTGGTAGTTGATCTACCAACAGCTTTCTATCTCTCAGGAGTTGAAGTTCCTAACGGAATCATCGTTGGCCAACTGCCTTCAACCGGTTCAGGAGATCAATTCGGTCTATTGCTATCAAAGGGCAGCAAGTTGACATCATGCGTTTCTGGCGCAGTTGATGCAATCACTGCAGATGGCACATTGGCAGCAATTACAGATAAGTGGCTAGCAACCGATGCTGGCGCCCCTGTACTCAAGCCTTAATAGAAACTAAGAAGTAAACACGGTAGTTTGGCGACCATGTCAGAGAATCAAAACTCTGCGTGGTCGCCAAGCTCACGTGAGATTCAACGCCGAAGTTCTAGACGCGCAATAAGCCGCAAGCAAGCAAGTATTGCTGCGGCTTCTTCTATTTTTGTATTAGGAACACTTTTAGTCATCCTGGTTACTAGCCCAGGTTGGCAAACAGTGAAGACTACTTTTTTTGATATTGAATATGGCAAAGAGGTATTTCCAACAGTTGTTAAGGGACTTTGGATCAATTTACAACTCACCTTTATCGGTGGTGCAGCCATTGGCATTATTGCGCTAGGCCTTGCACTCCTTCGCACAACTAAATCTCCAGCTCTGACACCATTTAGATTTCTAGCAACTGCATATGTTGATATTTTCCGCGGAGCGCCACTTATCTTGATTATTTTATTGGTGGGTTTTGGTGTGCCGGCACTTGAGTTAAAGGGAATATCTAGCAATGTTATTTTCTTGGGCACTGTTGCAGTGGTGCTCACATATTCTGCATATGTTGCTGAAGTAATTCGAAGCGGAATTCTGTCTATTCACCCAAGCCAGCGGGCAGCTGCGCGCTCTTTAGGTTTAACCTCAGGACAGACCATGCGATTTGTGGTTTTGCCACAGGCGATCCGCCGCGTTGTGCCACCACTTCTCAATGACTTTGTTTCACTTCTTAAAGACACAGGTTTAGTTTCAATTCTGGGTGTGACAGATGCAGTTAGGGCAGCCCAGATTAATGCCTCTAGAACCTTTAATTACACCCCATATGTTGTCGCGGCCATTTTATTCTTACTCATTACAATTCCAATGACCCGCTACACAGATCGAGCTATTAGACAGCGCACCAGCGCACAGAACTCAGAGGGTGCTATCTAATGGCCAACGTTCTGGAGTTGAGCAAGATACGCAAATCCTTTGGTGCAGAGCTTGTACTAAATGATCTTTCACTTTCAGTTCCAGAACACACTGCCACAGTCTTAATCGGTGCATCAGGCTCAGGCAAATCAACATTGCTTCGCTGCATTAACTTGCTCGAGTCAATCGATGATGGGCAGATATTTCTTGATGGGGAAGAGATCTCAGATCCACTGATCAACGTTGATGAGGTTCGCCGCAAGCTGGGAATGGTTTTTCAATCTTTTAATCTCTTCCCACACAAAACAGTTTTAGAAAACATCACACTTGCCCCCATTAAGGTGCAAGGAAAGAATAAGGATGAGGCAACGACTGCAGCCCTTGCTCTCCTTAAGCGCTTTGATTTAGCAGATAAAGCTGATCAATATCCAGATCGATTAAGCGGAGGACAGCAACAGCGAGTTGCAATCATTCGCTCACTTGCACTCAACCCACGCCTGCTTTTGCTCGATGAGATTACTTCTGCACTAGATCCAGTTTTGGTTAATGAGGTGTTGAGTATTGTGCGTGACTTAAAGTCTGATGGAATGACAATGGTTTTAGCTACCCATGAAATGGGCTTTGCAACACAAGTGGCAGATGAAGTCTGTTTCTTGGAGTCTGGAAACATCTTGGAGCGAGGTTCGGCTCAAGATGTTTTGCATGCACCAAAGAACCCAAAGACTCAAGAGTTCTTAAAGCGCGTGCATCAAGCTGGAAGGCTGTAAGGTCTTGGCAATGAGCCCGTTTAATGAGCGTGTAGCGCCCCTGAGAGAGCTAATGAAGCAAAAAGGGCTTGAGTCAATAGTTTTACGGCGAAATCCCAACTTAGCCTGGGCAATAGCAGGACGGGCTCATGTCCCAACAACTATTGATGCAGCTTGTTTTGATCTCATTATTAATCAAGAGAGTGCAACAGCAATAACAAATGTCGTTGAGGCTCCGCGTTTGATTGCAGAAGAGTTTCCAAGTGAAGTAACAGTAATTCCGATTAAGTGGTCAGAAAGTCGCGACCCACAACTTCCTACTGGTGCAAAAGTAGGAAGTGATCAACCAGGTGCAGATCGAATTGATTTGGCAGTAGAGATTGAGATTATTAGGGCATCGCTTATTGAGTCAGATGTTGCGCGCTATAGAGAGATTTGTTCAGATGCAGCTATTGCTTTAGGAAATGCAATGAAGCAGGTTGTAAGCAGTGATCGTGAAATAGATGTTGCTGGTTTGATTACACATGCACTCTGGCAAGCAGATCTTGAGATTGCATTTTTAGGAGTTGCAGGCCAAGAGCGTGTGCATAAATTTAGACATCCACTACCAACTGATGCAGTCATTGGAAATCGGGTATCTGCATCCATATGCGCCAAGCGCAAAGGGTTAATTGCCTCCGTTACTCGCATTGTGAGTTTTGAACCAATCTCAGATGCGATGGCAAAAGATTATGAGGCAATCTTTAAAGTTGAAGCAGCGATGCTTGATGCCACCGTTGTTGGCAAGCCTTTTTCAGATCCCATTAATGCAGCCATTGCTGCTTATCCAGCCAATGGTTTTGATGGCGATGAATGGACTAAGCATCACCAAGGAGGTCCAACTGGTTTCTTGCCTCGTGATTGGCCAGCAAATACGGGCAGTGCGCGCTTGATTGCTAATAATCAGCCGATCGCATGGAATCCAACAGGTAAAGGTTTTAAAGCAGAAGACACCATTCTTGCTACGAGCTCAGGCGTGAAAATCCTCTCGACGGACCCTGATTGGCCCGCTTTTGAGGTTAATGGTCGGACCAGACCATTTTTACTCACCCCCTAAACATCATCACAGTCCTATAACAAGGCGCAAAATCAGCAATCTGACATTGACTCGCACCCACTCCAGTGGCACGCTCTGCCAAGAGGTCTTACCACTGGAGGTTTAATGAGCACCGTTGCTCTCGTCGCACTCGCGCGCCCAACCTTTGACCTCGCATGTGCCCAAGCAAATTTCGATAGCGCACGAGCATTACTCAAAGAGCTCGGTGCCACTGTGGTCGGACCATCTGAGTTAGTTATGACAGTTGATGATGTTGCAGCAGTTCAACTTCCACACGCTGACCTACATATCTTGTTCATGGCCTCATTCTCAGATGCATCTCCTGCAGTTGAACTGCTTGGAAAAGTTAAAGGCCCAGTTCTAGGTTGGTCTATGCGCGAACCTGGAGCCGTTGGTGATCGCCTTAAATTAAATTCCATGTGTGGTGTGAACCTGGCAGCACATGCGCTAATGAACGCCGGACAATCTATTCGCCACATTCATGGCAATGCAGATGAACCACAAGTACGGGCTGCAATTAAAGAGGCGCTCGCAGGAAAACTTCCGCAGGCAAGTGCTCCAAAAACTCTCACTGGTGAGTTTGGATCTGAAGCAGATGCACAAAAAGCTTTGGACTGGCTGCGTGGTAAAAAGATTGGCGCAGTTGGGGATGCACCTATTGGTTTCACGCCCTGTATTTATGATGCAAAGCAGATCTTTTCTACTTTCGGTTTAGATATTCGCCAAATCACCATTGATGATGCATTTGGAAGAATTTCAGAAGTAAAGCAAGAGGCTCGCGAACTCGCTTATGCTAACGCAGTTGCTGCTCAGCCATCATTAGCTGCAGTTAATGTGGAAGAGGCAAAGAAGGTTTATGGCGTAGAAGTTGCACTCGATGAATGGCGCAAAGAAGAAGTTTTAGATGCGATTGCTATTCGCTGCTGGCCAGAGTTTCCAACTGATTTAGGTGCCTGTATTTGTTCATCCCTAGGTCGCCTTTCAGATCGTGGCACTGTCACAACATGTGAGCGCGATGTATTAGGCGCAGTAACAATGTTGGTCTGTGAATCACTAGGCTCAGATGAAAACTACTTGGTAGATATCGTTGATCTTGATGCATCACAAGGTTTAGTTCGTTTATGGCACTGTGGCTCAGCGGCAACAAAACTTGCAGCAGATCCAGCTAATGCCACTCAATCAACCCACTGCAATCGCAAATTAGGCGTGGCAGGTAATTTTCCGCTCAAGACCGGACCAGTAACTCTGTTTCGTATTGATCGGGATGTGGATCCGAGCAACCGCACGGGTCTTCGCATGGTTGTGAGCCGAGGGGAATCTATCCCTGCTCCCAATCACTTCCAAGGCAATACGGCAACTGTTATCACTGAACCTGATGCAGCTGCCTTAGTGAATGGAATCGTCACTGGCGGATATCCGCACCACTTGGTCATTTCATGGATCGATGTGCGACCAGGTATTCGTCAACTGGCAAAAAAACTAGGGATACCCCTCACAGAATGGTAAACAACAATCAAACCCTCGGAAAGCAAGGATAAAAATGAAAACTAAAGGACTAAGTACCTTTGCTTCACTCCGTGCTGGTGTAGTTGCATTAGTTGCTACGGCACTTGTAATTACTCCACTTGCGGTTGCACATGCTGCTGATGCTCCAACTTTCGGCAAGGCCTGTACAACAGAAGGTGTAAGCACTGGACAAGCAACAACATCACTAATCTGCCAAACAGGTTCCAATGGAAAGCTAACTTGGCAGCGCGTACGTCTTGGCTCAACAAATGCCAGGCCAGTAGCAGCATCTTCTGCTCCAGATGGAACAATCGAATTCCACCACTGGCGTCCAGAAGACAAGGTAGTTCTACAAGGAATTATCGATAAGTTCGAAAGTGCAAACCCTGGAACAAAAATTAACCAGGTCATTATGAGCTCAGTTGATTACACTAACTTGGCATATGCAAAAATCAGCGCTAACAAGAAAGCTGCTGTCTTTGTAACTAGCCGCGGTGGACAGTTCAACCAGTTCTATAACGGTGGTTTGCTTGCTGACCTTTCAAACCAACGCTTTATGAAGCAAAACGTTATTGCTTCAGCGCTAACACCAGGAACTGTTAATGGAAAGTTGTATGGACTTCCATACCAATCTCTATTTAACAATCCTTTGTATAACGCTACACTGTTGCACCAGCTGACTTTGCTTCAGGCAAGGCTGCAATCTATCCAACTGGAACATTCGGTATGAGCACAGTTACAAAACTCAACCCAGCAATGTCAGGAAAGATGAAGATGATGTCGTTCATTACAACTGATGCAAAGCCTTTGTATCAGGGAATCACAAACAACACATTCATCTTGAGCGTAAACGCAAAGGCATCTTCAACAGATCAGAGAATTGCCGCTGCCTTTATCTCATTCCTTGCTCAATCTGAAAATGCTCAGGCATATGCTGTTGGAACTTCACAGCACGTTTCAATCATCAACGTTGACTATTCAGCCAACGTTGACCTATTGAACACTTCAGACATCATGGGTAAGAAGCTATTACTTGCACCACGCTTCTTGTTCAACAACGTCAACAACGTTCGTAACCCACTTGAGGATGCACTTATTGCAATCGCAGGCGGCGCTGATGTCACCAAGACACTTACTGATACTTCAAAGACCATTAAGCAGGGTCTTTCTTCTTAAGGAGTAATCAGTTAGTTCACTAGTTCGCATCCAGGGCACCCTTGCCAATCGCGGCAAGGGTGCCTCTGGCGCGCCCAAAAGAAAAAAGGATTCCAAAATCCTTTGGTTAATGGCATTTCCTGCCTTAGCTATCTACTCGTTCCTATACCTGTATCCAGCCCTTACAAACTTACTCTATGCAACTCAGCGCTGGGATGGCGTCACAACCCCTGAATTTGTTGGCTTAAAGAACTTCATAAATCTTCTTACAAACGATGATCTTTTCTTAAAGATCTTAGGAAACAATGTTCGCTTTTCACTACTTGTGGTGGTTGCTCAAACAGGCTTCGCACTTCTATTTGCCACCTTCTTACTCAAAAATACAAAAACTAATATTTTCTTGCGCACGGTTTACTTCTTTCCAACAATTCTTTCATCAGTTTCAGTTGGATTAATCTGGACATTTCTTTATGATCCAAATTATGGATTTATTAACGCATCCTTAAAGGCAATTGGCCTAGATAGTTTGGCTCTGAATTGGCTTGGAGATTCTCGATATTCCCTATACGCCGTTGCAGTAACTCAAGTTTGGTTCCATACAGGGCAGATGATTGTTATTTATGTTGCAGGTCTACAACAGATTCCAGCTGAACTCTATGAGGCTGCAGAAGTTGATGGTGCATCACGCTGGCAGCAATTTAAAAGCGTAACTTGGCCTATGGCTCTCCCAACAACTGCAGTAGTTGTTGCATATACGACCATTCAAACTTTCCGCGCATTCGATCTAATTTATGCAATGACGCAAGGCGGACCACTGAACTCTTCTGACCTACTTGTGACCATGGTATTTAACACTGCCTTTGTTGGTTATAAATTCGGTTATGCAGCAACTCAAACAATCTTCTTGGTGTTGCTTGTATTACTTGTTACCTGGCTACAGCGCCGAGTCCTGCGTTTAAACGATGGGATAAAGAAATGATTTATAAAATCTTCAAAAATACACTTCTAACAGTTTTTGCTGTAGCAGTCTTGGTCCCAAGTTCGATTGTTGTTCTTGGCTCTTTCAAGAAAGATGTGGAGATTTATACCAAGCCGCTGGCACTTCCTGAAGACTGGAACCTAGACAATTTCCGCACATTAATTGATTCTGGAAGCGTCCTCACTCCCTTTAAGAACTCAGTGATTGTCGCCCTCTTCTCAGTGTTCTTTACGATCCTGTTTGCAAGCCTTGTCTCCTATGCAATTGCACGTTCAATTACCGTGTCGGGCAAAGTTCTCTTTGGTCTCTTTGCCATTGGGTTAGCTATTCCAGGACAAGTAAACATAATTCCAATCTTCACCCTCTTCACCAAATTAGGGCTAAATAATTCCCTCTTTGGTCTAGTCCTAGTCAATATTGCGCTAACCCTGCCGATATCAGTGTTTATCATTTCAGCATTCTTTAAAGATCTTCCTAGGGAAATGTTTGAGGTTGCCAGCATTGATGGCGCAAATCATTGGCGCGTTTATCGCTCCATTGCTATGCCCCTTGCGCGGCCAGCAATCGGTGCCACATCAATCTTTCTTTTTGTAATCTGCTGGAATGATCTTCTATACCCACTGATGTTGATTAATGAGTTAGATAAAAAGACATTGCCATTAACTCTCATTGACTACAGAGGTGAATTTGCAACTAGTTATTCGATGCTCTTTACTGCCATTCTTTTTGCATCCATACCAATGGTGTTGATGTATATCTTTGCTCAACGTTCATTTATTGCCGGACTAACTGCCGGTGCGGTTAAGGGGTAAAAATGAGTATTGTTGCCGCAGTCGCACCTCAAAGAGCCGCACGTATAGCCACACAACTCATTGAGTTGATTGATCTCCAGAAATTAAACCCTGGCGATCGCCTTCCACCGGAGCGACAATTAGCAGATTTACTTGAAGTAAGTCGACCAAGTTTGCGTGAAGCTCTCCATATTTTGCAAGCACAAGGTTTAGTTCAAATAAAGCACGGACAAGGAACTTTTGTACAAGAGCCGATTGTGGCCCAAGAGCTTCGCGCTTCCATGATGGCTACGACCCACGGTTTAAATGAATTATTTGATGCTCGTGAAGTTTTAGAAGTTCCAGCATCTAGATGGGCCGCTGATAAAGCAACAAAGGAAGACATCCGATTATTGAGAGCGACTTTGAATCAAATTGAGACAGTGACTGCAACTACGCCTGTTGATTTTGATCAATTACAACTTCTTGACGCCAAATTTCACTTATCTATCGTTGGAATAGCAGGCAATCGCTTTATTAACCAAACGCTAAATGTGCTGCAGGATGTAATGAAAATGTCGATGGAGACAACTCTTAGACTTCCAGGCAGATCAGATGTTTCAAAGTCAGAGCACAATGCAATATTGGCCGCAATTGAATCTGGAAACGGAGAATTGGCTGCAAAACTGACTTTGCAACACATAACAGGTGCTCGCGTTGTTGCCCTGGCTGATGCAAAAGAGAAGAACAAGCCTTGAGTGATATTCAAGTAGTTTGTATGGGTGTCATTACCGTTGACACAATTGCTCTGGTGGATCAATATCCACAAGAAGATGAACGAGTAGTCGCGCAACAGATTTCACGTGCCGGCGGGGGACCAGCAGCTGTCGCAGCTGTTGCATTGAGTCGCTTAGGTATTAGAAGTGCCATTATTGGGACTATTGGTGATGATGCCGATGGCAAAGAAGTTTTACGTATTTTTGAAAAGGAGGGAGTTGATACCTCTGGAGTTTCAATCGGCGATACTTCAACTGCAGGCAGCGTCATAGTTGCTTCAAAGAAAAATAACACACGTGCAATCAGCACAAGACAGCCGGTTACTCAGGTACCGCTCAATGAGAGCGCTAAGAAAATGATTTCTGCTTCAGAGTGGCTTCATGTTGATCATGTTGGGGTAACAAGGCTCAATGAAGCAGGAATTACTCGAGGCAAAGGTCCGCAGATTTCTTTTGATGCAGGCTATGGCGTCGAAGACTTTGACCCTTCACTTGTGGATTTATTTGTTCCTACAGATCGACAAATGTCACTTCGCTATCCAGGTGTGTCACTTTCAGTTGCACTTGAAAATGATTCAACAAAATCAGGCAATACTGTCGTTGCCACCCAAGGTTCGGCTGGCAGTTCTGGGTATTCATCTGAAACTGGTTTAGTAAGTGCAAGTGGTTTTAAAGTTGAAGTTACGAGCACTCTAGGTGCTGGAGATGTTTTCCATGGGGCGATTATTGCCCAAATAATTCAAGGTTTTGAACTCTCTCAGGCTTTGCGCAGAGCCAATGCTGTTGCTGCCCTTTCCTGTCGCGGGCTAGATGGCCAATCAATGATTCCAACAACAGCTGAACTCAATGCATTTCTGGAGTCGAACAAATGAGAGCACCATTAACTAATCTGGCAAGACCATCTGGTGCACTTGCAATGGTTGCAGTTGATCAACGCGAAGCATTACGTGGCATGTTCGCTGCCCACCAATCGACCCCTGTGCCTGATTCCCAACTAACTCAATTTAAAGTAGATGTAGCCCGCGAACTTTCACCATATGCATCTGCGTTACTAGTTGATCAAGAGTTTGGTATCGATGAGATTATTAATCAGAGAGCACTTAAGGGTAACTGCGGACTAATCGCTGCAGCTGACTTATTGGTGGGGCCTGCAGGTGGAGCGGCAACAGATACTGCTGTTGATCCAAATGTGGATCCCATTCGCATGCGCGATATAGGAAGCGTTGGCTTAAAGTTTCTAGTCTTATGGCGCAATGATGAGTCTCCAGATTCACGAGCAAAGCTTGTAGAAGAGTTTAATAAGTTGTGCACAATCTCAGGTCTGCCTTCAATTATTGAAATTATCGTTAAACCTCCAACTGATACTTCCAAGAAATTTAATCGCGAAGAAGAGTTAATCATTGCGGCAAGAGAGGCTGCGACTTGGAAGCCCGATCTCTATAAAGCTGAAGTTCCTTTTCATGGTGAAGGTGATTTGAATTTAGTAACCAAGAACGCTGAAAGAATCTCTGAAGCCATTGGTTCACCGTGGGTAGTACTTTCAAATGGAGTGAAGCAGCCGTTCTTTAACGATGCAGTGAAAGCATGCGCAATGGGTGGAGCTAGTGGATTCCTCGCAGGCCGTGCTGTTTGGGCAGACATTGTTGGGGCTGCCAATATTCCTCAAGCATTGCGTGAGGTTTCAATTCCTCGACTAGAGAAATTGGCACAAATTGTAGATACCCATGCAAAGCCATGGACTAACTGGTAATTAGCCCCATAGCTCTTTAATTTCAACTACTCGGCCTTCATTAATGCTCTTATGAGCAGCAAGACCAGTAACCACGCTAGTTACACCATCTTTGAGTGTTACTTCAGCAGGAGTTGAATTC
>RGHD01000035.1 GCA_010024385.1 Actinomycetota bacterium | reverse complement strand
CCAAGCTTCTTGGCTTCCTGCACTGCTAAGTGCTCCTTTTTAGTATCAACAACCCAAATTGCTGAAGGCAACTTAGTCATGTTACGGATACCGTTGAGGTTCTTAAATAGTTTTTCGCGTTCGCGGCGAAGAACAAGTAGTTCCTTCTTTGTAAGAAGTAGATCATTCTTCTCTTCTAGAGCTTCTAGCTCCTTCAGTCGCTGAATACGCTTGTAGACAGTTGGGAAGTTTGTCAGCATTCCACCTAACCAGCGCTCAGTTACTGTTGGCATACCAACGCGTGCTGCTTGCTCGATGATTGGTTCTTGTGCTTGTTTCTTTGTTCCAACGAATAACACGTGACCGCCCTTTGCAACTGTGTCCTTAACGAACTCATATGCATTGTCGATTAGCGCAAGTGATTGCTGGATATCGATGATGTAGATGCCATTGCGCTCTGTGAAAATAAAACGCTTCATCTTTGGGTTCCATCGACGAGTCTGGTGTCCAAAGTGGACTCCGCTGTCGAGAAGTTCTCGCATTGTTACTACTGCCATGACGGCATACTCCTTCTTAGGTTTATTTACGTGCGCAGCACAATAAAAAACCCGCTCGGTTTTGGCCTAACAATTTGTTGGGCCCGTCGCACTGAAAGTCATCTACCGATTTAACGGACCGAGATGATTCACCCACTAAAAGTGAGGCAGTGCTGAGATGTCACCGGCTGAATTACTTCAACTGGTGCGGGGCAAATCTTACCTGAGCCGTGAGCGTGCTATTTACCGCCCAACTATGCGCAAAAGCCCCCAAGAACTGATGCGAACCACGGCCTCCAAGGCAATTGCAAAGCTCATCTTGCTGACCCCATGTTCGCGTTCGATAAAAGTAATGGGCACTTCAGCAATTGATCCACCTCTGGCAAGTGCCCTTCGAGTCATCTCAATCTGAAAGCAATATCCCTCACTAGCAATAGTTTGGATATCCATATTTTTCAAAAGTGAGGCTGAATAAATTCTAAAACCCGCAGTTGTGTCGGCCACCCCAAGGGATAAGACAACATTTGCATACTTATTAGCCGACTTTGAAAGCAGTTCACGAAACTTGCTCCAATTTTTAATCTGTCCACCTGCCACCCAGCGCGAACCAATCAATAAGTCAGCCGAACCAATCCACTGCATCATCGCAACTAAATCTCTCACTTGGTGTGATCCGTCGGCATCCATTTCAATAATGTTTTCATACCCACGATCGAGTGCAATCTGAAAACCTGCACGATAGGCGCTGCCCAAACCTTGTTTACCACTTCGCTCAATAACTTCAATTCCGTGGGCTTTACAAATTTGAGCTGTGCCGTCGGGTGAGCCATCATCTATGACTAGAACATCAACATCAAGTGTTGCTAACTCATCAAGTAGCGCACCAATACTTTCGACCTCGTTATATGTTGGAATAACGACAACTGATTTACTCATGCGCGTGGATGGGCCTGTTTGAAAGCTTTTTGTAAGCGCTCAGTAGAAACATGTGTATAAATCTGAGTTGTGGCCAACGATGCATGGCCCAAAATTTCTTGCACTGTGCGCAAATCTGCGCCGCCTTCTAATAGATGTGTTGCAGCAGAGTGGCGCAACGCGTGGGGTCCCATCCGCTCAATTCCTTCTATTGCAGCAAGTGCTTCATACACAACGGTTCTAACAGCCCTTTGATCTATTCGCTTTCCACGTGCTCCTAGAAAAACAGCATTTTCAGATTTTTCATTCAGTAACTCTTGACGTCCATCATCTAGCCACTTTTTGAGTGCACGCATCGCAGGATTGCCAAGTGGAATAACACGTTCTTTGTTTCCCTTTCCGAGCACTCGAATAGTCTGGCGGTTATAATCAATATCGCCGAGATCTAAACCGCATAGTTCTGCCACACGAGCACCAGTTGCATATAGCAGTTCCACCATTGCAACATCGCGCAATATCATTGGGGTTTCACCTTCTGCCGCCCGTGTTGCCATTGAATCCATGGCTGTTTTTGCATCATCAATACCTAAAACTTCAGGCAAAATGCGATGTGACTTAGGTGTTGCAAGGGATGCACCCACATCACTTGTTATGTATTTGTTCTTTAACGCCCACTTTGTAAACAAGCGCATGGAGACTGCTCTGCGTGAAATAGTTGTGCGAGAAGCACCTTTGACCTGTTGATTAGCTAGCCATGAGCGTAGATGAACTAGTTGCAACTGTGAGATACCTGTAAGGCCACTATTTTCTAAATGTTCTAATAATGAAGTTAAGTCTCCCATATATGCACGGATTGTATGAACTGAGAGGTTCCGTTCAACTTCTAGGTGGCGTTGAAAAGTAGTTAATAACTTTTCAAAATCTTCGCTCACGCGCCAACTTTACTCGGGTTTGCGTCCCTGACGCATAAGGCCGAAGGTTAGTGCGTCCTCAAGTGCCATGGCAGAGGCCGCAATAACGTTTTCATGCACACCAACGGTGTTCCATTCGCCTTTGCCATCACTCGTTTCAACTAAGACGCGTGTAACAGCCCCTGTTCCTAGGCGTCCTTCAAGGATGCGCACCTTGTAATCAGTGAGCTCTAGAACTTCTAGCTCTGGATAGAGAGCTTTTAACCCAGTACGCAAAGCATTATCAAATGCGTTAACAGGACCGTTACCTGAGCCAGTACATGAAATCTGCGCACCCATTGCCGTTACTTTAATTTCAGCCTTCGTAAGAATGCTTTGATCTTCAGATCGCTCAACAGTTGTCAGCCAATGGTCAATGGTGAAAAAAGATGGACGCTTACCGATCATCTCTTCATGAACTAGGAGTTCAAATGAGGCATCGGCAGCTTCAAAAGTGAATCCACGAGATTCCATCTCTTTAACACGATCAACGATGCGTCCAATAAGTTCTTTGTCCCCACCAAGATCAACACCTAGTTCTTGGGACTTTAATTCAATAGATGCACGCCCAGCCATGTCAGAGACCAACATGCGCATATCATTTCCAACAGATGCTGGATCTTCATGTTGGTAAAGGGCTGGATCAACCTTGATAGCGCTGGCATGCAGACCTGCCTTGTGAGCAAACGCTGAAACTCCCACATATGGCTGACGCGCACTTGAAGAGACATTTGTAACCTCAGCTACAGCATGTGAAATTCTAAATGCTTCACGAAGTGAATCCTTAGGTAAGACCAACTGATGCTTCTTTAACTCTAGGTTTGCAATGATTGTTACTAGATCAGCATTACCAGTGCGCTCACCATAACCATTGAGGGTTCCTTGAACATGTGTTGCACCTGCTGCAACCGCAGCCATTGAGTTAGCAACTGCGCATCCAGTGTCGTTGTGGCAGTGAATTCCAAGGCGAGCAGAGCTAGCAGTTAAAACATCATGGACAACTTGTGAAAGCTCATCTGGCAACATCCCGCCGTTTGTATCGCACAAGGCAATCACATCTGCCCCTGCTTCAGCTGCAACACGCACAACTTCTAGAGCATATGCACGGTTACTGCGATAGCCATCAAAGAAGTGCTCAGCATCAAGAAACACCCGTTGGCCCTCGGTAATTAAGTGACTCACTGAGTCACGAATCATCGCTAGATTTTCATCCAGAGATGTTTTGAGTGCTAAATCAACGTGTCGATCAAAGGCTTTTGCAACCAAAGTAACTGCTGGAGCACCTGAATCACGGAGTGCTCCAAGTAGAACATCATCGGCTGCTTTAACATTTGGACGACGTGTGGCACCAAATGCAACAAAGGTTGCATTCTTAAGTACTAATTCCTTTTTAGCGCGCGCAAAAAACTCAGTGTCCTTTGGGTTTGCCCCTGGCCATCCGCCTTCAATAAATCCGACACCAAGATCATCAAGATGGCGTGCAATTGCCAACTTGTCATGAACCGAGAGATTTAATCCCTCTTGCTGGGCACCATCGCGCAGAGTGGTGTCATAGATATGAAATGCATCAGAGACTGGCATTAGCAGACCTTACGAACCCAGCCGTGTGCATCTGGAGTTGTTCCATGTTGAATAGCAAGTAAATGGTTGCGAATTTGCATAGTAATCACACCAGGTTGGCCATCACCTGTTACCCATGTACCCATGTTTGATTTAGCAGTGCCGACAGGTGAAACAACTGCAGCTGTTCCGCACGCAAAGATTTCAGTGATTTCACCGGATGAAACGCCATCGCGCCAATCATCGATGCTCAGCATAACTTCTTCAGTTTTATAGCCTAGGTCTTTCGCAACAGAGAGAATTGAATCACGGGTAATTCCTGGAAGTAATGTGCCAGTTAACTTTGGAGTGATGACAGTTGCATCTGCGCCTTTGCCCTTAACAAAGTAAAGGTTCATGCCACCCATTTCTTCAACCCACTTGCGCTCTTTTGCGTCAATCCACACAACTTGGTCGCAACCCTCTTTTGCAGCAGCTTTTTGTGCAATAAGTGAGGCCGCATAGTTTCCACCACACTTTGCTTCACCTGTTCCACCTTGTGCTGCGCGCACATATTCAGTTGAAATCCACACAGAAACAGCCTTTGATGGATCAAAGTAGGCACCGGCAGGTGTTGCAATAAGAATGTATGTGGCCTTGTTAGTTGGGCGAACACCTAAACCGACTTCGGTTGCAATCATAAATGGGCGGATATAGAGAGATTCGCCAATTTTGTTTGGCACCCAGCCTGCATCTTGCTTAACTAAAGTTTCAACAGTTTCTAGAAACAGCGCTTCTGGCATTTCAGGTAGAGCTAAGCGTTTTGCAGAGTTAGCAAAACGCTTTGCATTTGCATCAGGGCGAAAGAGTGAGATTGAACCATCAGGTTGGCGATAAGCCTTCATGCCTTCAAAAATTTCCTGACCATAGTGAAAAACTGCGGTTGCTGGGTCAAGTGAGAGCGGGCCATAAGGCTTTAACTCTGGTTCTGCCCAGCCATCTTTTTCAGTCCACTCACACACAACCATGTGATCGGTGTAGTGCTTACCGAAACCACCTTCAGCAACAAGTGCATCACGAGTTGCTGCATCTTTTGCGTTTGGATTGAGTGTAACTTTCATGGCTTATAACGCTGCGACTAGCGCATCTCCCACTTCACTTGTGCTTCGCTTCTTATCGCCTCGAGCTAGTAAATCGGCAGCAACTGCGCGCTCAACATCACGTGCAGCATCGGAATAACCTAAGTGATCAAGCATCATCGCAACTGACATAACTGTGGCAGTTGGATCTGCAATGTTCTTTCCAGCGATATCTGGAGCTGAACCATGTACTGGTTCAAACATTGATGGGTATTTTCCAGTTGGGTTGATATTTCCTGAAGCTGCTAATCCAATGCCACCACAGATTGCAGCTGCAATGTCAGTCAAGATGTCTCCGAAAAGGTTATCTGTCACAACAACATCAAAGCGCTCTGGGTTAGTGACAAAGAACATTGACGCTGCATCAACATGTAAGTAGTCAGTGGTAACAGCTGGAAATTCCTTAGCGACTTCATTAAATGTGCGGGTCCACAGACCGCCAGCACGGGTTAATACGTTGTTCTTATGTACCAAAGTTAACTTCTTACGTTCACGCTTTGAAGCACGCTCGAATGCATCACGGATAACACGCTCTGCTCCGCGGCGGGTGTTCAAACTTTCCTCAGTTGCAATCTCTGCATCAGTGCCTTCTGCAAGGACTCCCCCAGCACCAACATATGGACCTTCTGTTCCTTCACGCACAACTACAAAATCAATCGGGGCCTTTGTTGCTAATGGTCCAGTAACACCAGGCATTAAACGTGCAGGGCGCAAATTAATATAGTGATCAAATGCGAATCGAAGTTTTAACAAAAGTCCACGCTCAAGCACCCCACTTGGAACTGTTGGATCTCCTACTGCGCCAAGCAAAATAACATCCTTAGTTGCAATCTCATCCAAAATAGCTTGTGGAAGAACTTCGCCTGTACGATGCCAAAAACCTGCACCCAAGTCATATGAAGTACGCTTGAAGCTCACGTCATACTTCTTTGCCACAACGTCGAGAACCTTTAAACCCTCGTTTACTACCTCGGGCCCAATTCCATCGCCTGCAATTACGGCTAATTCAAAAACTTTAGCCACGCGCCGCGCTTCCCTCTTTATAGTCATCGCCCTTTGACTGCTTCATCCATGAAAACATTTTGCGAAGTTCACGGCCAACAGCCTCGATTGGGTGAGTTTCACCCTTTGCACGTAGTGACTTAAATTCAGGAGCCCCGGCTTCTTGGTCATCAATGAAGCGCTTAGCAAATGCACCACTTTGGATGTCTGCAAGAACTGCCTTCATATTTTCCTTAACGTGTGGGTCAATAACACGTGGGCCAGAGACATAATCACCAAACTCAGCTGTGTCAGAGACTGACCAGCGTTGCTTTGCAATTCCACCCTCATACATCAAATCCACAATGAGCTTTAGCTCGTGCAAGCACTCAAAGTAAGCAACCTCTGGTTGGTATCCAGCTTCAGTAAGTGTTTCAAATCCATACATAACTAGCTGTGAAGCACCACCGCAAAGAACAGACTGCTCACCAAAGAGATCTGTTTCAGTCTCTTCTGTAAAAGTTGTCAGAATTCCACCGGCACGAAGTCCACCGATTGCTTTTGCATATGAAAGAGTGAGTGGCCACGCGCTACCTGTTGAATCTTGTTCAACTGCAACGATTACTGGAACTCCACGTCCTGCTGCATACTCACGACGCACTAAGTGACCTGGGCCCTTTGGTGCAACCATGCAAACATCTACTGATGCACTCGGCTTGATGTAGCCAAAGCGAATATTGAAACCATGTCCGAAGAACAAAGCATCGCCATCTTTTAGGTTAGGAAGAATTGACTCTGTGTAGATATGGCGCTGAACATGGTCAGGTGCCAAAATCATGATGACAGTAGCTTCTTTAACCGCATCGGCAACAGAGACAACACGCAAACCTTCAGCTTCTGCCTTAGCACGTGATGCTGAACCTTCTTTTAATCCAACGCGGACATCAACTCCACTATCGCGCAAATTGAGTGCGTGAGCATGTCCTTGGGAGCCGTAACCGATGATCGCGACCTTGCGACCCTGGATGATAGATAGATCGGCATCCTCTTCGTGATACATCGTTGCTGCCACGGTATTTCTCCTTTAGTTCTGGTAATCGGGTTGGGTGTCGTGAACTGCTGGTGCTGCTTTATTTGGAAGTATTTCCTCTATAGAAATTACATTGATCAACTTATCTAGTTGAGCAATTACTTGCTCGAGAGCATGGCCTTCTAGATTAACCACAATGTCCATTTGTGAGATGGTTGGATTAGCAGTTGGACCAACAGATAAACGTTCAATGTTGTAAGCACGGCGAGCGAAGAGGCCAGCAACACGGGCTAATACGCCTGGTGAGTTCTCTACTAAAACTTCGAGTGTGTGTTGGGCCATTTTTATAACTCCTGTGAATCCCAGTCAGGCGCGGTTTCGCGCGCAATCTTAATGTCATCATTTGATGCACCAGCTGCAACCATTGGCCACACCATTGCATCGCGATGCACTCGGAAATCAATAACAACGGGTTGATCATTAATCCCCATCGCTTTTTCAATCGTTGCATCAACATCTTCTTCACGCTCACAACTCAAACCAACGCAACCCATTGCTTCTGCAAGCATTGGGAAGTTAGGAACGCGCTTTGATTCAAGGCTTGTATTTGAGTATCGACCTTCATAGAACAGGGTCTGCCATTGGCGAACCATGCCAAGAGATTCGTTATTAATGATTGCAACCTTAATTGGAATGTTATTAAGTGCACATGTTACAAGCTCTTGATTTGTCATCTGGAAACAACCATCACCATCGATTGCCCACACAGTTGTGTCAGGTGCTCCAACTTTTGCACCCATTGCTGCAGGAACTGCATATCCCATAGTTCCAAGGCCACCAGAATTAAGCCAGGTGCGCGGATTTTCATAAGAAACAAATTGGGAAGCCCACATTTGATGTTGGCCAACACCTGCAGCGAAAATAGCCTCAGGACCTGAGATTTTTCCAAGTCTTTCAATGACATACTGTGGAGATAGAGAACCGTCACTAGGTTTGTCATAACCGAGAGGATAAGAAGCTCGAAGTGAATTCATCTGGTTCAACCATGGAGTTAAATCGGGTTGATTCTTACCAAGTGCATTTTTAAGGGCTGGGATTAAAGCAGAGATGGTGTTTTTGAGATCACCTAAAACGGCAACGTCGGCAAAACGGTTTTTACCAATTTCAGCTGGGTCAACATCTGCGTGAATAACCTTGGCATTAACTGCAAATGTAGAAAGCTTGCCTGTAACACGATCATCAAAACGTGCACCTAAAGTAATGAGCAGATCAGCTTTTTGTAGAGCTGTAACCGCAGCAACAGTTCCATGCATTCCTGGCATTCCAAGGTTGAGTGGATGACTATCAGGGAATGCGCCACGTGCCATAAGAGTTGTGACAACAGGTGCACCAAGTAATTGTGCAAGTTCTAGCAACTCACGTGATGCATTTGCCTTAATTACTCCGCCGCCAACATAAAAGACTGGCTTACTCGATTGTGTAATGAGTGCTGCAGCATCAATTATTGATTGATTATCAGGAATTAACTTTGGCTTATAGCCTGGTAAATTTACTGAAGGTGAATAATTGAAATCTGTCATCGCTTGAAGAGCATCTTTTGCAATATCAACTAGCACTGGGCCAGGACGGCCTGTGCTTGCAATATGGAAGGCTTCGGCGATTGCCCGTGGAATATCAGCTGGGTTAGTAATCAGATAATTGTGCTTTGCAAATGGCATTGTGATGCCACGGATATCGGCTTCTTGAAAAGCATCTGTTCCGATTGCAACAGAAGGAACCTGGCCAGTAATCGCAACAACTGGAACTGAATCCATCGCAGCATCGGCCAATGGTGTTACAAGATTTGTTGCCCCCGGACCTGATGTAGCAATACACACACCAACTCGACCAGTTACTTGGGCATAACCAGTTGCAGCATGTCCTGCACCTTGTTCATGGCGAACGAGAATGTGTCGGATGGAGCTTGAAAAAATTGGGTCATAGGCTGGCAGGATTGCACCGCCTGGGATTCCAAACATGACATCAACGCCGGCAGCTTCAAGTGATGCCACAAGTGAACTGGCCCCAGTCATTTGACTCATTGTTCTTCTCCCTTCGTTGCCTTGCATTTAAAGTGGTTAAACGAAAAAACCCTCAGATAACTGAGGGCGGCGCATGATCATCGTTAGATCACGCGCTACTAAATCACCACCACAAATGTTGTGCTCATGGAGATATTCTCCAATGAATCACGCATAAGAGTCAAGGCATGAGATGCACATCTCACAATTTGAGCCAGCTTCACTCGCAGACTGCACCTTTGGATGCAGATCCGACCAGCTTTGAATACTTAGCCAAGACCCCGCGGGAGTATTTGTGACCTAAAGGCTTCCAACCAACTTTTCTAGCATCAAGCTCCTTAGGGTCCACAAGCAAATCCAGTGTTCGCTTAGTGATGTCAATGCGTACTAAATCGCCATCTTTAATAAATGCAATCGGTCCCCCATCAACTGCTTCGGGTGCAACGTGACCAACGCACAAACCAGTTGATCCACCAGAAAAGCGACCATCTGTTAAAAGCAGAGTTGATTTACCAAGACCTGCGCCTTTAATAGCACCAGTAATCATTAACATCTCACGCATACCTGGTCCACCCTTTGGACCCTCATAGCGGATTACAACAACATCACCGGCTTGAATGGTTCCATTTTCAAGTGCATCCATTGCAGCTTGTTCGCGCTCAAATACTCGCGCAGGTCCCTCAAATGTTTCAATACCAATTCCCGCTGTTTTACAAACTGCGCCATCACTGGCAAGGGTTCCACCCAAAATAGTAATTCCAATGTCTGTAGATATTGGAGATGAAATAGCACGCAAAATCTGGCCATCTGGATCTGGAGGCGCAATATCTTTCAAGTTCTCAGCCATAGTTTTGCCTGTGACAGTTAAAACATCTCCATGAAGAAGGCCTGCATCGAGTAATCCCTTTAACACAACTGGAATTCCACCGACTTTATCAACATCACTCATAACAAAGCGGCCGAAGGGCTTGAGATCACCCAGCAATGGAACCTTGGAACCAATACGGTGGAAATCATTAAGCTCTAGATCAACTTCGGCTTCGTATGCCATCGCTAGTAAGTGAAGAACAGCATTTGTGGAGCCACCTAAAGCCATCAAAATTGTGATTGCATTTTCAAATGCTTGCTTTGTCAAAATATCACGTGTAGTGATTCCTTGACGAATGAGTTCAACTACCGCAGCACCTGATGCAATTGCATAAGTATCTCGACGGCGATCAACTGCAGGAGGCGCAGCTGAACCAGGAAGTGAAAGCCCAATGGCTTCACCAATACTTGCCATGGTGTTTGCTGTATACATTCCGCCGCAAGCACCTTCCCCAGGACAGATTGCACGCTCAATTTGATCCACACGCTCCTTTGTAATCAATCCGCGTGCACAAGCTCCAACAGCTTCAAAGGCATCAATAATTGTTACATCTTTACCATCAACTTGGCCTGGCAGAGTTGAACCAGCATAAACAAACACGCTTGCAACATCGATACGAGCTGCTGCCATCATCATTCCTGGAAGAGATTTATCGCAACCAGCAAAAGTAACCATGCCATCTAAACGCTCTGCTTGCATAACAGCTTCAACAGAGTCTGCAATCACTTCTCGAGATACAAGAGAAAAGTGCATTCCCTCATGGCCCATTGAAATGCCATCAGATACTGAGATGGTTCCAAATTGCATCGGGAAACCGCCTGCATCTATAACACCTTGCTTTGATGCTTTTGCTAGGCGATCTAAAGATAAATTACATGGAGTTATCTCATTCCATGATGAAGCGATACCAATTTGAGGTTTAACCCAGTCTTCATCTCCCATACCGACAGCACGTAACATTCCGCGTGCAGGGGCGCGCTCTAATCCATCAGTAACAACACCTGAGCGTGGCTTCATATTTGGCATGTGCTCAGTCTAGCCTTCTGATTGTCCAAGATGAGCTAATAAAAGCGCACGAACTTTAGCTGCATCTGCTTGACCTTTTGTATCTTTCATAACCATTCCAATTAATGCACCAGCTGCTGGTAAATGGCCATCGCGAACCTTTTGCGCAGTCTCTGGTTGACCAGCACATGCACGCTCAATTGCAGCCATCAATGCTGAATCATCGTTAACAACTTTAATTCCGCGTGCAGCAATAACTGCTGAAGGCTTTCCTTCTCCAGCTATAACGCCTTCAACAACTTGGCGAGCTAACTTATCTGTTAATTCTCCAGCATTAACAAGTGCCACAATCTCAGCAACATCTATAGCTGAGATAGATAAATTCTTGATTGCAACATCTTTTTCGTTGGCTATTCGAGAAATCTCACCTAACCACCAGCTACGTGCTTTAGCAGGGTCTGCACCTAGTGCCACCGTTGCTTCAACAACATCTAATACGTCAGCATTAATCATCGCTGACATTTCCTTATCGGGAACTGCCCATTGTTCTTGCAAACGTTTGCGATGGATGGATGGTCGCTCAGGTAAAGCTGCACGTAGTTGTTCAATCCATGCTGCATCTGGTGCCACTGGAACTAAATCTGGTTCTGGGAAATACCGATAATCCTCGGCTTGTTCTTTCGAGCGGCCGGAGCGAGTTAAACCTGTGTCTTCTTGGAAATGGCGAGTCTCTTGCACAACCCGCTCACCATTATTGAGAAGTTCAGCATGGCGAATCATTTCACCTCGAATTGCACGCTCAACAGAGCGAAGAGAGTTTACGTTTTTAGTCTCAGATCGTGTCCCAAGTACATCTGAACCAATTAAGCGCAATGAAACGTTTGCATCGCAGCGAAGAGATCCCTGCTCCATCTTCACATCACTAACACCAAGTGAGCGCAGGATGTCGCGCAACTCTGCAACGTATGCCTTTGCGACCATTGGAGCATATTTACCCGTACCAGGAACAATCTTGGTAACAATTTCAACCAAAGGAATTCCTGCACGGTTGTAATCTAGAAGAGAATACTCTGCGCCATGAATGCGCCCAGTAGTACCACCCACGTGTAACGACTTTCCAGTGTCTTCTTCCATGTGAACACGCTCTATTTCAATACGGAAATCCTTTGGGCCTTCATCGGTTTCGATTTCAACATCAACGTACCCGTTAACGCAGATTGGCTCGTCATACTGTGAAATCTGGAAGTTCTTTGGCATATCTGGATAGAAATAGTTTTTACGAGCAAAGCGACTAAAAGGCGCAATAGAGCAGTTAAGAGCCAGACCTATTTTTATTGTTGATTCAATCGCCTTTTCGTTAACAGTTGGCAGAGCGCCTGGCAGAGCCAAACAAACGGGGCAAGTTTGTGTATTTGGTTCAGCTCCGAAAATAGTAGAACAGCCACAAAACATCTTTGAGTTTGTATTGAGTTCCACGTGAACTTCAAGACCCAGTACTGGTTCGTACTTAGCCACAACTTCCTCGTATGTCAGGCTCATTTGCTACCTGCTAACGCTGGAATTGTTGAGAGCAACGGTGCGCCCCACTTTGAAAGCAGAGCTGCTTCAAGGGCTGCTCCTACTGAATACATTCGATCATCTTTCATTACTGGCGACATGATCTGGAAGCCAACTGGTAAACCATCTTC
>RGHD01000034.1 GCA_010024385.1 Actinomycetota bacterium | reverse complement strand
TTTCAATTACTCCCCCAGTAAATAAAGTAGAGGCAGCAAAAACTTCCTGCATGCTAATTGCGTAGGGCACCCAGTCAGTTGCAATATGGATATAGCCACCCTTTTTTAACTTTGGATGAATGAGTGAAAGAAAACCTTCATTGACAATTCGGCGCTTATTGTGTTTCTTCTTTGGCCAAGGATCCGGAAAGAAGAGATGGATTGCATCTAAAGATTCATCCTCAAACATATGTGGCAAGACAATATGCACATCATCTTCAATCACGCGCAGATTCTTCAAATCATTTTCAACAATTCTGCCTAATAATTTGCCGATCCCTGGTGGGTGCACATCAACTGCGATATAGCCGTTGTTGGGGTGATTTTTGGCGATTATTGCCGTGGCTTCCCCCATGCCAAAGCCAATCTCCATAATGATTTTCTGGCTGGTAGGAAAGATTTCTTTTAGATTTACTTTCTTTTCCTCAACGGCAATCCCATAAATAGCCTGAAGTTCATCTTTTGCTTGGCGTTGGGCCTGGGTAATACGGGAGCCCCGGATGCTGTAACTGCGTACCGAAGGGCGTTCCATGTCCTAACTCTGTCATGGTTGGATTAGAACCTACAAAAATGCCCCATCCACTAAGAGGAGTCACAAGTGCCAGGTCTGAATTTGAGCCGTACAGAAGCGAAAGATCGTGCGGAGCATCTTTACGTAAACAGCTATGCAGTGACCCTAGATGTTACAAAGGGTGAAGAAACCTTCTATTCAAAATCAGAGGTTTCCTTTACGTGCAACAAGCCTGGCTATTCAACCTTTATTGATGCTGTGGGACGTAGCGTCATCAGTGCAACACTTAATGGCGCAGCAGTTGATGTATCTAACTTTGATGGTGAAAGCATTTTCCTTACTAACTTGGCAGCAGATAACACCTTGGTAATTGAGATAGAAGCTGAATACTCAAAATCAGGTGAAGGCCTGCAGCGCTCAGTTGATCCAGCTGACGGTGAGATCTATTTGTACTCACAAGGTGAGACTGCACATATTCGCAACATGTTTGCCTGCTTTGATCAGCCATCTCTCAAGGCAACATTTACTCTCACCGTAACAACTCCGGGTCACTGGCAAGCAGTTTCTAATAACCCAGTTGAGTCAAAGACAATTAAGGGTGAATCCGTTGAATGGAAGTTCACAACTACCCCACGTATTCCAACCTACTTAGATGCACTCATTGCAGGGCCGTACTCATCTGTGCATGATGTTTATAAGGGCAAAAAAGAGATTCCTCTTGGAATCTACTGCCGTAAATCGATGATGCAGTACTTAGATCCAGAAGATATCTTCCTTATTACAAAGCAAGGCTTTGAATACTTTGAAAAAGTCTTTGGTCTGGCATACCCATTTGAAAAATATGATCAAATCGCAGTTGTTGACTTCAACTTCGGTGCAATGGAAAACGCTGGTGCAGTCACATTCCGTGAAGATGTTCTAGTCTTCCGCTCACACATGCCAGAAAAGGCATACCTTTCACGTGCCAACACAATCCTGCATGAAATGGCACACATGTGGTTTGGCGACATGGTCACCATGTTCTGGTGGGATGACCTGTGGCTCAATGAATCATTTGCTGAGTGGGCTTCTTACTTAGCACTATCTGAGTCAACACGCTTTAAAGGAGCTTGGACTGAGTTCAATAGCGCACGAAAGAACTGGGCATATCGCCAAGATCAACTCTCATCCACTCACCCAATCATTGCTGACATGGTGGATATGGAAGCGGTAAACGCTAACTTTGATGGAATTACCTATGCAAAGGGTGCATCTGTATTACATCAACTCGTTGCCCACGTTGGTCGCCCACAATTTATTGCAGGATTGCAAAAGTATTTTGCTAAGCATGCTTGGGGCAACACAACACTTAATGACTTGTTAGTAGAACTAGAAGCGGCCAGCGGTCGCAAATTAGATACCTGGGTCCACACCTGGCTACAAACTGCAGGTGTAAACACCCTGCGTCCTCAGTTAGAAATTGATGGTGATGTCTATAAGAATGTTGTCATCTCACAAGAGGTTCCACTTGTTCCTGCTGGTTCTAAAGAACTTCGCCCCCACCGCTTAGCTGTTGGCCTATATGACATCAGTGGCGACTCACTTAATTTACGTAAATCTGTTGAACTAGATGTTGTAGGTGCCAGCACGAGAGTTAAAGAGTTATCTGGTGAAAAGGTTGCAGATCTCTTGCTTATCAATGACCGCGATCTTTCTTATGCCAAGCTGCGCTTTGATGATCGCTCTATTGCAACGCTGAAGAAATACTTGGGCCGTTTAAATGATCCATTGGCCCGCGCACTGAGTTGGGCATCTATTTGGGATATGCACCGAGATGCACAAATCTCTTCCGCATATTTCATTGAAATTGCCTTATCAGGCCTAGCTGGAGAAAATGATGATGCGATCGTAAACATTGTTATTGGCCAACTTGGCACATCCGTTGAAGCCTACGCATCTGATGCTAATCGAGATAAGTATCGTGAGAAGCTGGCTGCTGGATTCTGGAATCTCATGCAATCAAGTGCACCAGCAAGTGATCTCCAACTTCTCTATTCACGGGCATTTGCCGCTAACGCCCACACGCCAGAGCAGATTAAAAATGTGCGCGGGATCTTAAATGGCGAAATCAAGGGTCTGAAAGTTGATACTGATCGCCGTTGGGATTTCCTCATTGCACTAACTGAGCGTGGGGCAACTACCCAAGCAGAGCTAGATGCAGAATTAGCAAGTGATAACACCACTTCAGGAAACTTGATGTTTGAGACTGCAAAAGCTGCAACACCAAGTGCCGAAGCGAAGGCATATGCATTCAATACAGTGATGCACCAAGATGCTCAGACTTCAGTTCGCTCTGCATTAGTTGCAGGCTTCCAACGCCCTATCCAGCGCCACCTTTTGACTCCATTTGTGGATCTCTATTTTGAGAACTTACTCTCAGAATGGGAGTCAAAATCCTATGAAGGCGCAGCCAAGTTTGTGACTGGAATGTATCCAAGCTGGATTATTAGTCAGAGCACATTAGATAAAACTAATACTTGGTTAAATGGTGTGGGTAAAGATGCACCTGCGGTGCTTCGCAAGCTAGTTAAAGAATCACAAGACGGAGTTATTCGTGCATTGAAGGTTCAGTCTCTAGATAACTAGTCAATTGAAGAGACTGAAGATTGTGCTTTTTCTTTTCGCGGCGCTGATGCCAACCAAGAAGCAAGTGCAATCACAGTAAAGAGTCCAGCAGGAATTACTACGTAGGTAAACACTGTTTGTGCAACGCTCAAGCCTGGGCCTGGGACATAGCCATCTTCAAATCTGCTGGCAAGAAATTGCATGGGTTAAGTGTAAATGCTTCAAGCAGTTGCTGCTGCCACACCAAATGGCTCTAAATACTGTAACCATCTGGTATTGGTCTGACCGGTTCCAAGAATTCTCCATGCAGCCCCCACTGGCTCACGCGGAAGTTGGCGCAATCTCCAACCAATTTCTTTGAGCTGCTTATCTGCCTTTAAGTGATTGCACTTATGGCATGCAGAGACAACGTTCTCCCAATTGTGACCGCCGCCACGGCTGCGTGGAATAACGTGATCAATGGATGTGGCAGGTGCACTGCAATACACACAACGTCCACCATCTCTAGCAAAGATTGCCCGGCGAGAAAGTGGAACTGCGTGGCGATAAGGAATACGAACAAATTTATTGAGGCGAATTACTGAAGGCAGTTCTATTTCTCCGCCTGAGAAATGTAGGACGGAACCAGACTCTTCAATCATTGTTGCGCGGTGATTGAGCACAAGGATGAGCGCACGACGTTCAGTAATGACACCTAATGGTTCGTAGGTGGCATTGAGCACCAGCGTCCGCGACATCGCAATCCTCTCTTTGGCTCTGAGCGATTGGTTTATCTTGCACCAAAACACCCGAGCGCGTGGGTATTGACTAGCGATATTTAGGTAAAGATTTGGATAAAGTCTGACTTCTATGAACGATTCACTTCAAAACGCCCTGGACTGGATAAGTGGAACCCCCCTGCGCGTAGCCATCATTCTTATCTCGGCCTTGATTGCCCAGGCCTTTGGAACCCGCGCAATCGAGCGGGCCATGAATCGATTAGCAACTGCTGATCTAGTTCCAGGTCCGCGCAACATCGTTTCTCGTCAAAAAGAGCGCGCTCGCACAATTGGCAGCGTCCTATCTAGCACTTTAAAAACTGTTATCTGGGTTGTTGCAGCAGCAATGGCTCTAGGTGAGTTTGGTTTTAATTTAGGACCACTTATTGCATCAGCTGGAATTCTAGGTGTTGCACTTGGACTTGGTGCACAGACCCTTGTTCGAGATGTTCTCTCTGGAATCTTTATGTTGGTTGAAGATCAATATGGAGTGGGTGACCAAGTAGATGTTTTAGAGGTTCAAGGTGTTGTTGAAAAAGTTGGTTTGCGTGTCACAAGCGTTCGGGATAAAAAGGGAACTCTTTGGTATTTGAGAAATGGCGAAATTCTAAAAGTTGGAAATCAATCTCAATCTGGTTGATTAATCATGGCAGCTGCTGCCATCTCTAAATAGCCCCACAACTGCTCTTTGTGTTCTGGTTTCATTTCCACTCCATCAACGGCTGTGCGCATTGCGCTAAGCCAAGCATCATGTGCTGCGAGATTGATATGAAACTGCGCATGGCGCATGCGAAGTCGTGGGTGTCCACGGTTTTCTTGATAAGTGGTTGGTCCGCCCCAGTATTGTTCTAAAAACCATTGCAAGCGCTTTGCTGCGGCTTTTAAATCTGACTCTGGATACATGGGGCGCAAAATAGGATCAACGGCCACCTGAGCATAAAACTGCGCGGTTAGATCAGCAAAGAAAGCTTCTCCGCCAATCTCCTCATAAAAGCTGCTCATGTTCTAAGGCTAGCCATGTCTTTGCCTTTGGCAATCTGCAAAACGAAATATGTAGTGATCAGACAAAGGGCACCACTTATATAAAAAGCAGCTGCATAGTCACCAAACTTCACTCGCACAACAGCTGCACCAAATGCTGCTATAGCACCGCCGATTTGGTGACCTGCAAATACCCAACCATAAATAACTGTTGCCCGCTCAGGACCCAAAATTGATCTACACAACATCACTGTTGGCGGAACTGTTGCTACCCAGTCAAGGCCATAGAAGATAACGAAGACGAGTGTGGATGGGTGAACGGATGAGAAGAGAATGGAGGGAAGTAAGAAGAGTGAAAGCCCACGTAGCCCGTAGTAGAAAAAGAGAAGTTTGCGTGGATCATATTTATCTGTAAGCCAGCCTGAGAAAATAGTTCCGATAACATCAAAGACACCAACTAATGCCAAAAGAGATGCAGCAACTACTTGGCCCATTCCATGATCATGGGCTGCTGGAATAAAGTGAGTTCCAATTAATCCGCTAGTAGATAAACCACAGACAAAAAATGAACCAAAGAGATACCAAAAATCTTTATGGGAACTAGCTTCTTTCAATGTAACAATTGCTAAACGTGCTGCGTTCATTTCAGAGCGTGCTGGTGGAGTCCAATCTTCAGGGGCTCCATATGGCAAATACCCTAAATCTGCCGGTCTTTCACGAAGGAACACAAAGATCATAGGAACCATAAACAATGCAGCTGCGCCGATTGTTAGACCAATTGATTTCCACCCATACATTCCTGATAGATGTGTAAGACCTGGCAAAAAGATCAACTGTCCCATGGCAGCGGCTGCGGTTAATCCACCAATAACTAAACCACGGCGTTTAACGAACCAGCGGTTTGCAACTGTTGCCGCAAAGACAAGTGCCATTGATCCAGTGCCAATACCAACGATGACACCCCATGAGGCAATTAACTGCCATGGAGCATGAATCAGAGTAGTTAAGAAAGCACCAATACTCACTGTTGTAAGGGCTCCCATCACTACTTTTCTCACCGTGAAGCGCTCCATCAAAGCTGCAGCAAAAGGAGCAGTTAAGCCATAGAGAAGGACGTTAATTGCAATTGCGAGAGAGATTTGATCACGGTGCCAACCAAAGGCATCTTGTAAGGGAATGATTAATACAGAAGGCGCAGATCTAAACCCTGCAGTTGCAACCAGAGTAAAGAAAGTAACAATGGCGGCAATCCATGCTGGGTGAATTCTGCGATTAGTTTTCAATCTTCATAATCCTTCGCGCACCAACAGCCAATCCCAGTACTGGAATTGCTGCAAAGAAACATAGCCAACCGTAACTCAATGTTCCGATGATTACACCAGCGAGTGCTCCCCCGCCAGCTCCAGCTAAATTCATCACTAAATCACTGGCACCTTGAGATGCAGGACGCATTTCAACTGAAACAGATTCAGAGAGAAAAGCAGAACCTGCGATGAGTGTGCAAGACCAACCCAGGCCAAGTAGAAATAAACCAATTCCAAGACGGAGCGCATCATCTGCAGCTGCTGCACCAGAAACAAGAGTTGATAGCAACAAAATAGTGATACCTATTTGAATCACTCGCACGCGCCCAAGGCGATCACTTAAAGATCCAACCAGAGGTGAAAATGCATACATTCCTAAAACGTGCACACTAATAACAAAACCAATAATTTGAAGTGAAACATCAACGTGCTTCATATGAATAGGCGTCATCACCATGACAGAAACCATGGCCACATGGCCAATTGCGATAGCGCTAATAGCAAATAGCGCCTTTGGGTTGGAGCGAATATGTGTAAGAGCTGCCTTGGTTGAACCTTTATGTTGTTTCACCTTCGCCTGCTTTTCCGCTAAAAGATAAGGATCAGGGCGTAGGAAGAGTTGAATGACAATAGTTGCAAAAATTAATGTGGCAGCTGAAATCATGTATGGACCCACAAGTGCTGGCAGGTTGAAATGTTCTGCTAAGCGCCCTGCCGGATCCATTAAATTAGGCCCAGCAACTGCGCCAATAGTTGATCCCCAGACTACAAATGAGAGTTGTTTTGCACGGGTTTCATCAGTTGCTAAATCAATTGCTGCAAAGCGGGCTTGATAGCCAGAGGCAGATGCTGAACCAACGAGAAAAGTTCCAAGCAACATCAGAAAAATGTTCTTATGGGCTCCGCCCAGGATTGCACTTACTGAACCAAGAACTCCGGCCAAATACCCAAAAGAAAGTGAAAGTCTGCGACCGCCACGAGCAGTTAAACGTGCAAGGGGCAATGCCATAGCAGCTGCGCCTAAAACCGAAAAAGTCTGAGCAAGACCTGCCAATGTTTCAGAGTTAGTAATAGATGAAACTAGTAGCGAGCCAGCGGCAACCGTGCCTGCAACACCAATGCCATTTAAAACTTGGGCAGTAGCAAGAGTTTTTACTACTTTTTGTTGCAGCGCTGTATTTGGCATTAAGAAACTAATCTGACCCATGCAGCGGTGTCAGTTGGCAATGTGTGACCTGTTATTGGTCCACTTGAAACTAATACCTGTGAGTTAGATGGAAGTTCAATAGGTGCACCAAAGTTGATGTAGCAAGCAAAATTTCCGGGACGCTCAAATGCAACAACATCTTTGCCTGCTTCAATCCACTCCATAGGTCCATCGCCTAAACCTTCTTCGCCTTTGCGAATAGCTAGAGCTTTTCGATACATTGACAAGGTCGATCCTTCAACACCATCTTGAGTGTCAACGGCATATGTGCCCCACCATGGTGATTGTGGCAACCATGCTTGCTCTGGCTTGAGCGCAGCATTGGTTGAGAAACCAAAAGCTCCTGCTGGATTGGAAGTCCATGGAATTGGAACACGGCAACCATCACGACCGCGATCTAAATAACCACTCATTTTCCAACGTGGATCAGTTAAACGATCTTCTGGTATATCGCGCACTTCAGGAACTGCAAGCTCTTCACCTTGATATAGATATGTCCCACCAGGCAAGGCAAGAGTCATGAGTGCAGCACTGCGAGCACGCAATGTTCCTCGTGCAATATTGAGCTTCTTCGGATCACCTTGGCGTGAAAGAGTTGTATCACCGTGATTGGTGAGTCCAAGATCTAGGCGATCAACTGAGCGCACAACATCGTGATTGTTAAATACCCATGAGGTTGGTGCTCCCACTTCTTCCAACGCATCAATAGAGTTATTAATCTTTGTCTTAATCTCTTTTGCATCCCAGAGCGTTGTTAACATTTCAAAGTTAAAAGAGTTCTGTAGCTCATCTGATCGAACATAGCGCGCAATGCGCTCAGCTGGGCTAACCCAAGCCTCAGCAACTGCCATGCGATCTCCTGGATAAGAATCAAGGATTTTGCGCCAAGAGCGATAGATATCGTGGACGCCCTCTTGATCCCAGAATGGTTTGTGTTCTGTGCCAAGCATGGATGCTGCTGGAACTTTTCTTATATCTGGCAAGCCTTTTTCTTTAAACATTCCATGGGCAACATCGATACGAAAACCTGCAACACCACGATCTAGCCAAAACTTCAATACATCTTCTAAGTGGGCAACTACTTCTGGGTTCTCCCAGTTAAGGTCAGGTTGTTCAACAGCAAAGAGGTGTAAATACCATTGCCCTGGTTTTCCATCAGCTTCAATAACGCGCTCCCACGCACATCCTCCAAAGACTGCTTCCCAGTTATTAGGTGGCAAATCTCCGTTAGGACCTTTGCCATCACGGAAAATATAGCGATCTCGCTCAGGTGAACCAGGAGCTGCTTTAAGGGCTGCTTGAAACCATTTGTGATCACTTGAAGTGTGATTAGGAACAATGTCAACAATTAACCTAATTCCTAAATCATTTGCTTCTTTAATTAATGTTTCAGCTTGGGCAAGAGTTCCATAATCAGGTTCGATATCCATGTAGTCAGAGACGTCATAACCATGATCGTGTTGGGGTGATGGATACCACGGTGAAATCCAAATTGCATCAATACCCAGTTGCTTTAAATACGGCAGTCGTGAGCGAATACCTTCAATATCGCCAATGCCATCACCATTTGAATCAGCATAAGAGCGTGGATAAATCTGGTAGGTAACGGCATCACGCCACCAAGGACGCTCTTTACGAGATGCTAATGGCGACATTTTTACTCCGTCTCAAGATATTTAGTGAGAAATGCTCGTTGTTCATCATCTATGGGACGAGACTTTTTACTCTCCATATCCACTGTCACTTGCACAGTTTTCACTCGAGCTACGAGTTCGCCTTTCATCTTGATCTCATAGGTCATTGTGAAAGAAGAATTACCAATTGCACTGACCCATAGTTCGATATCTAAGAAAGTATCGCCATCATAAATAGGTGCGATGAAATCAACTTCAGCACGGGCCACAACCATCTCTAAAATGCCTGACCAAGCAAAGCGGGCTTCTTGGGCATAAGTTAAATAGACAGCGTTATTAACATGACCAAAAGCATCTAGATCATCCCAACGGACATATTGTTTACTTTGATATCGCATTTATCGAGTCAACTTTCTATACGTAACGCGGTGTGGTCGTGCCGCATCGGCACCTAATCTTTGAATTTTGTTTGCTTCATAGGATTCGAAGTTTCCTTCAAACCAGAACCACTTTGAATCACCTTCATAGGCCAGAATGTGTGTTGCTACGCGGTCAAGGAACCAGCGATCGTGGGAAATAACCACTGCGCAACCAGGAAACTCTAGGAGAGCGTTTTCTAGTGAGCCCAAAGTTTCAACATCTAAATCATTGGTTGGCTCATCCAGTAGCAAAAGATTGCCACCCTGCTTAAGAGTCAGTGCTAAGTTCAAACGGTTGCGCTCTCCACCAGAGAGAACACCTGTTGGCTTTTGTTGATCTGGGCCTTTAAAACCAAAGCAGGAAACATAGGCACGTGAAGGCATTTCAACTTGGCCCACCTTAATGAAATCAAGACCGTCAGAGACAACTTCCCAGAGAGTTTTCTTTGGATCTAATCCACCACGGGACTGATCAACGTAGGAAATCTTTACAGTCTCACCAATTTTCACTGTTCCAGAATCTGGAGTTTCAAGACCCAGCAAAGTCTTAAACAAAGTTGTTTTACCTGCGCCATTTGGCCCGATTACTCCCACAATTCCATTGCGTGGCAAAGTAAATGAAAGATCATCGATAAGAACGCGATCACCAAAGCCCTTAGTAAGATTTTCTACCTCAATGACAACATTACCTAAACGTGGCCCAGGTGGAATCTGGATTTCTTCAAAGTCGAGTTTGCGCATTTTGTCAGCTTCAGCTGCCATCTCTTCATAACGAGCAAGACGGGCTTTAGATTTAGTTTGGCGACCCTTAGCGTTTTGGCGCACCCACTCAAGTTCTTCCGTTAAACGCTTTGCGCGCTTGGCATCTTTTTGGCCCTCAATCTTTAAACGCGCAGATTTTGTTTCAAGGTAGGTGGTGTAGTTACCTTCATACGGATAAGCACGACCTCTATCGAGTTCTAGAATCCACTGTGCAACGTTGTCCAAGAAGTATCTATCGTGCGTGATCGCAACAACTGCGCCAGAATATTTATTTAAATGTTGTTCTAGCCACAAAACCGATTCAGCATCAAGGTGGTTAGTAGGCTCATCTAGAAGTAGTAGATCTGGGGCTTGCAAGAGAAGCTTGCACAACGCAACACGGCGCTTTTCACCACCGGAGAGAACTGAGACATCAGCATCTGCCGGTGGGCAACGAAGTGCGTCCATAGCCTGTTCTAACTGTGAATCTAGCTCCCAGGCATTGCGGTGATCGAGTTGCTCTTGCAGTTCACCCATTTCAGCTAATAACTTATCGTAGTCAGCATCTGGGCTAGACATCTCATCGCTAATTGCATTAAAGCGATCTAGCATTGCAACAGTTTCTGCAACGCCTTCTTTAACGTTATCGATAACGTTTTTAGATTCATTGAGTTGTGGCTCTTGAAGCAAGATTCCAACGGTGTAACCGGGAGTTAAATATGCCTCGCCATTTGAAGGTTGCTGTAGTCCAGCCATGATCTGCAAGACTGTGGACTTACCGGCACCGTTAGGTCCTACCACGCCGATCTTTGCGCCTGGATAAAACATAATCGTGACGTCATCAAGGATGACCTTGTCACCATGCGCTTTACGCGCCTTCTTCATCGTATAAATGAACTCAGCCATGAGATGAAACCTTACCGTTATGTGTCGGTAGACTTAGCATTCACGACCCCCTACAGGCGCCTGTAGCTCAGTCGGATAGAGCACCCGCCTTCTAAGCGGGTTGTCGCAGGTTCGATTCCTGCCAGGCGCGCATGGCCAACGAACAACCAAACCTAATCTGGATCGATTGCGAGATGACGGGTCTTTCTTTAGAGAAAGATGTCCTCGTAGAAATCGCCGTCCTTGTAACAGACTCACAGTTAAACGTCATTGGTGAAGGCGTTGATGTCGTAATAAAGGCAAGCGCCGAGCAGTTAGCAGGAATGAATGAGTACGTCACTCAAATGCACACCACCTCTGGATTAATCACCGAAATTCCCAACGGTGTTTCAGTCTCAGAGGCAGAAGATTTGATTATTAAATATCTAGAGAGGGCAAACACTTTGGAAGGTAAATCGCCTTTGGCCGGTAACTCCGTCTCTGTTGATCGCTCTTTTATTGCTCGCGATATGCCACGTCTAAATGACTACCTGCACTATCGCACCATCGATGTTTCATCGATAAAAGAGTTAGCAAGGCGCTGGTATCCCAAGGCCTACTTCAACGCCCCAGCAAAGACGGGCAATCACAGGGCTCTGGGCGATATTCAAGATTCAATTGCAGAACTTGCGTATTACCGCAGCGCAATATTTGTTCCAGGTGAAGAGCAGTAACCGGTAGACTTTGGCACTCATGGTGGGCGTAGCTCAGCTGGTAGAGCACTCGGTTGTGGTCCGAGATGTCGCGGGTTCGAGCCCCGTCGCTCACCCCACTTTTAACTCCATCGAATAGAGAGCTGGGCAAAAAATGATTTTTGATGTCATCATTGAAATCCCAGCAGGCAGCCGCAATAAATACGAAGTCGATCACTTAACTGGTGAGATACGTCTTGATCGCATGCTCTTCACATCCACCCGTTATCCCTATGACTACGGCTTTGTGAAAAACACTTTATCCCTTGATGGCGATCCACTGGATGCTCTTGTGATGCTTGATGAGCCAACATTTCCTGGCTGCGTAGTTTCTTGCAGAGCTATTGGCATGTTTAACATGAGCGATGAGGCTGGCGGAGATGACAAATTACTCTGTGTTGCAGCAGGAGATATTCGCAAGGCATCCTTACAAGATATAACCGATGTGCCCGAGTATGAACTCTCTGAAATCCAACACTTCTTTGAAGTCTATAAAGCGCTAGAGCCTGGCAAAAGTGTTTCAGGTGGTAACTGGGTTAATGCCATTGAAGCCCAAGCAGAAATTGAACGATCCCGCGAGCGCGTACTAAAGAAAGGTCACTAAGTTAATTACTTGGCACAACCTGTTTTGGGCACGTTGCAATAATCTTCACAATGGCCGCCTTCTCAGGGGCCGTTAACCACAAACCATATTTGGCTTTAACTGCCACTTGCCTCGCAACATAGGCACATCGATAACTCTTCTTAGGTGGCAACCATGTTGCTGCATCCCCATCACCTTTTTGTGAATTCAAAGTTCCTTTGACCGCTAAAAGATTAAGTGGATCATTTGCAAAGGCGGTGCGCTTTTCCAGAGTTAACTTGAAGGCTCCGGTTTGCCAGGCATTTGAAAGAGCGACAACGTGATCTATCTGCACGGCGTTACTTGTACCAACCCCGCGCACAAAATCAATACTTTCTCCTGAATATGGATCAGGCAGAATTCCGCTCAGAATCGTGCAACGATCTTTGTAGACAATTTCTATGAGATCTCTTTTCAAAATGTCATTGCGGGTGTCACAGCTATTTCCATCCACATCTTTCCAAGCAGTACCGAACTGCTCACGTGCATATCCAGTCTTTGGAGCACGACCCTTGACTGCCATCG
>RGHD01000033.1 GCA_010024385.1 Actinomycetota bacterium | reverse complement strand
AGCCAGATGATCAACATAGATGTCAGCATTGGAGTGGCAGAAAATACTGGTTCACCAGATTTATTGCGAAGGGCAGATGATGCGATGTATCGAGCTAAGCGCGAGGGTCTAGGGGTTTGTCGGCTTTAATCTCTTTTAGGCGCTCTAAGGATTCCAGACGTTCAACTGCGTGATCAACTAATCGCTCCGGGTAGCCCTTGCTGTAACCATCTAAGTAGAGCCATGGTTCATGAATTTCAGCCGCAGATAAATGAGCAAGCTCTGGCACATACTTTCGTATGTAATCACCATTTTCATCAAAGCGTTTGCCTTGCTCGATTGGATTAAAGACTCGGTAATACGGAGATGCATCTGTGCCAGTGCCTGCTGTCCACTGCCAACCATGTGCATTAGATGCAACATCATAATCAACTAGGTGTTCTGCAAAAAAGCGTTCACCTAACTGCCACTCAAGATGTAGATCTTTGACTAAAAATGAGGCAACAACCATTCGAGTGCGATTGTGCATCCAGCCTTCTTGTATTAGTTGGCGCATTGCTGCGTCAACAAATGGATAGCCAGTCTTGCCTTCACACCACGCTTTAAATTGAGCGCCAGGCTTGTCATAACGCATGTCAGCAAAGCGAGGCACGTAATATTCACGATCAGTCATTGGATTATGGAAAAGAACATCTGCATAGAACTCACGCCAAGCAATTTCTTTGCGGAAGGTGTCGTGGGCTTTACTTTCTCCCAAGTTTTCAAGGAGAGTGCGTGGATGAATCTCACCAAACTTTAGATATGAACTCATCTTTGAAGTTCCATCTATGCCTGCAAAATTCCTATTTTCATCGTAAGTATCCAGACCCTTTTTGGTGAATTCTTTAAATCGAGATAGAGCTGCTGCCTCTCCTGCTTTAATAATTTCAACACCTTGAGGTAATGGAAAGTCAGGAAAATTACGGTATTCAGAAGTTGGTTGCACAAATTTCATATTCTTAGGAGTTTTAGCTGGTGCACGCCAACCATGAGTTCGCCATGCTCTATAGAAAGGCGTGTAAACCTTGTATGGAGTGCCATCACTAGGTTTAACAATTCGACCAGGTGTAACGGCATATGGACTTCCCGTGCGAACTAACTTAATTCCCGCGGCTTCTACTCTGGCATCACGCTCTGCGCCATATCGCTCATACTCTGAAGAGATATGAACCTCTTGAACATCATGTTTTTTAATCAGCGCAGTTAGAACTTCTACCTGATCACCCTCAATTATGTGCAGATTATTACCAAGGGACTCATCAAGACTTCTTAATGATTGAGCCATATAAGCCAATAGCTTCGCACCAGCCTCTTGAATCTGAGTTTTATCAAGAATAAAAATTGGGATTACTTGTTCTGCTGATTCAACTGCAGCCAATAAGGCAGGGTGGTCGTTGATTCGAAGATCTCGACGAAACCAGATAATGGCTACTTTTTCTTTTGGCATGGGTAGATTTAACCAGTAGGGAAGCGATTAAGCCCATCCAAATCAGCGTGCGTTGCTGGCTTAGCTCTTAACCTCCCAAATACCTTGAGTTGCCCCATCTGAGTCAATCTTGATTGAGCCCCCAGTTGCATCTGGTCCATAGAGAGTTTTCACTACCTTGAGTCCATATTCACCTAAATCAATCTCAGTGCGCACAGCCTTTCTTGAAATAAAGACTAGAAGAGATTGCTTATTTGACTCGCGCAGATAGCAAATGAAGTTATCTTCAACTGCAACCCAACGTAAACCGCCTTCAATAAGGCCATCCTGCGTGCGTCGAAGTTCAATTAACTTCTTCACTTCTGCAAGGAAATCATGATCCCAACCAGAACGATCTTCCCAATTAATAGTTCTTCGAGAATCTTCACCCCAAGATCCTTCTAAACCTATTTCATCACCAGCAAAGATTGATGGGACTCCAGGATAAGTTAGCATGGCAGCCATCGCAGAGAGATGTGCTTTTCGATCTCCGTTTACAACAGTGCGCATACGCGCTGTGTCATGTGAATCAAGTAGGACCATGCTGGCAACTAATGAGCGCCAAGGGATGGAAGAATTAAATTGCACCATACTGGCAACTAAAGATTTCCCACTAATCTTTGGCATTTCAAATGGCAGACCTTGAAATCCTCCACCAATTGATGAGTTCTGATTCATCCAATTCCATAGTGGGCGCATGAACCCCTGGTAATTCATCGCGCCATGCCAACCAAAGCCATCGAGATCACTGGCAACAAAATCACCATTTTCAGCAACCAACCATGCATCAGGTTTCACTTCATCCATTGCGGTGCGGATTCCATGCATAACTTGATCATGCAAATCATCCTCACCTAAGCGCCCCGTCATGTTTCCAACATCAATGCGCCATCCTGACATTCCATACTTTGGAGATAACCACTTCTTTACAATTGAATTCTTTCCTTCATACATCACCTTTCGAAGTGAAGCCGAGTTGAAGTTGAGCTTTGGCAATGAAGCCAATCCCCACCAGCCCACATATCCATGCTTGACTGATTTATCCCAGTAGAAATAGCCGCGCTCTTTTGATTTCTCATCTTTAATGGCTTTTGCTAACCATGGGTGTCCAGCACCGCAGTGATTTGAAGTCAGATCGCCTAGTAGGCGGATCTTTCTCTTCTTAGCTGCAGATATCAGGCTAAACATAGCCTTATTGCCACCCAGTACTGGGTCTACGTTCTCAAAACTGCTGGCGTCATAGCGATGGTTAGAGCGCGCCTCAAAAAATGGTGTGAAATAAATTCCATTAACACCGAGCTCGCTGATGTAATCCAAATGCTGTTGTACGCCCTTTAAATCCCCACCGTAGAGCTCAGTTCCGGTGAATTTGCTTCGTCCCCTTGGAAGCTCATTCCAATCTCTTGGGTGTGCCCATTCTGGAAACTTTTGTTTATCTCCTGATTTAGCGAAGCGATCTGGAAATATCTGGTAGAAAACTGAAGATTTAATCCACGCTGGATATGCAGGAATAGCAACTATCTGAAAGTCATTATTTGAGTGAACGTCATAATCAAATAAACCAGCAGCATTTAGCCAGTTGTATTTTCCTTTATCTATAAATGCGAAGCGATAAGAGAGTGACTTGTTTAAGACAGCTACAGATACTTCCCACCACGACTCATGATCATTACTTTTCTTCTTTTTTAATTCAAAAGTGCGTGGCTCACCATCGTGGTAGAGACGTACTAAAGCTTTAGCAAAGGTGTAACTATTAGGAATTCGAACACGTAAAACTATGCTTTCACCAATCTTTGGTGCTGCATTACTTACATATAAATCACTTCCGTCATGGTGCGGGGATGGTGAGGCTTGTATACGGTAGCTCATATTTTTTCCCCTTCGAATTAATGACTTCTGCGCGAAGTTCTAGTTTTTGGTCTGCAAACTCAAGTGGGTCGATGTAAACAATATAAGGCGAGTTGGTATCTGTGCCCAGTGACATCCATGGCTTATCAGCAGCAGTTCTAGCGAAGAATTTAACCTTCAATAGATCTTTAGAGGTGACTGCTGCTTTTGTCTCATAATATCCAGTCAGAAAATCCATTTTCGAAGTCAACTTTCCAACCTTTACATCAGTCTTATCAATGCCTTTATTAGCCTTTAAAACCACTGTAGATAGGGCTGGCACAGTAATTGTCACAACCTCACCCTTATTAGAAAACGCCGGCTTACCCAAAAGAGCTTTCCATCCACCAGTTGAAGTTGCAGTATTAATCGCTGCTTTGATTGCCTTGGTTGAGCTATTGAAGGCGACTAGATACTCACGATTTTCTGACTCATCTTTCTTTGAAATCACCAATAATTCGTCCTTGGCATATCTAACCTGCATGGATGAGTTAGCCAGCCCTGGATTTGATCCTCTTAAGGCCGCTAGAACTTTGAGGTAATTGGCAATCGGGTGTGAATCTGTAATAGAAAAAGCATCACCTGTTCCAATGGGATTACTTCCTACACGTGCTTCAGTTTTCCAAATGCCAACTTTGGTCGAAAACATATCTTGGCGTGCCAACTGATCGGAACCTGAACCTGTGCCAATCATGCCAACTTCATCACCGTAGTAAACAGTGGGAATGCCACGAGTGAGATACATCAGCGCATGGCCCAGCAATGTTCTTGGTAATAGTTCACTTGCCTTGTTAATTCGCTTAGACTCAATAATCTTTGCAGCTCGCCCCATGTCATGATTTCCTAGGAAAGTCACCAGATTGCTAGCATCTGATTTAGCAGTTGTGTAGAGATCATCATAAGCAAAGAGGTTTTCCACAACCGTCGCATCAGAATAACCAGCTGCGAACTCTGCCGCAGTTCGCTGGAATGGAAAATCTAAAACAGTTTGAATCTTATTTCTGCGAACATAATTCATAAGATTGATTGGATTGACATCCCACACTTCACCAAAAATTGTGAAGTTATCAATCCCTACTGATTTAGCTGCAGCATTAATCTGTGGTGACCAGTTCTTGAAGAATTCATCATCAACGTGGCGAGCTGTATCGACTCGAAATCCTGAGATTCCATAGTCTTTTATCCATTGTCCATACACATCGGCCCAACCGTTATAAACAACTGGTTTTTCAGTTGCTAAATCGTCCAAACCAAAGAAGTCACCCGTTTGAATACAAGGCCCATCTCCCCAACAGTTACTCATAGGCCCGACGTTGTGATAATTACTTAAATCATTGAGCCAAGCTGGGTTCTTGGCATTGAGTAAATCACTAGACAAGAAGGCGGTTTTATCGTTATAGGAAATCACATCACCAGTGTGGTTTGTAACAATATCTAGAATCAGCTTGAGATTTAGCTTTTTAGCACAAGCCGCAAATGCAACTAAATCTGCCTTAGTACCCAAGTGTGGATCTATATTTAAGAAATCCACGCCCCAATAGCCATGGTAACCAGCTCCATAAGGAGTGGGCTTTTGTTGAACGACAAGTGGAGTTACCCATACAGCTGTGAAACCCAGTTTTTTGATGCGCGCTAATCCATTATCGCCATCACTACATGTTCCAGTGAGACCCTTTAGATCACCTCCATGAAAAAATGCGGTGTCCTTGGGGTCATACCCAGGAAATGAATCATTTGCGGCATCACCGTTTAGATAACGATCAGGAAATACAAAATAGATTAAATCTTTCGATAGACCTACTTTTACTGGATCAACTACTGGAGCAGCAAAAGATGTAGAGGCAAGCCCAATGAGAAGTGATGTAACGACAAAGAGTACAACCCTCTTTTTCAAGATTAACCCTTAACCGATCCAGCTGTTAACCCACTCACAATGTATTTCTGTAATGACAAGAAAATAATCACAATCGGTATGGAAGCCAGAATTGATCCAGCAGCAAATGGACCCCAGTTTTGTGAATACTGACCTCCGATAAACTGTTGTAATCCAACGGCCACAGTTCTACTTTCCATATCAACTAAGAACAAGCGGGCCAGAATGAACTCATTAAATGTTCCAATAAAGCTCAATAATGAAACAACAGCTAGTACTGGTGCGGCCAATGGTACGAAGATAAGCCAGAAAGTCTGCACTTCTGATGCTCCATCAATCTTTGCTGCCTCATCTAGTTCTGAAGGAATTGAATCCACAAAGCCCTTGAGTAGCCAGATATTCACACCCATCGCACCGCCTAAATAAACAAGAAGCAAGCCTGCACGAGTTCCTAATCCGATAGATGGTGCGAATGAATAAACACGTTCCATGATCACATAGACGGCGGAGATGGCCAGGATTGCTGGAAACATCTGCACAAGGAGCAGTAGCTGAATGCCTTGCTTGCGTCCCTTGAATTTAAGGCGACTGAAAGCAAAAGCTGATGCAGAACCGATAATTACTGAAAGAACTGCAACAGAACCTGCAATTATTAGAGAGTTCTGCACCCATGACAAATAAGGAATTGTGGGGTCATTAAACAAGAGTTGATAGTTCTTAAATGAGATCTCACGTGGAATAAATGAGGTCAGCTGCAAGCTTCCAGATGAGGCAAAGGATGAAATCACAACTAAGTAAAGAGGAAAGAGAGCAAACAGGCAGACAAAAATGGCGATGATATGGCGCCATGAGTCATGTTTTAACCATGTTTTCATCCGAATGTCTCCAATACCTTGGATTTTTTCAGACTATAAAGAGAGATAGAAGCAACGAGCACAAAGATAATGAGTGAAATGGCACTGGCAAGACCAAGATCTTGTGTGCCCGTTCCAAATGCAATCTTGTAGGTGTAACTAATCAAAATATCTGTAGCACCTGCAATTTCACCATCTAGCTCATTACGTGGGCCACCACCTGTGAGCAAGTAGATTAAATTGAAATTATTAAAGTTAAATGCAAATGAAGCGATCAAAAGAGGGGAAAGAATCTGTAGTAACAGTGGCAAAGTAACCTTGCGGAAAATCTGTCGAGGATTTGCTCCATCAATTGCTGCTGCTTCCAGTAATTCACTTGGAATAGCTTGTAGCGATCCACTTGAGATCAAATAGAAGTACGGGAATCCCAGCCAAAGGTTTACAAGAATCACTGCTACACGTGCAAAATTGGGATCAGAAAACCAGGCAATATCACTTCCAAATAGTGTATTGATTGCACCAAACTCGGTGTTAAACATTCCGCCCCAAATCAAGATACTCATAACACTTGGCATCGCATATGGAAGCACCAATATTGAGCGATAAATTCGACGTCCAAATATTGGTCGATTTAAAGCAAGTGCAAGCAAGAGACCCAAAGCAAATGTCGTTAAAACAGTGAGAAGGGCAAATGCCACAGTCCATATAAAGACTCGAACCAATGGTTCGCGCACCCGGGGATCAGTGATGATTTTTGAGTAATTTTCAAACCAGATAGGTGCTCGCCAACCAGGCTCCAATATTGCAGTTTTATCGTCTACGAGTGCGTAGTTTCCGCGACCGTTATCGCGATAAATGCTGCCATTTACTAGATTCCTAAACTCATCAGTTGCAGGTAAGTATTCCAAGACTTGTCTAGTAACAATTCCTGCATCAAAGCCTTCAAGAGCAATGAAATACTCACCTTCATATTGAAATTTAATTTTTGTGTAGCTCTTATCTGCACTTGCCATTTGAGCATCGGTCAAGGTAGTGAAATTTGGAGCAGTAATTGCAACACCATATTCATTGAGGGTTACATCATTTGCTGCCACAGAAATTCGTGAATCTGCTGTGGAGATGAAATATTTCAAGTTAGCAATATCCGAAATCAGAATCGCTTCCTTGCCATCATAGGTTCCCAATTTAATATCAAATGATGTTCCAGCTGGATCAGCTTCGATTCCACGAATCTTGACCTGAACTATTGCTTCTTCTTTAGAGATGATGTTTCCAGTTTTATAGTTAAAACCTGACATTGCTACTGTGTAAAGAATTGGCCCAATGACAAAGGCAATGAGAAGCAAGATGCCAGGGATGAAGAATTTAAGTGGAATTGAGATTTTTGTTAAATAAGTTAGAGCCAAAGCAAGAATAGTAAGTGCTAAAAAGGCTGAGATTACATACTCTCTTTGAGCAAATGCGCTTTGTGCCAACATCAGCAAAATAGCTGAGGCAAGACCAACGATAATGATCTTAAGCAAGAGAGCTACTTTGCCTCTTATTAAGTAAGTCATTCTCAGCGGTCCTAACTCAGTTTATGAAAAGAGTAATGCGGGCGAGAATCTCGCCCGCATTACTCGACTTCAGTCTTTAATTTGGGTAACCCAAATTATTTATAGATCAGCCTTACCAGCTTCGACGTTTACACGCCAGATTGAAGCTAGCTTAGATGCTTCTTTAACTGCATCCTTGCCGTCGATTAGTACTGCGGTCCAGTAAGCAGGAGCTGAATCCCAGTAGTTAGCACCACCCTTATTTGTATTAAGGAATGCGCCAATCTGTGGAATACCAGCAAGGCTTGCTGCAGAACCGAATCCACGCTGCGCAGCTGAAACGGTTGCATCAGCTTGAGCACCCTTTTCTGCTGGTGGGCGCTTCTCTAGAGCCTGGTAGCGAACCTGCCCATCTGTTGATGCAAAGAAGTTAGTAAGAAGTGACTTGGCGCCAGCTTCAACTCCATGCTTTGCGGCAAATGTTGTTAGAAGTGCACCGCTAACGGAGCCGAACATCTTTCCGTAAGTACCTTCAGTTACACCTGGAACTGGCATGAGATTCATTGTGAATCCCTTTGCAACGTAATCTGCCCACTCCCAGTTACCAATAACTGCATAAGGAACTGTTCCTGCAAGGAAGTTGTCCTTGCAACCTGTATCTGTTGCTGGGAAGAATCCATTGCTCTTCTTTCCATCCATCAAATACTTGCGAACGTTGCTACCAAATGTTGTTGCGCTGAATGTACGTCCGTAAACGATTCCACCGCGTGAGTTGAACTGGTATGCATCTGCGCCGAGTGCTGAGAATACTGAGTGAGCTCCCCATGACATTCCGCCGCCTGCAATACAAAGTCCAGCCTTAAGACCCTTTGAGGCCTTAAGTGACTTGTAGTTTGAAACCATTTCGCCAAAAGTCTTTGGTGCTGATGAAACAAGCTTGGTGTTGTAGATCATCGCAACGTTGTTGATGTCTACAGGAACGCCGTAAAGCTTGCCCTTGTATGTTAAATCTAGGAACTGTGTTGGGTTGAAACGTGCTTTAACTGCAGCAGTGAGAGCTAGTGGTGCCAACTTTCCGCTCTTTGCGCCAGTTGGAACCCAGTCATTTCCACCTACAACAATGTCAGGTCCTGATGCATCAGTTGCTTTATCAAAAGCATCCTTAAGTGCATCAAAGCTTGAGAAAGTTACGACCTTAACTGTGTAACCAGCAACCCAGTCACCCTTAGCTGCAATGACCTTAGTTAGGTTTGGCCCGCGAGTTTCATCTGCCCACACAACGATTTCTGTGGCAGCACTTGCTGATGGTGCTACAAGTGTTGAAACTGCAAGCGCGAATGCTGCGAAAACGCCAGCAAATCCGAAACGCTTTTTATTCATTTATATCCTCCATGGATGGAATTCGCGCATACGAGGGCATGCGCTACTGAGGCTATTCCACACGTGTACAGGCGGGTTATCAAATTAGAAATGCCCAATAAGGCCCTAGGGAGGGCGGTTTTATCCGATTGTTATAAAGGGTTCCTGTTGCAGGTTGGGCTTGCAGTCTTACTTGTGAAGCTTCTCTACCGTGCCATCCCAGCCCGCTACGTTCTCAGGCTTACGTGGAGCCTTACCGATGTAGCGCGCTGATGGGCGAATCAAACGGCCTGTGCGCTTTTGTTCCAAGATATGTGCAGACCAACCAGCAGTGCGTGCTGCTGTAAACATTGAAGTAAATAAATGCGCAGGAACTTCTGCGAAGTCCAAAATAATCGCCGCCCAGAACTCAACATTTGTTTCTAAAACACGATCTGGTTGACGCTCACGAAGCTCCTTTAGTGCTGCTTGCTCTAGCGCTTCTGCAACTGCATAACGTGGGGCGTTTAATTCTTTAGCTGTGCGACGCAATGTGCGAGCACGTGGATCTTCTGCTCGATAAACACGGTGACCAAATCCCATCAGACGTTCTTTGCGATCAAGTAATCCCTTTACATAAGCAGTTGCATCGCCAGTCTTTTCAACTTCTTCAATCATGTGTAACACACGAGAGGGTGCACCACCGTGAAGTGGACCTGACATCGCGCCAATAGCACCCGATAACGCAGCTGCAACATCTGCACCAGTGGAAGCAATAACTCGGGCAGTAAATGTTGAAGCATTCATTCCATGTTCTGCAGCAGAAACAAAGTAAGCATCAATTGCACGAACATGTGCTGGATCTGGTTCTCCGCGCCAACGAATCATCATGCGCTCAACTACTGTGTGTGCTTTATCAATTTCTGATTCTGGAATAGCTGGTGCAATTTGACCACGTGCAGCTTGTGCTAAGTAAGAAAGAACCATGACAGATGCACGTGCAAGGTTGCTACGCGCCTCTGCATCATCAATATCTAAAAGTGGCTTGAAACCCCAAGCTGGTGCCAACATTGAAATTGCTGCCTGCACATCTACGCGCACATCACCTGAGTGAACGGGCAAAGGAAACTTTTCAGCATTTGGAAGTCCTGGATTAAATTCATCATCAACTAATAGGCCCCAAACGTTTCCAAATGAAACGCGTCCTACTAAATCTTCGATATCAACTCCGCGATAGCGAAGCGCGCTACCTTCTTTATCTGGCTCAGCAATTTCAGATTCAAACGCAATTACACCTTCAAGGCCTGGCTTGAAATCATCTGACACGGTGAGCTCCTTTTAGCGAAGTGAAGTTTTCTGCACGGGTAATTCTGCCCCCAAACATGGGGTGCTGGCGACCACGCGGCTATGAGGATGCGTTCAGAGCCAAAGTGAGGTTCGATACATCCATGGCTGAAAATGAGTTTTCTCGCGAAGAGATCCGGGCAATGCGCCGCTCCTATGGAGAGGCTGGCCTTGAGCATTTAGATGAAGACCCATTTACCGCTTTTTCTGACTGGTTGCGCAAGGCGCATGAAAACCCAATGATTGTTGAAGCTAATGCAATGGTGCTCTCAACTCTGGGTGATGATTCCTCTATCTCTACAAGAACAGTTCTACTCAAAGATATATCTCATGGTGGATTTACTTTCTTTACTAACTACTCATCACGCAAAGCACATGAAATAGAAAATAACGAACACGTCAGTTTGCTCTTTCCTTGGTATGCAATGGAGCGCCAAGTTTCAATTAGTGGGTTAGCTGCAAAAGTTTCCCAACAAGAGTCGGAAGAATATTTCGCAACAAGGCCTTGGGGCTCACAAATTGGAGCATGGGCAAGTCATCAATCATCACCACTTGCATCACGTGAAGAGTTAGAGCAACGCTATGAAGGTGCTGCACGCAAATGGCCTGAAGGAACAACTGTTCCATGTCCACCACATTGGGGCGGATATCGAGTTACTCCTTTAACTATTGAATTCTGGCAGGGTCGTTACTCACGATTGCATGATCGTTTGCGATTTGAGAGAAATAACACAGATAGCAAGTGGGAGTTAAATAGGTATTACCCGTAGTTCTACCCTATTAGCAGCACCTGATTCGATGAGCCTTAAATTCTTGGCGTTGTATGCATAACTACGCTTTAATACACCGTGCCTAAAACCTTTCAGCGCGATAGATTTTTCTGGGTCGTTGCTACCCAAACTGCCATTGTTAACTTCTACCTGGGCGGCTTTGGACCAGCACAATCACTACTTCGCGCCGATCAAGGAACTTCACTGACTATTGCTGGACTTCATGGAACAGCAATGGGCGTTGCATCAATTGCCGCCGGTTATGCCAACCCACACCTTGCACATAAATACGGCCGTGCAAAGTCACAGTGGATAGGCCTTGGAATCTTCTTATTAGGACTTTTTCTCTTTGTTATTTCACCACCAGTAATTCTCACATTACCTGCCACACTCATCACGGGTTTTGGAACATCGATGGTTATTAACACGATGCTCACTTCCATGTCCCATCACTATGGAAAAGCTGCAGAAGTTGCTATTCCTCAGGCAAATGGAATTGCATCCGTTGGCTTTGTAACCGGAACCGCACTTATCGGAACAATCGCAACGCTCTATCGAGATTTCTGGCGCTTAGGATTATTGCTAGCTCTTCCTGTGGCATTGGTTTTAGTGTTAGTAGGACGCGAGAGAAATGTTGAAGAGCATGTGCCAGATGAGGCTGGCCCACAAAGTGGGAAAATGTCGCCGAAGTTTTGGTTGGCATGGTGTGGTTTTGTAGCTTGTATTTCATCTGAATTTGCAACATCGTTCTGGGCTGCGGCGTTATTAAAAGATCGCGTTGGATCAACGGCTGCAATCTCCACAGTTGCCATAGTTGCACTTGGAACTGGAATGGGAATCGGTCGGTGGTTTGGTGGTTTAGTACTAAAAAACTTCAAACTCGATAATCAACTTTTAGGAATAGTCAGCCTACAGTTTTTTGGCTTTACTGCCTTCTGGTTGTCTCATTCAATGTTTATTAGCCTCATCTGTCTCTTTGTCATTGGCTTAGGTATCTCGATGCAGTTCGCACTATCTGCAATTCGCTTAGTGGGTTTTAGTGATAATCGACCAGATTTAGCTGTCGGTAAAGCATCTCTTGCAGCTGGAATTGCTATTGCAGGAGCACCATTTTTACTGGGTTTCTTAGGCGATAATTTCGGTATCTCCCGCGCTTACATCATGGTGCCAGTACTCATTGCAATCGCATTTGTAATTATCCTACTGACACCATCACACAGCGAGAAGGCATGAATGATGAGCTATAAAACCCGCCGCATCGTGACTCTTGTTGTGCTCTTTGGTTTAATCCTCTTAATTGCGATTAGTGGACTTTAGAACCGCATCAACAGAAATATCTGCTGGCACATCAACCCGATCCTTGTATTTCAACCAAATAATTGCTGTTGAGATCAGACAAATAGCACCGCAAGCAGCAATTGTTGATCTGATCCCAATTACCTCAGCCATCACACCAATGAGCGGTGATCCAACTGGAGTTCCACCCATGAAAATCAAAAGATAAATTCCCATGACTCTGCCTCGAATTGCAGGGTCGCTATTAACTTGAACGATTGAGTTAGCGGTAATCATCGTTGTTAGCGCTGTAACACCACAAATAGGTAGAAAGATCGCATAAGTGGTGTAGTTAGGCATGATTGAAAGAATGAGGATAGCGCTGGCAAAAGTTCCTCCAGCTAAAATCACAAAGCGGGTCTTGCGAAAGCGCTCCAAACGCGCTGATGCAATGGCACCTGAAAATGATCCGATAGCAACAAAAGTTCCAAGTAAGCCATAAGAGGCTGGGCCTTTGCCAAACTCTTGTGTTGCCATAAGTGCGTTAAAGATTTGAAAGTTAAGACCAAAGGTGCCAAGGAAGAAAACCATCAACATAACCACATAAATATCAGGCCGGGCGAGTGCATAGCGCAGGCCTTCTTGAACATTTGTCATGGATTTTGGTTGATCTTGGTGGAAGAACTCCTTTTTATTCATTGCCATTAGCGCACCAATGGCAAAAAGATAGGAGATTCCATTTACTAAAAATGAAGGCCCAGTGCCAAAAGCTGCGATAAGTAAGCCTGATAA
>RGHD01000032.1 GCA_010024385.1 Actinomycetota bacterium | reverse complement strand
AGGTCCATGCCATAAAACTATTGAGCAGAGAGATTCCAGATTCAAAATTGGAACCTTTATCTGGTCCCACTCGCCCAATGATTGCGAGGACACGGCCAGTGCGCGAAGCGAAGCAGCTTTGCCCATGCGAACATCAATTAGGGCAAATTCATGCGTCGGTGATTCCAGAAGGGTTTTATTTGAATCAAATCCAGTAGGCGTTTCAAAATCCTTGGGTCCCTTGCTAACCGTGATAGCGCCACTTATTCGATCTACTCGAAAAGTTCGAATCTCTTGAATCTCTTGATCAACACCTGACAAGTACCAATAGCCGTCACGAGTAGATAGCGCTATCGGAACAATGCTTCGCGAATTTATCTTCAAACCCGGATCTAAATATGCAAAAGATAAGCATTGTTTCTGCGCTATCGCTTTTGTCATTAGCGATAAATCCTGCCCACCATCATTGAGTTTATGAACAGTTGCTGGGATAGAAAGTTCATCACTGGGAATTCCAATTGAACGAAGTTTTAAAAGCGCTCTTTGCGCGACATCACCAAATGAAGCTTCTTGCCAAGCTTGGGCAGCTAAAGAGAGAAGTGAGACTTCCGTCGGTGAGATATCACCAAGTTCAAACTGATACTTCTCTTGTTTAATCTTGTAGCCGGCTTCATCATTGAACAAGGGATCAAAAGTACCTACTTCAATTTCGATTCCCAGCGAACGCAGATCATCTTTATCGCGTTCGAACATTCTCTCTTTAGTTTCAGCAGTGCCGTCATAGCCTTCAACTGAGTTGAAAATCTCTGTTTTAGTGAGGTATCTTTTTGTAGCAAGTAGGGCGATTGTAAGATTGATTAATCGCTCAATCTTCCGAGACACCGTATCCGCCCTTCGCTGGACGTCGTCGACGCGCCAAGACCTCAACACCAGGTGCCATCCGACGGCTTTGAATCAAGAATCCTGTATGGCCGATCATTCTCTGTTGCGGCCGAACTGCCAAGCCTTCATGGTGCCATCCACGAACTAAAGTTTCACTGCTTTCAGGTTCTGTGAACCGACCATCTTCCTTAATAGCTTCTGCAGTTGCTGATAGTTGCGTTGTTGTCGCAACGTAAGAGATGAAAACACCACCTGGGCGCAACGCTCTTGCTGCAATATCAATGCACTCCCATGGGGCAAGCATGTCTAAGATAACTCGGTCGAATTCACTATCAAAACTTTGATCCTGTAAATCCCCAACATCTAACTTCCAATTGCTAGGTGCTCCCTCAAAATAGGCATCAACATTTGAGCGAGCGTTGTCCGCAAAATCAGATCTGCGCTCAACAGAATGCACATAGCCCTTTTCACCTACTGCTCGCAATAATGAAATAGTTAGGGCGCCGCTACCAACGCCTGCTTCAAGGACTCGAGCCCCTGGATAAACATCGGCCATGCCAATAATCATCGCGGCATCCTTGGGATAAACAATCGTTGCACCGCGTGGCATCGTTAAAACGTAATCAGCCAATAGCGGTTTAAATGCTGTGAACTTTAAACCAGCAGTTGTGCTCACTACCGAACCCTCGGGCAACCCAATGAGGTCATCATGGGTAATCCAACCTTTGTGAGTATGCCATTCCTTGCCAGGAACTATCGTGAAGCTATAGAGCTTTCCTTTTGGGTCGGTGAGTTGGATTCGATCTCCCGCAGCAAAAAAACCTTGATTCGACACGGGAGCATCTTAGGTCAAATAAACGATGCAAGTGCGGGTATGTTGCCATACGTGAGTAACCAGCCGTTGCGCCTATCCCCTAGTCGGGTGAGCGAGTTTGAGAACTGTCCTCAACTCTATAAATACCGAGTCATTGATCAACTACCGCAACCACCCTCACTAGATGCTGAGCGAGGAACTTTGGTACACACGATTCTGCATGATCTTTTCGAAAAGTCTCCAAGTGATAGAACACCACAGAGTGCAATCGAGCTTCTTCCATCTCGCTGGCAGGCACAAATATCGGAGAAGCCTGAACTATTGGAGATGATTACCAATGAGAAGGAATGGCTTGATCGCGCCGAATCATTGCTTCGCACCTATTTTACTTTGGAAGACCCACAAAGCTTTGAAGCAACACATCGCGAACTGCATCTAGAGAATGATTTCTCAGATGAGATCTACTTACATGGATACGTCGATCGTCTTGATGTAGCACCGACTGGTGAAGTTCGAATCGTTGACTATAAAACAGGCAAGGCCCCCAAGCCAGGTTGGGAAGAGAAAGCCTTATTTCAACTGCGCGTGTACGCCCTTCTCTATTTCAAGACTCACAATGTTCTCCCTCGTCTGCTGCAATTAATCTATTTAGGTGATGGAAAAGTTGTTAAAAGCGTTCCAACGTTGACGGATCTTGCTGCAACAGAAAAGTCTCTCAAGCGTGTTGCTAGTGACATCTTTGCCTCCATTGAAAAGGATTACTGGCCACCTAAACCCAGTCGGCTATGCGATTGGTGCTATTTTAAAAACATCTGTCCTGCACACACCAGTTAAATCGCCGCAGTGAAATCTGCATGAAGTCTCTGTAGCGTTTCATAGGTCATCTGTTCTAGAGACTCAATCACACGCACTCGAGCCGATGGCTCAACTATGACCAAATGTGGAACAGCAATTAACCAAGCTCCGCTGCTAGTTGCAGCTTCCACACCGGTTAAAGAGTCCTCAAAAACTAAGCAGTGCGATATTTCACTGTTCGTCAATAACGCCGCCTTTAAGTACGCATCTGGATGCGGCTTTGTTCGTACAACATCATCACTGGAGATGGAGAAAGGAAAAAGACTTACACCAACGTTGTCCAACACTGCATCTACGATAATTCTCGGACTAGCAGATACCAACCCAGTCTTCACTCCATTTTTTTGGAGTTCCTTTACCAATTCAAAAGCCCCTGGCATAAAGGGAGTATGAGAGCGCATCCTCTGGGCTTGCATTTGAACTAAAGTGGCGGTGAAGAACTCAGCACTCTCTGCCTGATTGCACTTGTCATGCATGTATTGACCAACCTTAGATAGCGGACCACCTAAGCAAGCCACCTGATCTGCTGAGGTCCACTCATAGCCATACGCAGCGGTTAATTCAGTCTCGGATTTGAGCCACTCAGGTTCAGAATCAACCAATAAGCCATCCATATCAAAGAAGACTGCATCAAAAAAACTCTTCACCCGTCTCCTTTGAGATTTCCATCTAGCAGAACTCGGCAAGGTTACCCTAAGGTTTAACCCTATGGAGATACATCACATCCCCGCTCTTCGAAATCCAATAATGGTGATGGCCTTTTCTGGTTGGAATGATGCTGGAGAAGCAGCAACTGGCGCAGTCGAACATCTTCTTTCTGCCTGGCAAAATGAGCCAAATGATGTTGTCCCAGAACTCATTGCTGATATTGAATCGGAAGAGTTCTATGACTTTCAAGTAAATCGTCCACACATTTTTGTGGATGATTCACAGATTAGAAATATTACATGGCCAACAACAGAGATCTTTGGTCTTGTGCTGCCCCACTTTGATCGAGATCTAGTTATCGTAAAAGGTACTGAACCTTCGATGCGCTGGAAGAGCTTTACTCGCGAACTCTTAGATCTAGCTGATGATCTTGAAGTTTCTCTCATCATTACTATGGGTTCGATGCTGGCAGATGTTCCACACTCACGTCCCATTGCAGTGAGTGGAAGCAGCGCCCATCCTGATTTGGCAACACGTTTGGGAGTCGAAGTTTCAAGTTATGAAGGTCCAACTGGAATTCTGGGAATCATTAGTGATGGTTGCATGCGACGGGGAATCGATGCAGTTTCTCTTTGGGCAGCTATTCCGCACTATGCATCCAGTTCACCTTCGCCAAAGGCAACTTTGTCACTGATTAACTCTTTGGAAGATTTCCTAGAAATCTCTATTCCTCCTGCAGATCTCTCCGAAGCAGCAGATGAGTGGGAGAAGGATGTAACAGAGATGGCTAAAGAAGATAGCGATGTAGCCGAGTATGTAAAGGCGTTAGAGGATTCAAAGGATGCCGCTGAACTACCTGATGTGTCTGGTGATTCGATTGCTAAGGAATTTGAAAGATATTTGCGACGTAGAACTAAGGATTAAAGCGCTAAACCAAGTAATGAATCTAAAACCAATGAGAGTTCCTGCGAATCTCCCCCGTTAGAGCCACTCAAAGTATCTGCGGCCCATTCATCAAGAGCTGCAAGAGCAGATGGAGTATCAAGGTCATCACTTAAGGCATGAACTAATTTCTCTATGACTGCTGTTGTGGGTGCTACTGACGATGTAAAAAGGGCTTTTCGGATATCACCTACACGCTTGGTAGCTTGAATGAGCAATTCATCACTCCACATTCGATCTACTTTGTAGTGTTGTGACATTAGCGCAAAGCGAATAACCATTGGATCTGTGCCTGATTGAATGAGTTTTGAGACAAAGATTAAATTACCTTTGCTCTTGCTCATCTTCTCTCCATCCAAACCAATCATTGCTGCATGAACATATATCGCTGCTAGATCTTTACCAGTGAGAACTTGTGCTTGGGATGCACACATTTCATGATGAGGGAAAATCAAATCACTTCCACCACCTTGAATATCGATACATGTCGCATCCGAATCAAGTGGCTCTAAATACTTTAGGGCTATTGCGGTGCATTCGATATGCCAACCTGGTCTACCGACTCCATGTATAGATGGCCAACCCGGCTCGTTCTCACGCTTGCCCATCCACACCAAACAATCCAGTGGATCAGATTTTCCGGCAAGAGTTGGATTGCCTCCACGCTGAGAGAAAATTTCTTTCATACTTTCTTTATCAAGATGTGACAGAGTGCCGAAATCTGGTGAGGAATAGTTCTTGAAGAAAAGATCCTGATCGATGGAATAGATGGTGCCAGCGGCTTGAAGAGCAGTTACAGCCTGACTCACTAGGTCTATAGTCTCGACTGCTCCTATGTAATGAGCTGGTGGAAGAACCCGCAACTTCTCCATATCTCCTCTGAAGAGGTCGATTTGAGAGTGAGCTAACTCTTCCCAATTCACATTATCTCTTGCTGCTCGCTCAAGAAGTGGATCATCAATGTCTGTGATGTTTTGGACGTAAAGAACATCAGATCCGGTAGCTCTTAAGTATCGGTTGATGAGGTCAAATGTTAAGTATGTAGCGGCGTGGCCAAGATGCGTTGCATCATATGGGGTGATTCCACAGACATACATACGATAGGTGTCTTTTTTTGCAACCAACTCTTTCTTGAGAGTTTTCGAGTTGGTCAGTGATATTTGAGGAAACTTGATTGAACTATTCAGTCGTGGGATGAGAACTGACGACCAAGAATTCATGAGTGGATTCTAGTTACTTTGCCGCTAGAACGCAGGCCAAGGAATAGCTGGCCACTCCGGGTTTGGTATAGGCATGAGGCCGTTTTCTAACAATCTCATGACACGGGCACGCAAGGCCTCTATCTCCACTTTCGTAAGGTGCTGTGATAAATCAAACTCTTTGCCTAGAGAATCTTTCAGCAAATTCAAAGAATTTAACTCTTCGTTACTTAACTCATCTCCGGCCCATTGCCAAAGCACAGTTCGTAGTTTGTCCTCTTTATGAAATGTCACTCCATGATCGCACCCATAGAGATGACCTTTCAAATCTGGTAATAGATGACCAATCTTTCGATCAGTATTATTAATTATCGCATCAAAGAAAGCCATGGAACGAAGCTGAGGCAGATCTTGAGAAAAGTAGGTAAGCAAATCAATAGATTCATCAATGTCGATCCATTGTTGCACCATCCCCATTCCATAGGGACCTTCTCGTAAAATTGTCAGTGGAACTAAATCCAATCCTAGGAACTCACTGACTAAATAAGCAGCATATTCACGATCGGCCAATGTGCCATCAGGGAAATCCCAGAGTGGGCGCTCCCCTGCGACAGGTTTATATATGCAGGCTATTTCTTGCGAACCATAATTAACGGTTGCAAAAAGCGTGGCATTGGATGCATCGACCAATCGCCCTGTAACTGACATTTGGCCTAACGTCAGAATTGAACGGTTATCGCCTGTAGCCATTTGCCCTAGGACATAAGTGGCCACGTGGATCAATTGGAATTGCACAAAATGGACATGGGATGCGCCCTGCGTTAACAACAGCATTTGTTCTTGAGATGAAAGCTTTAGCTTGACCCAATGTGATGTTTAAGGTTATCTCTGGGAGTTCATCCTCAACGTCAACTTCTTTAATAGAGAAAAGTTCAAGGCAAACTTTTTTTGATTGATCATTCCACGCAATCGATATTGCCCCTATGATGAAATCTCTCTCCACGGGTGACTCTAAGGCAGCATCATCTCGCTCAATACGATCAACAAGTACTGTTGCATCTTCCTTTGTTACTTGCTTACAGAGAATTTCCAACCTTTGGGCCAAAGTCGAGGCTTGAGATTTTTCTAACGCCGCACTTACGAGCAAACTCCCAGAGCGCACTTGTAGGTAGAACTCACGCTCGCCTGGTTCACCAATAGTCCCGCAGATAAAGCGGTCGACGTTTTTAAACTCATGGCTCATTTTCCTGATCCACCACCAAGTAGATTCTTGACCCGCTTAGGTCCAGATAGTGCTTCATTAAGGTTTGAGCGAACGTCATTGAGTAAGGTCAATCGCGCTTTGCCATGTGTGTAATCCAAGATAGTGACCGAAGCTGGGTCGATGACAATGCGCTGAAAGTCATCAAGATGCATCCCTAGCGCGCAGGCAACAATGGCTTTAATGACATCACCGTGACTAACGAGAACCCCAGCTCCTATTTTTTTTGATTTCAAAACCTCATGAACTGCCTGCATAGCCCTTTGTTGCATATGGGCTAAACCTTCACCCTCTGGAAAATACATTGCTGAAGGATTTGCCTGAACAGTTTTCCACAATTTATGGCGGGATAGAGCAGATAGTTTCTTGCCACTCCAACTTCCGTAATCAACCTCTGTCAAGTTTTCTTCGGTAACCACCAATTTTTGGGATTCTTTTGGTAAAGCTGCTACCCAAGGCGCAATTGTTTCGAGGCATCTTTGCATGGGACTTATGCGAATTTCTGCAACTGGGAAAACGCCTAATCGCGCAGCAAGATCGTGAGATTGCTTCACTCCCTTTTCGGAAAGTGAGATATTGGGTAGCCGACCAGATAAGACCCCTCGAGCATTTGCCTGAGAATGGGCATGCCTAATCAAAACTATCTGCATATCGCAAAGGCTATCGCAGGTTTTACTCTCATGACTTGCTAGGGTCACTCCATGCAAATGCGCAAAGCAGGAAATAGCGGGCTGATGCTCTCGCGTTTAGCGTTGGGAACGATGACATGGGGTCGCGATACTGATGAACATGAGGCTGCAGATCAATGCCGCGCTTTCATAGATGCTGGTGGAAACTTCATTGATACGTCTACAACCTATGGGGATGGGGACAGTGAGCGAGTAATCGGTGGTCTCATCGGCTCTCTCTTTCAACGTGATGACGTTGTCATTGCAACTAAAGCCGGTCTGACTTTCCCTGATGGTGTGAGAACAGTTGATAACTCCCGTCATGCACTTATCGCTGATCTTGACCGCTCTTTAGCAAGACTTGGCAGCGATTTTGTTGATATTTGGCAAGTTCACACCTGGGATCCTTTCACGCCAATCGATGACACTCTCTCGGCACTTGACTATGCATACAGTTCCGGACGAGCTCGATACGTCGGACTTTCAAATTTTAACGGCTGGCAACTTGCGCAATCTGCAACAAAACAAACCAGCAATTCGGCCAAGGCCCCTATCACAACAGTTCAATGTGAATATTCATTACTTAATCGGGATGCTGAAATTGAAATACTCGATAGCGCACAAGCTTGTGGCGTTGGCTTTCTTGCATGGGCCCCACTTGCTCGCGGCGTACTGACTGGAAAATATCGCAATGGTATTCCAAGTGATTCACGTGGTGCTGCTCCCCACTTTGCCAAAGATATTGCAATGTATCTAGATTCACGAAGTAGCAGCATTGTTGAAGCAGTCTGTGTTGCGGCAAGTGGTTTAGGCTATTCCCCTCTTGAAGTTGCTTTAGCATGGGTGCGTGATGCTCCTGGAGTCACCAGCACAATCATCGGAGCAAGAACTGGCGCACAACTTCGCGGTGTCTTAAAGAGTGAAGAGATATCTCTTCCTGACATCTTGCGCAAGGCACTCGATGATGTCAGCCTTTAAGCATTCTCTAAGAAATCCTTTAAAACTCTGACACCAAAAGTGAGTCCCTCAACTGGTACTCGCTCATCAACGCCATGAAAAAGAGCCATGAAATCAAAATCTGCAGCTAATTTGAGCGGTGAGAAACCGTAACCAATAATTCCAAGTTCAGCCAACGCCTTGTTATCAGTTCCACCACTCATCACATAAGGAACTGGAATGCCTTCAGGATCTTCGACCCTGATCGCTGCGCACATCGCATCTACTAAATCACCCTCGAAGGGAACTTCTAAGGCTTTATCCGTAGTGATTGTTTCAATCGTAATGTCAGGGCCAATGAGTGATTTGATAGTGTCGTTGAGTTCATTTTCAAAACCTGGAATAAAACGACCATCAACAACTGCACTGGCAGAACCAGGAATAACGTTTGCCTTATAACCCGCTTCTAGCATTGTTGGGTTAGCTGTGTTTTGCAAGGTTGCTCCAACCATGCGAGCGGCAAATCCCAACTCACTGAGTAATGGTGTTAGATCCTTTTCGTTGTATTCCTTGCCAGTCTCTGTTGCAACCTTTTTAAAGAATGCTTTAACTGTTTGGCTATATCGCTGCGGCCATTGGTGATTGCCAATTTTTGCCACTGCCTCACTCAGACGTGTAAGTGCATTTTCATTATTTGTTACTGATCCATGTCCAGCACGTCCATGCGCTGTCAAACGCATCCAGTGAATACCTTTTTCTGCAGTCTCAATTAAATAAAGACGTTTGCCACCGGCTACAGTTACTGAGAACCCACCAACTTCTGAAACCGCTTCAGTACATCCGGCAAAAACTTCTGGGTGCTTATCCACCATCCAATGCGAACCATAGATGCTGCCCGCTTCTTCATCGGCAAAGAATGCTAAAACAATGTCACGCTTTGGTGTATAGCCAGTTCGCGCCCAATCGCGCACGGTCGCCAAAATCATGGCATCCATATTTTTCATATCCACTGCCCCGCGGCCCCAAATCATTCCATCGCGTATTTCTCCACTGAAAGGATCAACTGACCAATCAGCTGCATTTGCTGGAACAACATCTATATGGCCGTGAAGAACTAACCCGGGTCGTGTCGAATCTTTTCCCTTGATGCGTGCAATGACGTTGCAACGTCCAGGTGCTGCTTCATACATTTTTGCTTCAATACCAACTTCAATGAGCAGTTTCATCACATATTCGGCTACTTCCTTTTCATCACCTTTTCCATCTCCATAATTGACTGAAGGAATTCTGATCAATTCCTGGCAAATGCGGATGGCTTCATTTTCAAGTTCGGTGCGTGATGTTGTAGTCATTTCGCCATTCTCTCACCCAATTGCTATCCTTTCCCAGCACTTAGTCCGGGTGGCGGAATTGGCAGACGCGCTAGCTTGAGGTGTTAGTTCCCGTAAGGGATTAGGGGTTCAAGTCCCCTCTCGGACACATTCGTTAGGATGAGCATATGAGAATTGATGAGGCCATCTCACTCATCAGAGAAATCCCTGATTATCCAAAGCCAGGAATACTCTTCCAAGACATCACCCCACTGCTTGGCAACGGGGAGGCTTTCACTGCAGTAACAGAACATTTCGCACAATTTGTTAGACCTTCAACTTCGATTGCAGGTATTGAAGCTCGTGGATTCATCTTCGCGTCCGCACTAGCCAACAGGATGAAAACCGGATTTGTTCCAATTCGTAAAGCCGGAAAACTTCCCCACGCTGTTTTTTCACAGAACTATGGTCTTGAATATGGGACAGATATCTTGGAAATTCATGTGGATGCAATTCCATTTGCTGGTGAAGTACTACTCATTGATGATGTTTTGGCGACAGGTGGAACCCTCGATGCTGCTATTAAACTTGTGAACCGAGCTGGCGGAAGTGTGTATCAAATTGTGGCACTACTAGAAATTCAGGCCCTTGAAGGCCGAGCACGATTGGCGGCTAAGTATCCACAGATTCCAGTTCACTCACTGGTAGTTTCATAACTGTGCGCATTACTCAAATACAAGGCCTGCGCGCACTAGCTGCAATATTAGTAACAGTTTTTCATGCACGTCTTGTTCCAGGTGGCTTCATTGGCGTGGATATCTTTTATGTTATCTCTGGCTACCTCATCACAGGCCTAATCCTTCGTGAGATTGAGATGACAGGAAAATTAGATCTTAAAAGTTTCTACCAACGTCGCATCAAAAGACTACTCCCGACCTCTGTCTTCGTACTATTCGTAACGGCGTTTTTTGCCTGGATTCTCTTTCCTCCTATAACTCGTGATGACCTTGTTTGGCCACTCTTCCTACTTTTCCTAGCACGATATGGAAAGAGAGTTATCTTTGCTGGAATCGCAACCGCAACTTTACTCTCACTGCTTTTCTCTATTTATCTCACTCAAGTTGCACCTATCTGGGCCTTTTACTCTTTACCAACACGTGCTTGGGAACTAGGTTTCGGAGCTCTACTTCTTTTCTTACCAGAATCTAAGAAGAAGATTCGCATCCTTCCTTGGCTTGGATTTTTTGGAATTGCAATAACTTCCTTTAACTTTAATGAGAACACAGCTTTTCCTGGCAAGAATGCATTGGTACCTGTTCTAGCAACAGTTGCTTTGATTACTTCAATCAAATACTGGCCTCCACTCTTTAACGATTTAGCAAATTCCAGGTTGAGTCAATGGTTAGGGGCTATCTCCTATCCGCTCTATCTCTGGCATTGGCCAGCCTTAATTCTTCCCAGCAGCGCTATGGGGCGCCCATTGCGCTTTTATGAGAGATTTTTATGCATTCTTTTAACTATCGTACTTGCTCACTTCACCAGCAAATATGTGGAGGAACCTCTACGGCATAAAAAGTTAGCATCACGGACAGTATTTAAAGGGGCTGCTATCACAACGGCAGCATCACTCGTGGCCGGTGTGCTCATTTCATTTACTTCGTCCTCCATCATTACTACCAAGGGTGAGATTTCTTACCAATTTGATTTAGTCCAAGTTATGGAAAAACCGGCCGTGTATGGTGATGGATGTCATGTGAACTACGGTGAAACAAAGTCTGGAGATTGCACGTACGGTGACAAAAAATCCTCGAACACAATAGTTCTTTACGGAGATTCACATGCTGCGCAATGGTTTCCAACGCTAGAAAAGATGGCCAACGAACGAGGTTTTAAACTGATCTCACTCACTAAATCTGCTTGTCCTGCAGTTGATGCCAAGCGACCAGATCAAGGTGCGTTCAAAATGGTGCATTGCACGAAGTGGCGTGAAAATTCCATCAAGAGAATCGCCGAGATAGAGCCCTTAGCAGTCATCACAAGTAGCTTCCAATATTTCACACCGGGGAACAGCACTATTACTCGAGCGCAGTGGTGGAACGAAGGACAAAGAAAACTACTCAGGGAACTAAGGGGGTCGACTAGTAACCTGATCTATATCAGTGATACTCCCCGACCACTTCGAGATATCCCTAATTGCCTAGCCTCGCGCGATTCCAAAGTTTGTGACTCAACACAGCGCTCTAAGGTTTCAGTTATCCCAGGTTTTGAAGTGATCAATCCGAACCCATGGTTGTGTGCGTCTTATTGCCCTGCAATAGTTGATGGAACCGTTGCTTATCGGGATGCGTCTCACATTTCGGTCGATATGGCACTAAAACTTTTACCTAAACTTGAAGCAGCCCTGATAGCAAAGGGGCTCTTTGCCTAACTCTATGGCAAGATGCATTCCATGGCTGAGTTGACCTACTACTGCGGAACAATGGACAGTGGAAAATCCACCCTTGCATTGCAGACGGCGCACAATCATCAAAGTCGCGGTCGAAGTGGTCTGATTTTCACTAACAAAGATCGCGCAGGCAGCGGAATTATTTCCTCTCGTTTAGGTCTTTCCTCACCTGCAATTGAAGTCATCCCTACCCTAGACATTCACAAATATGTTGTCGATGCACTTTCTACCGGAGAGCGCATTGATTACATCATTTGTGATGAAGCTCAATTTTATGAACCAGTTCAGATCGAGCAACTGGCACGCATTGTAGATGGTCTTGGAATTGATGTTTATGCTTTTGGAATTTTGAGCGATTTTCGCACAATGCTGTTCCCCGGATCTGCTCGCTTAGTTGAACTTGCAGATCGAGTAAATACATTGCAGGTTGAGGCTTTATGTTGGTGTGGTTCTCGTGCAACCCACAACGCTCGTACCGTTGGTGGCGTTATGGTTGTTGAAGGTGAGCAAGTTGTTGTTGGAGATGTTTCACCGGGCAGTGAAGTTGGATATGAAGTTTTATGTCGCAGGCACCACATGCGCCAAGTTACAGCGCGCGCATCTCGCGCCGGTCATGTATCTTCTCAGCCTCTACCTTTCAATCAATAAACTATTCAGGGAGTTATCATGAAAGCACGCGGACTAGCAGCGCTCACGCCCAAGGCAGCGCTCACACCACATGAGTTTGAGCGCCGTGAATTGGGTGCACACGATGTAGCTCTAGAAATCGCCTATGCCGGGATCTGCCACTCAGATATTCACCAGGTTCGAGAAGAATGGGGTCCTGCAATATTTCCGATGGTGCCTGGACATGAAATTGCAGGAACTGTAAGTGCCATTGGCAGCGCAGTAACTAAGTTTAAAGTTGGCGATCCAATTGGCGTTGGTGTTTTCATTGACTCTTGCCGCACATGTGCAAGCTGCTTAGCCGGATTGCAACAGTACTGCGAAGAGGGAATGACTGGAACATATAACTCGATGGAACGCGACGGTAAGACAGTTGCACTAGGTGGGTATTCCAATCTCTTTGTTATTAATGAGGATTATGCAGTTCATATTCCAAGCAATCTTTCACTTGACGGTGTAGCCCCATTACTTTGTGCTGGAATCACTTTGTACTCACCACTTCGTAAGTGGAATACCGGTATAGGAAGCAGAGTAGCTGTTGTGGGTCTGGGTGGTCTTGGACATATGGGCGTAAAATTCGCTGTGGCAATGGGTGCTGAAGTTACTGTTTTTTCGCACTCACCCTCAAAGAAAGCTGATGCGTTGGCGATGGGAGCCAAGCATTTCATCGATACCAGTGTTGCCGGAGCTCTCAAGCCTCTACACAAATCCTTCGACCTGGTTCTCAATACTGTCAGTGCCTTTTTAGATATTAATGAATATCTAGATCTACTAAAGCTCGATGCCACTTTGGTTGTCATAGGACTGCCAGGAAAGCCTTATGAAGTCAATGCTGGATCCTTGCTCAATGGACGCAGGCGTATCGCAGGCTCAATGATTGGTGGTATTCCAGAGATGCAAGAGATGTTGGATTTTTGTGGAAAGCATTCGATTGTTAGTGATATTGAAGTTATTGATGCCTCTTATGCAAATAAAGCTTATGAGCGCACGATTGCTAGCGACGTGAAATACAGA
>RGHD01000031.1 GCA_010024385.1 Actinomycetota bacterium | reverse complement strand
TTCTAGTTGCCGTTGGAATGTATTTTGCGCCAGCGCTGGTTCGTCTATATGCACCAGAGTTCTTCACAACAGGCTTTGAAACCGAAAAAGAGATTGCAATTGCATTTACTCGCTACTGCTTGCCTCAGATCTTCTTCCTAGGCCTATTCACGATGCTGGGACAAGTAGCAAATGCCCGTGGTTCCTTTGCCCCACTGATGTGGGCACCGATAGCCAATAACATTGTTGGAATAGTCTTATTTGGCGCTTTCCTTATCTTTGCACCTTCAGTAAACATTACTAACATTTCAAATATCCAAGTGCAGATTCTGGGATGGGGAACAACGTTGAGTGTCGTTGTCCAAGCACTTGTTTTAGTTCCAGTCATTAAGAGACTGGGAATAAAGCTACGCCCGCAATGGGGCGTAAAGGGACTTGGTAAATCTTTTGGTCTAGCAGGCTGGACTTTGATTTATGTTTTGATTTCACAACTTGGCTATTTGGTAACAGTAAACGTTGCTACAAGTGCTGCTGTGCGAAGTGCACAAGAAGGAATAGAGCGTGGAGTTGGTTACACTCCCTACACATTTGCTTATTACGTCATGTTATTGCCCTATTCAATTGTGACAATCTCAATCATTACGGCCATCTTGCCTCACATTTCACGACTTGCTTTAGAGAAGAAAGCCGAAGAAGTGCGTGAGCAGTTAATTCGTGCAATTCGACTTGTTGGTGTTATTACAATCCCGAGTGCAGTTGCATTTTTATTATTTGGTCCACTCATTACCTCAGTTCTCTTTATTGGAATTCCATTAGAAGACTCAAGATATATTGGTTATGTATTAGCAGCATTGAGTTTTGGTCTAGTGGCATTCTCTATTAACTTAATTCTCATTCGTGGCTTTAATGCATTTGAAGATACTCGCACACAAGTAATTTCAATATTAATTATCAATATCATTGCAGTTGGACTTTCTTACCTTTCACTTGCCACATTGCGTAATCAATGGGTGACAATTGGTTTAGGTGCAGCATTTTCAATCTCATACTTGCTAGGTTTATTAGTTACTCTATCGCTACTTAAAAAACACACAGGAAAGATCTCTTTGAAAGATTTCGGTGGTCAACACCTACGTCTCTTCGGTGCCTCTTTTGGCGTGATGTTGCCACTTTTCGCGCTTACGCAATACCTAGATTGGGTTGGTGTTGAAATGAGCCAAATCGCAAGAATAGGAGAGTTGGCAGTTGTAATGGCTGCAGCTTTTATAGGTTATTTGATTGCAGGCAAAGCCGCTGGTGTTGAAGAAATCACAATGATTAGGCATCTAAAGAACTCTGTTTTACGACGTCCTGGCCAAGCGGAATAAAGAAGATAAGTTACGGGTTATGAGGAGTAGATATGAGTGAAGTTAGAGATGTTGTAATTGTTGGATCAGGCCCAGCTGGATACACAGCTGCTATTTACGCATCTCGCGCACAGTTAAACCCAGTTATGTATGAAGGTTCAGTAACTGCAGGCGGTGCACTCATGAACACCACTGAAGTTGAAAATTTTCCTGGATTCATTGATGGTGTGATGGGTCCAGATTTAATGGACAGCATGCGAAAGCAAGCAAAGCGCTTTGGCACGCAGTTGATCACCGATGACATTGTTGAAATGGATTTATCAGGTGATATCAAGATTTTGAAAGATGGTTCAGGCAATACCGTTAAAGCAAAAGCTGTCATTCTTGCAACTGGTAGTGCATACCGTGAAATTGGTTTAGTAAATGAAAAGCGTTTATCTGGTCATGGTGTTTCTTGGTGTGCTACATGTGATGGTTTCTTCTTCCGCGGACAAACTATTGCAGTTGTCGGTGGGGGAGACTCAGCAGTTGAAGAAGCAACGTTCTTAACTCGCTTTGCTGACAAAGTCATTTTGATTCATCGTCGTGATTCATTGCGTGCATCAAAGATTATGGCAGAGCGCGCAGCCAATAATCCTAAGATCGAATTCTTGTGGAACTCTGAAGTTATTGATGTTCTGGGTGCTGACAAAGTTTCAGGTCTAAAGATAAAGAACACATTAGATGGATCTGAATCAACATTAGATGTCACTGGTCTATTTGTTGCAATTGGACATATTCCACGCAGTGAATTAATTATTGGCCAAATCGATCTAGATTCTGAAGGCTATGTAAAAGTGGAAGATCGATCCACTAGAACAAATATCAAGGGCGTCTTTGCCTGCGGTGACTTGGTGGATCACACCTATCGCCAAGCAATCACAGCAGCTGGCTCTGGCTGCGCCGCAGCGCTAGATGCTGAAAGATTTCTCTCAGGACACTAAAGTTCTCAACCTAAACACACATATCAAGGAGTAATAAATGGCCACGAGCAAAGTAACTACAGCAACATTTGATGCTGAGGTATTAAAGAGCAGCACGCCGGTATTGGTGGATTTCTGGGCGGAATGGTGTGGCCCATGCCGTGCTGTGGGACCAATTCTTGAAGAGATTTCAGATGAATACGGTTCAAAGTTAAAAATCGTAAAACTCAATACTGATGAAGAGTCAGCAATTGCGATTAAGTATGGAATCTCATCAATTCCAACTATGAACGTTTTTGTTAATGGCGAAATAGTTAAGACAATTGTTGGAGCCAAGCCAAAGCCTGCGATGTTGAAGGAACTTGAAAGCTTTCTCTCTTAAATAAAATGTCAGAGCTCTCTGAATCCCAGATTCGATCTTTTCAACAAGCCCGTGGCTTAAGCGTCACGGGTATTGTTGATGAGGTCACGGCTCGCGCTCTAGAAGAAGCGCAGTGGAAATTGGGAGATAGATCGCTCAGCCTTCAAGAGCCACCCTTAATGCATGGTGATGATGTTGCTGCGTTGCAATCGCGTTTAACTGAAATGGGTTTTGATTGTGGACGAGTAGATGGCATCTATGGTCCACGCACTGAATTAGCCGTCAAAGATTTTCAAAAATCAGTTGGTGCAACTGTTGATGGTAAATGTGGTCCTGCGACAATCATTGCTCTTATTCGTTTAACTAAAATTGTTTCAGGTGGCGCACCATCAATCTTGCGTGAGAGTGCTAATCAGAAAAATCGTGGGCCAGCACTTGCAAATAAAACAATTGTTTTGAACCCAGATGGTGATGACCCACTTGTTTATGATGTTGCACTCCGCACTGAAGGCCGCTTGCTTGCCCTTGGTGCTTCAGTTTTTTTAACTCGTGGTGAAAGAAATAATCCATCCGAAAGTGAGCGAATTGCTTTCACAAATAGCAGCAACGCTGATTTGATGATTTCACTTCATGAAGATAGTTATAAAAATGAAAATGCGCATGGTGTAGCAACATATTTCTATGGCAGTGAAGCACACGGTGTGCATTCAATTGTTGGAGAAAGGTTTGCATCATTAGTTCAGCGCGAGATTTGTGCCCGTACTGATTTTGCTAACTGCCGCACACATGCCATGACATGGGATTTGTTGCGCTTAACTAAAGCGCCGGCAGTTCGTATTGATTTGGGTTATAAAACTAATCCTGGCGATATTGGCCGTATGTCCCGACCAGATTTTCGTGATGTGATTGCAGAAGCCCTCGTTATTGCAATTCAGCGCCTCTATTTAGCTGCTGAAGATGATGCAAAAACAGGAACTTTGCGTATTTCTGATCTTCGCAAAGCCGGTATCCGTCGTTAATAAGTGCTCGGCTACGTGCCGGCATATGGGAGACTTAAGCCATGTCTGATGTAACGCCACGTTTTGCAACCGGAGCGCCTCAAAATCTAGAGGAACGCTTTGCTGGACGGGCTGCGCATATGCAACCAAGTGAGATTCGCTCACTCTTTGCCGTTGCATCCAGACCTGAAATAGTTTCATTAGCTGGCGGAATGCCAAATCTTTCAGCACTTCCAATGGCAATGATGGCTGATGTTGTTCAAAAACTTATTATAAATAATGGCCAAGAAGCTTTGCAGTATGGAAGTGGACAAGGACATCCAAAACTTCGCGAGCAAATCTGCGAGATGATGGCGTTGGAAGGTATTCGCGCTAATCCTGATGATGTCTTAGTAACAACAGGTTCTCAGCAAGCTCTAGATTTAATTTCACGTATTTTTATTGATCCAGGCGATGTTGTTTTAGCTGAAGCACCTTCATATGTTGGTGCACTTGGTACTTTCCATCAATATGAAGCCAAAGTTATCCATGTTGAAACCGATGATTTGGGATTAGTTCCAGATGGTTTACGCGCTGCAATAAAGAGCGTTCGTGCTTCAGGGCGTCGAATTAAGTTTTTATACACAATCCCTAACTACCAAAACCCTTCGGGAGTTCTACTTCCTGCAGATCGCCGTACTGAAATCTTAAATATCTGCCGCACAGAAGGCATCTTTGTTGTGGAAGATAACCCTTATGGCCTGCTTGGCTTTGATAAACCTTCGCCAAACGCCATGCGCGCTGAGGATTCAGAGAATGTTATTTATTTAGGCTCTTTTTCAAAGACGATTGCCCCTGGAATGCGTGTGGGTTGGGCGCTCGTGCCACCATCTCTGAAAGAGAAGTTAATTATCGCCAGTGAGTCCTCAATTTTGTGTCCTTCAAATTTTTCACAGCTAACGATTTCTAGTTACCTAGCAGACCAACCATGGCGCGATCAGATTGCATCTTTTTGCGATCTCTATAAAGTGCGCCGCGATGCAATGCTTGAATCATTAGATGAGCACTTCCCTGTAACTGCTAAATGGACAAAGCCTGGTGGTGGTTTTTACGTTTGGGTTACTTTGCCTGAAGAAATCGATACTAAAGCGTTGATGCCAAAGGCGATTGTTGCCAAAGTTGCCTACGTTCCCGGCACAGCGTTCTACGCCGATGGTTTTGGTTCTTGGTCAATGCGTTTGTCGTATTGCTACCCAACGCCAGAGCGCATCCGTGAAGGCGTGAAAGCTTTGGGTGGGGTTATAAAGAGTGAGATGGCTCGCCGCGGCAGCAATCAACTTAATTAATTATTAATCGCCTTTGCAATTCGCTTTAAATCTTCTGCTCCAGCAAATTCAATAACAATTGTTCCCTTTTTCATACTGCCTTGAATAGAAACTCGTGTGTCTAGTGAATCTCCCATGGTGTCAGCAATCTCTTGAAGTTCAGGAGTTGCAGACTTTGTTACCTTTAACTTTTTTGCACTTTTTCGCTTTGGCGCACCTGTTGAGATAATTTCCTCAGTTGCACGAACGCTCAAACCTTGCGCAACAATTCGCGTCGCTAGTTTTTCAATCTCACTTGAATCACTTAATCCTAAAAGTGCGCGAGCATGCCCAGCACTAAGTGCGCCGGTAATTAGTTTTTGTTGAACGGAAGTTGGCAAGTTCATTAAACGAATGGTGTTTGAAATTAGTGGACGTGATCGTCCAAGTTTTAGCGCAAGTTCATCATGTGTGCAGTTAAAGTCTGTGAGAAGTTGTGAATAGGCCGCTGCCTCTTCTAATGAATTCAGTTGGCTGCGATGGATGTTTTCGATTAGCGCTTGGCGCAAAAGTTCATTATCCGGAGTTTGGCGAATAATTACTGGAATTGTTTTTAATCCCGCAGCTTTAGCTGCACGAAATCTGCGCTCACCCATGATGAGTTCATAGGAACCATTTGGTTTCTGTCTAACAACAGGTGGTTGCAAGATGCCGATCTCTCTAATAGATGCGGTTAATTCATTGAGTGCATCTACATCAAAGTGTTGGCGTGGTTGACGTGGGTTAGCAGATATCAGATTGACATCAATTTCATTTTGAGTTGCAACTTCTTGCCCAGCAACAGTTAATGATGTTGGAATCAATGCATCTAGGTTTGTACCGAGTCCTCCACGACGTGCCATTATGCAATCCCGCCTTCGCGCTTGTAATTAATTGAAACAACATTTGAATCAAAAGGTTTACCCCGCTCTGCTAATTCGCGAGCAACTGACATATAGGCAAGAGCGCCTGGTGATGATGCGTCATATGTCATAACTGTTTGATTAAATCCTGGCGCCTCTGATACTCGCACAGCACGTGGAATGGGGATATCAATTAATTCATTTGGGTAGTGTTTGCGGATTTCATCTGCAACGTCATTAGCAAGTCTTGTTCTGCCATCAAACATTGTTAAAACAAAAGTAGAAAGTTTGAGAGATGGGTTCAAGCGCTTCTTAACTAATTCATATGTTTTTAATAGTTGTGATAAACCTTCAAGTGCGTAGTATTCACATTGAATGGGAATCAACATTTCTTTTGCAGCAGTTAATGCATTAATTGTTAACAAACCAAGTGATGGTGGACAATCAATAAAAATATAATCAAGTGGTTCACCAGCTGCAATGCGCTGCGTTGCTAACTCATCAATGGCATCTTTTAATCGCATCTCACGTGCAACCATCGGAACTAATTCAATTTCTGCTTGTGCAAGTGATGTATTTGATGAAACACATTCAAGTGAAGGAAAACCTTTAACTTTTTGTATTGCTTGCGACATTGTTAAATCGCCCATAAGAACTTCATAAATTCCAGCGTTTTCTAGGTGCTCTACCCCCAGGGCAGTTGAGGCATTTCCTTGGGGATCTAGATCAATAACTGCCACCCGCAGGCCGCCCATAGAAAGGGCTGCAGCTATGTTGACTGTGGTGGTGGTTTTGCCGACCCCACCCTTTTGATTAGCTACCGTGATGATTCGAAGTGAGGCTGGTTTTGCCATCGCCTCTTTAAGACGGCGAACGCCAATAACCTTCTTTGTTTCACGTGAATCATCCACGTGGGTTAGTTAAGCACCTTTGCGCACTTCTACTATGCGTCCAAGCTCAATGCCGTCAAGATTTACCTCGTGGAGTATGGCTTTTGGTACCGATTTCATCTCTTCCTCGGCAGATTTACCCTTAATGGCCATAAGAGAGCCATTGGTCTTTAAAAGGTGCCAGCTCATTTTCTTTAACTTCTCAAGGGGGGCCACTGCCCTAGCTGTTACATAGTGGGCGCTTGTGCGCACATCCTGGGCCTGGCCGCGGATAACCTCAATATCAAGACCTGCCACAGCCTCTTTAAGAAACTCAACTCTGCGCTCAAGGGGCTCAATTAGGGTGACTTTGAGATCTGGACGGGCTAGAGCGATCACGATTCCAGGCAGACCTGCCCCTGAGCCGATATCAAAGACTATGGAGCCCTCTTTGAGTAGGGAGGTCACGGGCAGGCAGTTAAAGATGTGGCGATCCCAGATCTTGTCAGCTTCGCGGGGACCGATTAATCCACGCTCAATCCCAGCGCTTTCAAGGAAAGCGGCATAGGCGTGAACCCGATCGATATCAGGGAAATATCGCTCGATCAGGGTTTCACGTGAAACCTGCATTTATGCTGGGTAGATAACAACGTAGCGGTTTGGGTCTTCCCCATCAGATTCGCTACTTAGGCCTAGCTCTTGGATTGTGTCGTGGATGATTTTGCGCTCAAAGGCGTTCATTGGGGCTAGTTTGATTGAAGCCCCGGTGGTCTTGGCCTCTTCAGCCATCTCGTTGGCAAGCTTTGTTAGCTCTTTACGGCGGTTGGCGCGGAAGTTATCGATATCAAGCATTAGGCGTGAGCGATCTCCCGTAGCGGTCTGAACTGCTAGACGGGTGAGCTCTTGAATGGCATCTAGAACTTCACCTTCACGGCCAACCAGATGGTTCAATTTTCCACCAACGATAGCCAGTGAGGCCCGGTCGTTTTCAACGTCAATATCAATGTCGCCATCTAGATCGGCGATGTCAAGGAGTGCCTCTAGGTAGTCGGCTGCGATATCGCCCTCTTCTTCAAGTTTTGCGACGCCCTTTACAGGCTTTGCCTCTGCTACTTCTTCTACCTTTTCAACAACTTCTGCTTTTGCCTTTGCCATTACATATCTCCCAGTCGGGTTTGTAGTGAATTAATACTATTTGTACTGATTTGTCCTATTTCTTTTTCTTCTTTTTCTTTGGTTGGTTTCGTTGCCCTTTTACCTCATCGGCTGGTGGGGCCACATCTGTTTCAGGAGCTACTACCCCGCCTTTAAGGCTGCGCTTTCTTTGCAGTTCTTCATAGGCAGGTGATCCCGGTGTTGGGTTTCGCTTAATGACATAGAACTGTTGGCCCCATGTCCAAAGATTTGTTGTTGACCAATAAATTAAAACTCCCACTGGGAAGTTAACACCTGTGATCGCAAAAATTATTGGGAATGCATACAACATAATCTTTTGCTGTTGCAACATCATATTGTTGCTTGAATCCATCTTTGGCATGCCCTTCATCATTAACTGACGTTGGGTTGTGAAAGTTGTGAGCGACATGAATGCAATCAAGATAACCGTAACGATCTTTACGGTTGTTATATCTGAACCTAAAAATGTTTGAGAGATTGGTGCGCCAAAGAACTTCGCTTGGGCAGCACTGACAACATCGTCTTGTGACAACACTCCGTGTTTAACGGGAGGGTTCTTACCAATTCCGTTAAGAACAGTGAAGAGTGCAAAAAAGATTGGCGCTTGTGCCAGGATTGGAAAACATGATGCTAGTGGGTTTGTCTTGTGCTCTTTGTAGAGCTTCATCATCTCTTCTGATTGCTTTTGGCGATCATCCTTATACTTCTTTTGAATCTCCTTCATATGTGGTTGAAGAGCAGTTAATGCGCGCTGGCTTTTAATCTGCTTAACAAAAAGTGGGATCAAGATAATACGGATGATGATTACAAGACCAATGATTGCAAGTGACCATGACACACCACTGCCTGAACCAAACAGAGGAGTGAGTAAATCGTGGATTGAGACAATTACCCAGGAAACAGCGATATATAAGGGTTTTAAGATGCTATCCATTAACACTTACCTTCTCTTTCGAAACTACGTAATCGACTCCGCCATGTGACCATGGGTTACACCGCACTAAACGCCAAGCGCTCATTGCAATTCCTTTTAACCCATAAGTTTCAATTGCGCTAACCGCATAGCTTGAACATGATGGGTAGTACTTGCACCGTGGTGCTAATGATGGTGAAATCCATTTTTGATAAAATTCGATAGGCGCGATGATCAGAGTTCTCATTTTGTAACCGCGCGATCTTTGGTTTTGCGAACCAGGTTGGCGATAATGGTTGCAATCTCAGTTTTGCAATCAGCATCAGCTGAGTTGTTAAGTCCACGGATGACCAATAGAGATCCGGCTGGAAGGTTTGCGTAGTTGTCAAAAATACAGTGTCGGATTTTTCGGGCTAATCGGTGGCGAGCAACAGAGCTACCAACGGCTTTGCTAATAATTAATCCGGCGCGAGCAGGTTGGTCTAGTTCAGTTGTGTATAGGTAGCCGACAAAGTTGGTCGATGAGTATCTGATTCCGCTCTTTGTTGCGCGGGCAAAATCCCCGCTCTCAGTTAAGCGTGCGCTTTTGGCAAGCACAGGAGTTTTCCTTAAAGTCTTTAAGCAGAAAGACGCGCGCGGCCTTTTGCACGGCGAGCTGCAAGAACAGCGCGACCTGCGCGTGTGGCCATACGGGCACGGAAACCATGCTTTTTGGCACGACGACGGGTATTAGGTTGGAAGGTGCGCTTTGTCATCTCAAACTCCTAAATAATTAAAAATCTACTGCGGGCCAGAAATACGGGGGAAGCAAGGAGGTAACGGTAGAGGTCTGGGGATAAGCCGGTCAAACTCAGATCCAGGCTCACCCCTTCAGCCTCATACTGTGGATAACCAGTTGCTTTTTTTCCCAATCCGCTCTACTTTTACGCCCTCCTCCACAGGTTCATAGCTTTTGGGGGTTTTATAAGGGCTCAACCTGGGGTTTAGACCACAGGCTGTGGATAACCCTGTGGATATCAGAGAGGGGCCGAAATGGCCGTTAAAGAGATTGAGTTAACGACTCTCTGGGATCGCGTGATTGAAGAGGTTGCCGTTGATGCACCTCAACATCGAGCATTTTTACAACTCACAAAGCCTTTAGGTCTGCTTCATAACAATGATCAAACAACATTACTGGTTGCAGCCCCTAACCTTTTTGCAAAAGATGTTTTAGAGAGTCGCCTGCGCACAGTTGTCTGTGATGTTTTAACTCGCGAGCTCGGCGATAAAGCCAGCATTGCTGTGACCGTTGATGAATCTTTGGAAACTGGCGAACCACAAAGCCCAGAAGTTGATATTGAGTTTGTGGCACCCAAGGTTGGAACAGGTCGCGAAGAAGCACCATCGAAAATTGCAGAGGTTTCACAGCTTAACTCCCGCTACATCTTTGAAACTTTCGTGATCGGTGCATCAAATCGTTTTGCCCATGCTGCAGCTGTGGCTGTTGCTGAAGCACCAGCAAAGGCATACAACCCGCTATTTATTTATGGTGAGTCAGGCCTTGGAAAAACCCACTTATTACACGCTATTGGCGCTTATGCAAAAGAGCTCTATGGCAGCGTTCGTGTTCGCTATGTTTCATCAGAAGAGTTCACAAATGATTTTATTAACTCTATTCGCGATGACAAGGCAACTGCTTTCCAGCGTCGCTACCGCGATCTAGATGTTCTACTTGTCGATGACATTCAGTTTTTAGAAAACAAAGAGCGAACTCAAGAAGAGTTCTTTCACACTTTCAATACTTTGTATAATGCAAACAAGCAGATTGTAATCTCTAGTGATCGACCACCTAAACAGTTAACAACTTTGGAAGATCGACTGCGTTCTCGTTTTGAGTGGGGTTTGATTACAGATATTCAACCTCCCGAGTTAGAAACTCGTATTGCAATTCTTCGCAAGAAGGCTGCGCAAGATAAGTTGAACGCGCCCGATGATGTTTTGGAATATATTGCTAGCAAGATTTCAACAAATATTCGCGAACTTGAAGGCGCACTTATTCGTGTTACAGCTTTTGCATCTTTAAATCGCCAAAGTGTTGATCTCTCACTTGCTGAAATTGTTTTAAAGGATTTGATTCCAAATGAGAACAATCCAGAGATAACTGGCGCCACGATCATGGCTCAGACCGCTGCCTATTTCTCCCTTACTATCGATGATCTTTGTGGAACATCTCGCTCTCGGGTATTAGTTAATGCCCGCCAGATTGCGATGTATCTCTGCCGCGAGTTAACCGAACTCTCGCTTCCAAAAATCGGCCAAACATTCGGCGGGCGCGACCACACCACGGTCATGCATGCCGACCGCAAAATCCGTCAACTGATGGCTGAGCGTCGTTCGATCTATAACCAGGTCAACGAACTCACCACCAGAATTAAGCAACAAGCGAGGTAAATACACCAAAAGTATGAAATGTCCGCTTTGACACTTTTTACCCCCAGTTGGGGATAAGTTGTGGACAACTGTGGAGATCTTAAGCTTTTATGTGGATAGGCCAAGGTTGGTGTTGTGAAGAGTAGGAAGGGGAAGGGTGTAACCATGTTTTTTATGCACACCTTTTCCCGCCTTATTCACATGTTCTGGAAGTTGAAACACCGCACTGAACTGGGCTTTTTGTCTCTATCCACACGAAAGCTGCCTAGTTACTACGACTACCTTTATATATATAAATCTAGGTGTGAAACGAACCTTTCACTGAATTGGGGCAGAGCATGAAGTTTATTGTCGAGCAGTCAGCGTTAGTTGATGGCGTTAATTGGGTCTCCCGCTCTCTTTCAACTAGACCGATCAAAACAGAGCTCCTTGGAATAGTTATCGATGCAATGGGCGATCAGGTGCATCTTTCTGCATCTGATTTAGAGACAGCGAGTAAATCTCATTTTCAAGCAGAGATTAAAGATCCAGGAAAAGTTTTAGTGCCCGGAAAACTGCTGGCTGAAATTTCACGCTCTCTTCCCAATAAACCTATTACTTTTGCGCTAGAGGGCTCTCGGGTTCTAGTAACAAGCGGCAGCGCAAAATTTACGCTGCCCACTCTTTCTGTTGATGAGTATCCAAACCTTCCAGAACTTCCGGATACAACTGGAACTTTAGCCAGTGATGTTTTTGCAACAGCTGTTTCACAGGTAGCAATTGCTGCCGGGCGCGATGATTCTTTGCCAACTTTAACCGGCGTTCACGTTGATATAAATGAGGAAACTATAACTTTGGCGGCAACTGATAGATATCGCTTGGCTGTGCGTGAGATCCAATGGGATCCAACAACCCCCAACGTTTCAACAAGTGCTCTACTGCGCGCTCGCACCATTGCCGATGCTGCAAAATCTTTAACAGGAATCAAAACAGTATCAATCTCTTTTGCACCCTCATCTAGCAATGATCGTTTAGCTGGATTTGCTGGTGATGGGAAGACAATGACATCGCGTATGTTGGATGGAACTTTTCCTCCATATCGCCACCTACTTCCACAAGAAGTTAGTTCAACCGCACTCATTGAGGTAGCAACACTTTTAGATTCAGTGCGTCGCGTTGCACTTGTAACAGATAAAACAGTCCCACTTCGTCTTGACTTTAATAACAACACACTCTCTCTTGAAGCTGGAGCTGGGGAAGAAGCACAAGCAACAGAGGCAATTGAAATTTTGTTAACTGGTGAACCAATCTCAATTGCATTTAATCCAGTTTTTCTTGCAGATGGTTTAAGCGCTGTAGGAACTAAGTATGTGCAGATTTCATTTACTGGTCCTAATAAGCCTGCAATATTAATGGGCAAGAGCGATAAAGATGGCGCTCTTGTCGAGAACTATCGCTACTTATTAATGCCAATGCGCTACGCCTCCTAATTTATAGGTTTCATTAATGCGCATTAATAAGTTGGCGCTGACCAACTTTCGTTCCTATCCTTCACTGGAGTTGGAACTCCAACCTGGAATCACCACTTTTATTGGTGATAACGGTTCCGGAAAAACAAATATCGCAGAGTCTTTAATCTATTTAGCTTTTCTTTCATCCCACCGAGTTGCCAACAACATCCCACTTATCTCACTCGGCGCCCAACAAGCAATCATTAGAATTGAGATTGAACGTGATGATCGAACATTAAATATTGACCTTGAGATTAACGCTAGTAAAGCTAACCGTGCGCGAATTAACGGCAACCCAACTAGAAGTCAGCGCGAGATTTTAGGTGCGTGCCAACTTGTTTACTTCTCCCCAGAAGATTTAGATCTAGTGCGCGGTGAACCCGGTGGGCGGCGTGATTTCCTTGATCGCCTGCTTATTACTCGCACACCCCGAATGGCCGGGGTTATCACCGATTATGAGCGAGTTGTTAAGCAACGCAACGCACTTTTAAAGACTCGCTCTTCGGCCAGCGCTCTACTGCCCTGGAATGAACAGTTAATTAAGTTTGGAGCACAACTAACTGCAGATCGAATAGCGTTAGTTGAGGCCTTAAATCCCTGGGTTGCAAAGAACTATGCCAACTTGAATGAAGTCAAACCAGCCTCTATTTCATATAAATGCAGCAGTGAAGGTGTCTCTAATAACTTAGAAAATAACGTTGAAGTTTTAACAAACAGGCTAGAAGAAGTGGCATACCAAGAGATTGAACGTGGGGTTTCACTCATCGGTCCACATCGCGATGACCTACATCTACAAATCGGAGATTTTCCGGCTAAAGGTTATGCCAGCCACGGTGAATCCTGGTCAATGGCGATTTCACTACGCATTGGATCTTTTAATCTTTTAAAGAGTGAAGGCTCAGAACCCATTCTAATTTTGGATGATGTCTTTGCAGAACTTGATACATCCCGTCGTAAACAATTAATATCTGCAACCCAAATAGCTGAGCAAACGATTATTACAGCGGCCGTTGAAAGTGATATACCGGCAGAGCTGCTCACACAAAAGTTTTATGTCACACCTGGAGTTGTTAAGAAAGGAAAGAGCAAATGACAAAGCGCGATTTAGCTTTAGATCTTTTCAAAGTTTTTAAAACTGGTGTGACTAGAAAACCTAACAAACCTGTGCCAACAAGAACGGTTGGGCAAGCCGGAGATCCAGAGCTAATAGGTGAAGTATTAAGTAATATGATTGAAGAACGTGAATGGAATAGTGGATTAGCAGAAGGAAATTTATTTATTACGTGGGCATC
>RGHD01000004.1 GCA_010024385.1 Actinomycetota bacterium | reverse complement strand
TGCTTGGTCTATAGCACCAAAGCTAGATCGCCTTTCCTTGGGCGATCAAAGCGCATTTCACTTAGGAGTTAACGTCCCTAGAGTTCGATTCCTTGCCTTGATTTCTCTATCTCTTTTGGCAGGTGGTGCTGTTAGCACTGTTGGAGTCATTGCCTTTATTGGTTTGGCTGCTCCTCATATTGCACGCTTTATCTATGGGCCCTCCCATAGAGCGTTAACTCTTCATAGCGCCTTAATTGGGGCATTGATTGTTCTTGTTGCTGACACATTATCGAGAACTATCGCCCAACCCAATGAGCTTGCCATAGGGCTGGCAACTGCATTAATCGGTGCGCCAATCTTGATTGCGCTAGTTACAGTTAAAAATAATGTGTGGAGAACTCAATGATTACCATTGATGAGATCACAATAGTTCGAGAAGGCCGAGAGATTATTTATGACTATTCAGAGCAGATTCCTGCGGGCTCGATCACAGTGATCGTGGGCCCAAATGGTTGTGGTAAATCAACGCTATTGGCAGCAATTGCTGGAGATTTTGCACCAGATAAAGGCGTTATCACTATTGATGATCTGCATCCGATCCTGACTTCACCCCAAGAGCTTTCACGAATACGCGCTATGGCAGTTCAAAATCAGAGTTTTACCTTAGGTTTTACCGTCCGTCAGATTATCGAAATGGCAGGGGAGGCTGATCAGGTCATAGAGCAGTTGGCCTTGGGTGACATTGCAGATCGCTTAGTTACCACTCTTTCGGGGGGAGAAGCCCAGCGCGTGGCAATTGCACAAGCAATCGCACAAAATACTCCCGTGCTTCTACTCGATGAGCCATTAGCAGCTCAGGATGTATACAGTCGCGGCAGAATTATCCAACTACTCAAAGAGCTGGCTGAAGAAGGAAAAACTATTGTCGTTATTGTCCATAGCAGTGAGAGCGAATTAAGTTGGGCCGATAAGGTTATTAAGCAGTTTCATTAACTCTGGCCAGGACTTTGCAAAACTTGGATGCAAAGGCAATTCTTCAACTCTTTCAATGTTTACCCATCGAACTTCATGGGATTCATCATTGACTTCATGAGCAACTATTTCATTTGAACCCTTGGCGATAACAGTTTCATACTTCCAAGCACCATGATCATCTGTGTATGTGTGCAGAACAGTTAGCAGCGAAGTATCAATTCCTATCTCTTCAACAGCTTCGCGAAATGCTCCTTCAACAGTGCTCTCATGCGAATCCCGGGCACCACCTGGGATTCCCCATGTGTCTCCGTTGTGAACCCAGGGGGCACGGTGTTGGAGCAAAATTTCAGATCCACGCACGATTAAAATCCCAGCGGCGCCATTGAGGCCCCAATGCTTATTGCCACAGGCGCATTGAATCCAACCATCACCATCACGCGCGCTCATGAACTAAGAGTGTCACAACTATCCACAGTTAGCGCAGCGAGTTCAGGGATTAGTCCTTTGGCCCATTTATCGTGCCTGCACATGAAGCGCTTATTAATTCTCATCCTTTTCATCTCACTCTTCACCCCCGCTAGCGCAGTAGCTGAGTGCACAACCAGCGCCTGTGTTGATGTTTTCACCCAGGATAACCAGATCATCATTACGGCTAAAAAGGGAGATGGCGGGGCTGTAGTTAAAAAGCGCACAGTACTTGCACCTACTCCCAAACCAACGCTGTGGTTTCCACCTAAACCTAAAGCTGTTGCTGCTATTAAGCGCACCTATAAGCCACGGGTGCGTGTGAAGAGCGCAGTAACTACCAGCGTTAACTTAAGTGATCGCCTCATCAAAATGGTTCCAACGGCCACGATTGCTTATCAACCAGAGTTTGAACCGCTAGTGCATGTGCCAGTTATTTTCTGGTGTGATCTGCCGACACTCTTTCAATCGCGAGTCGACATCATTGGTGAAGTTATCGATGTTGCACTGCGTCCGGGATTTGCCTGGCAGTGGGGGGATGGGCAGATTTTTCAAACCAATGAACCAGGTGCTCCCTATCCCAATCAAAAAATTACACATACCTATAAGCGCCCTGGTACTTACACCATCACTTTGATTGCCACATGGAACGGCACCTTCAAACATAACGGTGCAACTCGCGCCATTACCGGAACTATCAAAATCCCATCTTTTGCAGTTATCACCGTGGTTTCTGCTAACTCAACTTTTACGAAATGAGAAGATCATGACAACTGATTATGAAGAGCTAGAAATTGCATCCCTTCCACTTGCATCTGATAAAGATTTTGTTGCACTCGTTACTAGTTTTAGCGTTGATCCAGATAGTCCAGATCTTTCCTTCATGCAACGCGATGGTGCAACGGCCGTCATTGATTTGGCAACCGAGTTTGAGAAATATGGTGTGGCCAGTAATCCTGATTTAATTGCTCGGGTTATTGGGCGCTTGAGCGATATCCAAGTGCGAGATTTTGCACTCGGCACACATAATTCTGAGAGCTTTGAAACATATTGGTTGATGTGGCATTACTTATTACAGATTGCTCCCAAAGGCTTTGTAGCACCCGTTGCCACATTATTTGCCACCCTTGCCTATGAGCGCTCTGATACTCCACTTGCTTATCGCTGCCTTGATCGCGCTAGCGCAGATGCACCTGGTTACTCCTTAACTATTTTGCTGCGCAGAGTCTTTGGATCAGGCTGGCCCGCTAATGCTTTTGCTTCAATGCGAATTGAGCTTCACCCTAAAGTCACAGCGGGGATTTTCGAGTAGCAGGTTGCTCTGTTAGTCTTTTCCATAGGTCACGAGTTCTAGTGTTTAGCCCCGGCTTACTAGACGGCAACCCTCCACCACGGTGGGGTGCTCCGGGTGAAGACCAGATCGACTAGCAAAAGGCAGTCGATAAGCGTGGAACACCAATTCCACTTGATACGCCTTACTCGGCATATCCAGAATCGGTGTTGTGCACGAGGCGGAAGGAAGCGTTCACATGTCTGAGTTAGTCACCGGCGCATGGCTTGAAAGGCATCCACATGGTGAACGACGCTTTCTAAAAATTGGCGATGTGCCACTGGAAAGTGGTGGGACGTTAGAGGATGTGGTTATCGCCTACCAAAGTTGGGGCGAGTTAAATTCAAATAAAGATAATGCGATTTTAGTTAATCACGCATTAACTGGTTGGTCAGATGTTCCTGGTTGGTGGCCTTCCATGGTGGGGCCAGGATTGCCTTTTGATACGGATAAGTATTTTGTTATCTGTCCCAATGTTATTGGTGGATGTCAGGGATCAACTGGTCCATCATCTATTGCCCCAGATGGCAAGCGATATGGGTCGCGCTTTCCATCCCTAACTATTCGCGACATGGTTGCTGCTGAGATTAAATTCTCTGATCTACTTGGGATTGCAAAATACTGTCTGGCCGTTGGTCCTTCCTTAGGAGGAATGCGAGCTTTGGAGTGGGCGGTGCAACATCCAGATCGAGTCGGTGCTATCTGCACCATCGGCTCATCAGCAGTTGCTACCGGAGATCAAATTGGCACAGCCTCTATTCAAATTAGAGCGATAAAAAATGATCCTTATTTCAACAACGGTGATTACTACGAGCAAGAGCGTGGTCCCATTGATGGAATGGGCATTGCCCGTCGTATTGCTCATCTGACTTATCGCACAGAGGCAGAGATGGATATTCGCTTTGGACGAGAACTTCAAGGAGATGACACGGGGCGCTATGCAGTGGAGTCATATCTTGACCACCAAGCAGAAAAGTTGGCCAAGCGCTTTGATGCCAACACCTACATTTGCCTGACTGAGGCCATGAATAGCCATGACATTGGACGAGATAGGGGCGGAGTCGTTGCGGCCCTGGAATCGATCACTATTCCGGTGGTGGCAGTCTCTATTGATACCGATCGCCTCTTTCCTGTGCGCCTGCAGGCTGAAATCGCTGACTTTGCGCCCCTTGCAGCGCCTCTTGTGACGATTTCATCGCCATTTGGCCACGATGGCTTCCTGGTGGAGGTTGAATCTGTTGGAAATGTGGTTAGGCAGGCTCTGGATTTAGCTAAATAAGGGGCGAATTATCGCTTTTGGATGTGCATTTACCCCTGTGGACAAATTATAATATAGCCATCGCATCAGCGCGCTCGCTGATAAAAACCAAAGGACAATTGTGGCTGTATTTAGTGCGCTCAAAAACAAGGTGTTAAAGAAGTCTGCTACAAAAAAAGCTGCACCTGTGAAGAAAACCGCTGCAAAAAAGGGAGCACCTGCCAAAAAGAGCGCGCCAGTTAAGAAAGCTGCAGCAAAGAAGGCGGCCCCTGCAAAGAAAGTAGCGGTTAAAAAGGCTGCCTCCGTTAAAAAGAGCGCACCTGTAAAGATTGCGCTGAAGAAAGATTTAACAGCTAAAGATGTTCAGGCAATTGTTGATGCTAAAAATGCAGTATTGCGCCAGCATGAAGTTTTAGCTGAGCTAGAAAAGCGCGGTGTTACATCAATTAACCGCATTCCTAAAAAAGCTGACAAAGATTTAGTAGATGAAGCCCGTGCCCTTGCAACGCAAGTTCCACTCATGGTTGAAAAACTTCGCAAGGCCGGCCTTGGTTCACCCTCTCGAATTTTGAAAAAGAGTGAATACGCACTCATTGAACCAAAGGTGGCACCAGCTGCTGCGCCAAAGATTGAAGCTAAGACTGGCAAATCTGCAGTTGTTAAGATCGATGGAGAAGAAGTAGAGCTTGAAGAAGTTGAGCTTGAAGATGTTGAGACTTTGATTAAAGAAGTTGTAGAAATCATCGATAGTGAAGAAGAGGAAAAGGGCAATCAACCGCGTGTTGTTAATCTAGCTGAAGAAGCATCTGGAAATGAAGAAGATGCCTTCACATTAAAGGCCTCTGAAGAAGATGACGCCCCTGCCCAAACAGTCATGACCGCAGGTGCAACAGCAGATCCAGTAAAGGATTATCTGAAGCAAATCGGCCGCGTGGCACTACTAAATGCAGAGCTTGAAGTAGAGCTTGCTACACGTGTTGAAGCGGGCCTCTTTGCTGAAGCAAAGCTAAAAGATGAGAAGAAGATTGAAAAGAAGTTAAAGCGCGAACTTGAATGGCTTGTTGAAGATGGAAAGCGTGCAAAGAATCACTTACTAGAGGCAAACCTTCGCCTCGTTGTCTCTCTTGCAAAGCGTTACACCGGTCGCGGAATGCTTTTCCTTGACCTTATTCAAGAAGGTAACTTAGGTTTGATTCGAGCCGTTGAGAAGTTTGACTACACAAAAGGTTATAAGTTCTCAACATATGCCACATGGTGGATTCGCCAGGCTATTACCCGTGCGATGGCTGATCAGGCCCGCACAATCCGTATTCCTGTTCACATGGTTGAAGTTATTAATAAATTGGCACGTGTTCAGCGCCAGATGCTTCAAGATCTTGGTCGCGAGCCGACCCCAGAAGAGTTAGCTAAAGAACTGGATATGACACCTGAAAAGGTTGTCGAGGTTCAAAAGTATGGCCGTGAACCAATTTCACTTCACACCCCACTAGGTGAAGAAGGAGATTCTGAGTTCGGTGATTTGATTGAAGACTCCGAAGCTGTTGTTCCCGCAGATGCGGTTTCATTCACATTATTGCAAGAGCAGCTGCACTCAGTTCTAGATACGCTCTCAGAGCGTGAAGCTGGTGTGGTTGCGATGCGCTTTGGTTTAACTGATGGCCAACCAAAGACTTTAGATGAAATTGGAAAGGTCTATGGCGTTACACGTGAGCGTATTCGCCAGATTGAATCCAAGACAATGTCTAAGCTTCGTCACCCTTCACGCAGCCAGGTTCTTCGAGATTACTTGGATTAATCCATGACCAATGCACGAATCTTTATTAACCCAGAAAGTGGTTCAATTAAGATTATTGGCGCAGTTGATTTTGTTGATCGCGAAGGCAACATTTTAGAAACTAAAGAGAATGTGAAGTTTTGTGGCTGTGGTTTATCAAAAGACAAGCCAAACTGCGATGGATCACATAAGGATAAGGCTGCTAAAAAAGATTAATTAGCTGAAGTTTCGACGAGCTTTTGGCTCTCATCGACAATCTTTGCAGCAACAACCTTTAGCTTCTCGGCATATTCCTTGCCATGGTGAGCACAGAACAGGAGTTCGCCGCCGTTAAGAAGCAGGGCGCGAACATAGGCCTGGGCTCCGCAGCGGTCGCAACGGTCGAGGGCGTTAAGAGGTACTGATTCGAGCATCAATTGTTCTGACATAACTCTCTCCGTTCGTGCGTTGTGTCTTGCTTCCTATGGAACATCAAACCATGTCTGGATATTCCCCGCTCGTTATAATTTAATTATTTTCGTTAAATTGATGTTAATTTGCTGGGCAAATATCGATATTTCCAGTATCTGAGACGTATTCGGCGCGCTTGCAACTCATTTGCGCCTACGGGCGATAACCTTTCGCCCCGTGGCTGAAAAAGATATTGCGACAAATGTGCAGGATAGCTATACCGCAAAAGATTTAGCGGTTTTAGAGGGCTTAGATGCCGTTCGCAAGCGCCCAGGTATGTATATCGGCTCCACTGACTCACGAGGTCTGATGCACTGCTTGTGGGAAATCATTGATAACTCAGTCGATGAGTCTTTGGCTGGACATTGTAAGAAAATTGAAATTAATCTTGAATCAGATGGTTCTGTTGAAGTCCATGATGATGGCCGCGGAATTCCAGTTGATAAAGAACCTAAAACTGGTTTAACTGGAGTTGAAGTTGTACTAACAAAACTGCATGCCGGTGGAAAGTTCGGTGGCGGTTCATATGCAGCCTCCGGTGGTCTGCACGGTGTTGGTGCATCTGTTGTGAACGCACTTGCATCTCGCCTTGATGCTGAAGTTGATCGTGATGGCAAGATTTACTGGATGTCTTTCCAACGTGGTGTTGCAGGAATATTTGATGGCGATGGACCAAAAGCTCCATTTGAACCAAAGTCGGGATTGCGCGTTATTGGCAAAATCTCTAGCAAAGTTACTGGCACGCGTATTAAGTGGTGGAGTGATCGCCAGATTTTCCTTAAAGAGGCAGAGCTTGATCTAGAGGAAATCTATGCACGTGCTCGCCAGACTTCTTACTTAGTTCCAGGTTTAACCCTGATTGTTAATGACAATCGCACAAAGACAAAAACAACAGAGACTTTCTTCCACAAGAGTGGAATTACTGAATACTGTAATTTCTTACAACCTGATGAAGCCGTGGGCGATGTCATTCGTATTTATGGCACAGGTCATTATCAAGAGACTGTCCCTGTTTTGGATGACAAGGGCCATATGGTTTCAACTGAAGTTGAGCGCGATATGGAGGTTGATATTGCCATGAAGTGGGGCAATGGATTTGAGACCACCCAGCGCTCATTCGTAAACATCATTGCTACCCCTAAGGGTGGAACCCACGTGCTGGGATTTGAGCGCGCATTAGTCAAGGTCGTTAATGAGGCGCTTCGCTCTACTAAGACTCTTTCCAACAAAGAACTCGATGTCATAAAAGATGATGTCATCGAAGGTTTAACTGCTGTTGTCACTGTTCGAATGTCTGAACCACAGTTTGAAGGTCAGACAAAGGAAGTTCTAGGAACAGCTGCTGCCACACGAATTGTTTCAGCAGTTGTGGCAGAAAAGATGAAAGAGTATTTCAATACTTCAAAGCGAATTGATAAAGCTAATGGGCGTTTGGTACTTGAAAAGATTGCAGCAGCTTCTCGCACACGTATTAGCGCTCGTGCACATAAAGATCTACAACGCCGCAAAAATGCATTGGAATCATCATCTCTTCCAACCAAGCTTTCAGATTGTCGTTCTGAAGATGTGACTCGCACCGAGCTTTTTATCGTGGAAGGTGACTCAGCACTTGGCACAACTAAGGCTGCACGCAACTCTGAGTTCCAAGCGATTTTGCCAATTCGTGGAAAGATTCTTAATGTTCAAAAAGCATCACTTTCACAGATGCTAGAAGATAAAGAGTGTGGATCAATTATTCAAGTTATTGGCGCAGGCTCTGGAAAGTCATTTGAACTAGATGAAGCGCGTTATGGCCGCGTTATCTTGATGTCAGATGCTGATGTTGATGGAGCACACATCCGATGCTTGCTACTCACTTTGATGTATCGATATATGCGCCCTCTTATTGATTCTGGCCGTGTTTTTGCCGCTATCCCACCCCTGCACCGCATTGAAGTCATAGGCGGTGGAGGAAAGAAGGGTGAATACATCTACACCTATAGCGATGATGAGATGAAGAAAATTACTGCAGATTTGAAGAAGAGCGGAAAGCGATGGAAAGAGCCTATTCAGCGCTATAAGGGCTTAGGCGAAATGGATGCAGACCAGCTGCGAGAAACAACAATGGACCCAGATGCCCGCACACTTCGTCGCATCACAGTCTCAGATGCATCAGCTGCTGAGGCGATGTTTGAACTCTTGATGGGCAGTGATGTTGCCCCACGTAAGGAATTTATTGCTAACGCTGAGATTGATCGCGAGCATATCGACGCTTAGATAGTAGGGATATACAACCGCCTCCCTTGTTTTTCTAGCCTTTGACTCTATTCTCATCAAGTGCGCAAAAGATTATCAATCCTTCTCACTGCTCTGATTGTGGGAGTTTTGCTCGCTCCGGCAAGTACTGCAGCCGCACCTGTCACCGGCAAAGCTTGTAGCAAGCTAGGTCTGATTCAACTGTATAAATCTAAAAACTACACATGCATTAAATCTGGTAAAAAACTTGTGTGGAGTAAACCAGCTGCTGTTGTTCCAAAAGCTAAGGCAATACCAACTCCAACTCCGACTCCGACACCTTCTGCAACTCCGACACCAACTCCAACGCCTTCTGCAACGCCCACTCCTACTCCGACTCCTATTCCGACACCAACTTCAAACGGAATAGTTTCTGCTCCTGTTAAAGGCATAAATGTTTACACAGGTGGTGCTGGCGGAACCCCTTCTAATGCTGAAGTGAGTTTTGAACTACCTGTCTCTGTGCAGGCTGCTCCAGCTGGAACGAATGTGAAACTGTGGGTTTATAACCCTGCAGATAAGAAAACTAAAGCTGGATCACCGGGTGTCTATTTGCAAATATCAGGAGGAGAGTGGAAGTTCTATCCAGGAAATGCCGATGGAAGCTTTTATGCCAACTTAGTTTCAGGTTCTTATCTATTTGATATTGTCGAACCAAATCCAACTCAATATGTTCGAAAGCGTTACTCAGCTTCAGTTAATAGTTCTGGAGTTCTCTCTATTTCTGGGATGCGCCCAAACAGCGCTGGTTTCTTTACCGTTACAGTTGATTTACCTCAAAGTGCATCTACAAATAAGTTTGTTCCGACCACGCAATGCCAGTTGCTGGATCAGACAAATAACCTGCAGATGCAAGTGGGCTTTCCTAAAGCTCCAGGACGTTTACCTAGTTTTGGAACTATAAAAGCCCTGATAGTTCCAGTTGATTTTGCCGATGTTGTCGGGCAAAGGCCTCCAGCTGAAGAGTTCACGCCTATGACCGATGGGATGAATGAGTTCTACTACAAAATGTCTGGTAACAAAGTTAAGTTTGATTATCAGGTTCTCAAGAACTGGGTGCGTATGCCAGTCTCTTCCACTTTCCATAAGTTAGGAGTTTGGGGCCAAGGAGATGCTTGGGCTTACTGGAAATTGGCAGTTGAGACAGCAGATCCATTAGTGGACTACTCACAGTTTGATGTCGTCTATGTTTTAAGTCCTCGCGAGATTCCATGGAGTTCGATTGCATATGGGCCAGCTGGACCTCTTAATTCAAGTGGTATTCCAACCGATGACGGTCCTATAACGAATATCACTTTATCTGGAGCAGATGCGTGGCAAAACCTTGCACAAGGTTCAGCTTGGCGTTGGATTTCACATGAGACTGGCCACTTATTTGGTTTGCATGATTTGTATGTAAACCCTGGTCCTGCCGTATATGGAACTTGGGATTTGATGTCGAATAACTGGTCAGTTGGTGCGATTGAGATTAATTCATGGAATCGATACCTGTTGGGTTGGATTTCTGACTCCCAGATTAACTGTCTCAATTCGGCTGATATTAATTCAACCGGGGTCACACAATTAATTAACCCAATTGAGAGAATCAATGATCTGAATAAAGCAGTTGTTGTAAGGCTTTCTAGTTCCAAGATTTTGGTTATAGAATCACGAAGAAGTGAGGGCTTGGATGTCTTAACTCCAGCCCAAGAAGGCTCGCTTGTTTATACAGTTGATATGACGATTCAATCTATCAAGGGTGGGTGGCAAGTTCAGCGTCGACCGGGTTCAACTAATCCAGAATTTACTGATGCAGCGCTTCACCTTGGGGATGTGATTACTGTGGAGGGTTTAAGAATTGAAGTTGTTGGCCATGATACAAATGGGGATACAGTAAAGATTAGTAAGCCTTAGTCGATACTCACCAAATCGAAGTACTCGTCTTTCCATAAATCTTCATCGCCATCTGGCAACAGAATTACGCGCTCAGGCTTAAGTGATTGCACAGCGCCCTCATCGTGAGAAACCATAATGACAGCGCCTTGATACTCAGCAAGTGCTCCAAGGATTTCAGCGCGAGATGCTGGATCTAAGTTATTTGTTGGCTCATCTAGAAGTAATACGTTAGCTGCAGAGACAACTAGGACTGCTAGAGCAAGACGTGTTCGCTCACCACCGGATAAGACTTTGACGGGTTTATGAACATCATCGCCTATGAAAAGAAATGAACCTAAAGTGTTACGAGCTTCTGGTTCGCGCAGATCTGGTGTTGCAGACATCATGTTCTCTAAAACTGTGCGCTCAAAGTCCAGGGACTCATGTTCTTGGGCGTAGTAACCGATCTTTAGGCCGTGACCCTTTTCAACTTTTCCGGTATCAGATTCAAGTTCACCGGCCAGAATTCTAAGAAGTGTTGTCTTTCCAGCACCGTTGAGACCAAGGATTACTACGCGAGATCCCTTATCAATCACACAAGAAACATCTGTAAAGATTTCAAGTGAGCCATAAGATTTTGAAAGCTCTTCACCAGAAAGGGGAGTCTTGCCACATGGGGCAGGAGTTGGAAAGCGAAGTCGTGCAACTTTGTCATTGACCCGAACATCTTCTAAGTCACTGCGCAGCTTTTCGGCTCTTCGTAACATGCCTTGGGCTGCAGTTGCCTTGGATGCCTTTGCACGCATCTTCTCGCCCTGCTTCTGCAAAATCTCTGCACGCTTTTCAGCGTTGGCGCGCTCCTTCTTACGGCGGTGTTCATCTTGTTCGCGCTGGAGAAGGTATGCCTTCCAACCCAAGTTATAGACATCGATAACGTTGCGGTTGGCATCGAGATAGAAAACTTTATTAACAACGGTTTCAATCAAGTTAACATCGTGGGAGATGATGACAAGGCCGCCAGAGTATTTAGCTAAAAACTCGCGCAACCACATAATTGAGTCAGCATCTAAGTGGTTAGTTGGCTCATCAAGCAGCAGAGTCTGAGCACCACTAAAGAGAATGCGAGCTAACTCAATACGACGGCGTTGACCACCAGAGAGTGTGGAGAGTTCATGTCCAAAGACAGCCTCTGTTACACCTAAAGATGTTGCAATCGCTTCTGCTTCAGCAGTTGCTGCATAACCACCGGCGGCGCTGAACTCATGTTCAACACGGGTGTAACGATCCATTGCTTTTTCAAGGGCTTCACCTTGGGCAGTTGCCATCTCTTCTTCAACAGCGCGCATGCGATGTGAAATCTGATCTAAATCACGGGCAGAGAGAATTCGCTCGATTACTGTGCCAGGCTCATCACCTGTGCGCGGATCTTGTGGAAGGTAACCAATTTTTCCTGTGCGATTTACCGCACCACCTGCCGGCATAGTTTCACCTGCTAATACTTTTGCAAGAGTGGATTTGCCTGCACCGTTTCTACCCACAAAACCAATGCGGTCACCGCTATTGATGCGCACAGTTACGCCTTTAACCAGCAGGCGAGCACCTGCTCGAAGTTCTAGCGCTTGAGTTGAAATCACGCCGTAGTTTAACGCTTAGAGCTTAGGCAGCGCCAATTCGAGTTTTTCTGGGGGTTGCAAATGACTTAGCAACTGCAGTTAATTCATCTGAAACCTGTGCTTTGATTGCATCTTCACTTTTTAGCAGTTTAGTCAGTTCTGCAATCGTTGTTTTTAACTCTTTTTGCTCTGTTTCAAGTTCTAGCTTGCTCATCTTTGTTAAACGACGAAGTGGCATATCCAAGATATAGGTAGTTTGTTCATCATTTAACTTAAAGTCCTTCATCAACTTCTCTTTAGCAGCTGCTGCATCATCGCTGCCACGGATAATCTTGATGACCTTATCAATATCTATAATCGCTTTTAAGAGACCATCGACGAGAGTGAGGCGACCTTGAGCCTTTGCTTTGCGGAACTCAGAACGACGGCGAACAACTTCGATGCGGTGCTCAATGAATACTTTAAGCAGCTCTTTTAATCCAAGAGTCTGAGGCTTTCCCTTCACTAATGCCACAGCATTGATAGAGAAGGTATCTTCCATTGGAGTAAGTGCATAGAGCTGTTCTAGGACTGCTTCTGGTTCAAAACCGTTCTTGATCTCAATAACTACATTCGTGCCAGTCTGGCCATCAGTTAAATCGATGATGTCGCTAATTCCTTGGATTTTCTTGGCCTTAACAAGGGCGGCAATGCGCTCAACAACTTTTTCAGGTCCAATTGTGAAGGGGAGCTCTTTAATAATAATTCCCATTTTTCGTGATGAAACCTTTTCGATCTCAACACTTGCTCGGACTTTAAATGAGCCTTTACCTGTTGCATACGCCTCGCGCACACCATCAAGACCAACAAGTTCACCGCCCGTTGGAAAATCTGGACCAGGAACGTGCTTCATTAACTGCTTAACTGTGGCAGTTGGATTTTCAATTAAAAATTTAGTTGCAGCGATAACTTCGCCTAAATTATGTGGAGCCATGTTGGTAGCCATACCCACAGCAATTCCAGAACCGCCGTTAACGAGCAGGTTGGGATATGCAGCAGGAAGGACGAGAGGTTCAGCTAATTGGCCGTCATAGTTAGGACCAAAGTCAACGGTGTTCTCATCTGCTTCTGCAACCATAGCCATTGCAGCAGATGCAAGGCGGGCTTCGGTATAGCGCATCGCTGCAGGACCGGCATCAAGTGAGCCAAAGTTTCCGTGACCATCAATGAGTGGAAGGCGCATTGAGAAAGATTGCGCCATACGAACAAGTGCGTCATAGATTGCACCATCTCCATGAGGGTGCAACTTACCCATAACTTCACCAACAACACGTGCACTTTTAACATGTCCTCGCTCTGGGCGAAGTCCCATATCTGCCATTTGATGCAAGATGCGACGGTGAACTGGTTTTAAACCATCACGTGCATCAGGAAGTGCGCGTGAATAAATTACTGAGTATGCATACTCAAGAAAAGATTCAGAAACTTCCTTTGAAACATCGATATCAACGATCTTGCCTGGGTATTCACCAGGTTTTGGACCGAGCGGTTTCTTACCTTTTGCCGCAGTTTTCGCGGGTGTCTTCGCAGTTGCCATTGGAGCATTGTGCCAAGAGAGTCGCTTAATCTAGGGGAGGGCGCGCCCCAACAGTTGCTACACACTTTGCCGCCAGTGCAGTTCCGGCTGAAAGAGATGCTTCTAAATCATTTGTTTCTAGCCATTTTGGAATAAATCCAGCAGCAAATGAATCTCCAGCACCAGTTGTGTCGACCACATTAGTAGTGACGGCTGACACCTTTGCAAAGATGTCACCATGAACAGCCATAGCGCCGCGAGAACCTAATTTGATGACAACAAGTGGTGTGTAAGCAGTTAGATTCTTCTCTGCCGTTTCGACATCTTTAGCATCACCTAGATAGAGAGCTTCTTCTGAGTTAAGCAGAATTCCATCCATGAGTTTGACCCAGGATAGAACTTCATCACGGGAAACAATCTTCATCGCTCCAGTTGTGGTTGGATCAAAGTAGATTGGCTTTCCAGCTGCCTTAATTTTTCCAATCATGGAGAGAACTGCGTCGCGGCTACGAAAATCTAGTAATGCATAACCGCTCAAATACACCCCGTCCACATCATCTAATGGTGGAAGGTCGCTTACTTCAAGATCGGCATTAGCCCCGTTATCTGGAAACATCGTGCGCTCACCATTGGCATCCACCAAAATAACCACAACACCGGTTGGACGACCTGAGTGCATCAAATTCATGTGTTCCACGCCGTATTTATCTAAATCAGAGATAAGGGCAAAACCAACGGGATCATTACCAACGCGGGCAACCAACTGAGATTTGGAGTGCGTGCGAGTAATCCAGGTTGAAACATTTGCAGCTTGCCCGCCTGGGTGACTTGAAATTCTGCTGGCAGTGTCATTGCCATAGTTAATTGGCTCTTTGAGCTGGGAAATAACATCCAGGGCTAGATCGCCAATGCACAAAATCTTTTTCATTTAAGCGCCATCGCAATATCTGCAGCTAATGCGCAGTTAGATTTAATGATTTCAGTATTAATGGCAAGGGACTCACCTTTGCTGGCGGTGTGGAAATGCTCAAGTAAGTATGGTGTTACATACTTTCCATCAATTCCATCACGGGCAGCATTTGCCATACCAGTTGCCAAGATTTCATCATGGCGCACTTTATCCATCTGCTTTTCAACTGGGTTAGTAACAATCAAAGCGTGGTTAGAGGTTGCAACTTGGCTTCTTGCTTGAATAATTGCGGCGATCTCTTCGGCTGAGTCAACGCGGTGTTCAATTTCAAAGCCTGAATCAGTTAAGTAGAAACCAGGGAAGCGGTTGGTTTTATAACCCACGATGCCAATTGAAAGGGTCTCAAGGCGCTCTAGCGTGGCATGAACATCAAGAATAGATTTTACTCCAGCACAAACAACAGTCATATCTAACTGTGAGAGCGCAGTTAAATCTGCTGATTCATCAAATGATTCATTGGCACCTCTGTGAACGCCGCCAAGACCACCGGTTGCAAATACTTTAATTCCAGCTATTGCTGCGATATGAGCGGTTGCTGCAACAGTAGTTGCGGCGCTTTTGCCTTGAGCAATGATGATGGCTAAATCTCGACTAGATGCTTTAGAAATATCATCACGATTAGCGATTGCATTTAGTTCACTTGCTTCAAGACCGATATGAACAATGCCATCAAGGAGTGCGATTGTGGCTGGGACGGCTCCGCGAGATCGAATAATGCTTTCGCACTCTTGGGCAACTAAAAGATTGGATGGGCGTGGCAAACCATGGCTAATAATCGTAGATTCGAGTGCAACGATGGGTGTTCTGGCTGCAATTGCAGCAGAAACCTCAGTCGAATACTTAATTGCACTCTTCATGGGACAACCTTAGCCGATGTAATGAGAAGATATGAACGTGCATTTATCCCAGATAACTCCATCGATCTTTTCATCCTTGGGGCTATCGACTTCTGAAGACCATTTAGCGATGGGCCCTTCACCCAGTGGGCGTGAACTTCTATTTCTTATCGATGGCTTTGGAGCAGATGTCATTGAAAAATACGCAGATGTCATGCCAACTATCTCCCGGCTCACAAAGTTTTCAACTATTCAAACTTCTTTTCCATCAACTACTGCAACCTCATTAGCAACACTCATGACTGGTACTTTGCCTGGTGTGCACGGAATGCTCGGTTATACCGTGCAAGTTCCACGCAGCGGTGGTCGCATCCTTAACGCTCTTAAATGGGATGAGCGCGTTGATCCAATTAATTGGCAGCCAGTTCCAACAATGTTCGAGCGCGCAGCAGCTGAAAACATTAATGTCACACACGTTGCAGCTAAGCGCTATGAGAACTCAGGATTCACGCGAGCAGTCTTTCGTGGGGCTAACTACAAAGGCGCAAATGTTGCAGCAGATTTGATTGCAGAGACTAAGGCAGCCCTACAAAAGACACCTTCTTTTGTTTATCTTTATGTCAATGATTTAGATGTAGCTGGTCATAGTGATGGCGTTGGAAGTGAGAAATGGTTAGCAGCACTTGGAATGATTGATCAGATGTTTTCAAGCCTCATGAAAGAGATGCCACAAGGCACCCGCATTTGGCTCACTTCAGATCACGGAATGGTTAATGCAAGTGAGAAGATAATTATTGGAGATGATAATCCTTTATTAGAAGGCGTGGCAGTTATTGGGGGAGAGCCAAGAGCCAGACATCTCTATCTCTCACCAGAAAATGACAGCTTGAGCGCACGAAGTGAATTAGCTAGCAGGTGGCAGGAGTATTTGGGTGAAAGAGCAACTGTTCTTACTCGTGAAAGTGCAATCGCTTCAGAGTTATTTGGAAGAGATGTGAGTGCTGATGCATTAGATCGCATGGGTGAAGTTATTGCTATTGCCCAAAGTGAGGTTGTTTTACTTGATCCGGAGCGGGCTGAAAAAGAAGGTGCGATGGTGGGACACCACGGCGGAGATAGTGAGATTGAATCTGAAGTTGGATTGCTAACTACAACGTTAAGTTAATTACTGATCTTCAGTAGGTTTGATGCCGAACATAATTTCGTCCCAGCTAGGAACCTTTGCTCGAGCAACAACACCATCGCGCGCAGCCTCATCATCTGGGAGCTCACGAATAACTGCCAAGCGTGGAACTTCTGGCATAGGGGTGACCTCTTCACGCAAGGAAGGGTGATTTGCATCTGAATAGACAAGTCCCGGTGTTGGCATCTGACGTGCTGGTGGTTCATCACCCATCATCCATCGTGCGTTCTCATCCATAGAGGTCAGTGTGCGACGAGTTGTGTCAAAGTTCCATTGCGCAATTCCCACACCACTGGTGTTTGGGTAATGCAGTTCCACAGTCCATGTTGAATCTTCATGGCGCCATGCGTTCCAGGAAAGATCTGAAAGATCGATATTGCGAGGTGCAAGACGGGAAACAACTACACCTAACAAGGTAACTGGATCACGGCTTCCTTCTTTGCGAACAGAGACTTGTTGTGCTTGATCAATGATGTAGATGCGCTCTTGCAAGATTGGACCAGAGAAGCGTTCGATTTTTTCAATCGGAATATTATTTTCGCGTGCTAACTCTTCAGCTAACTCACCAGCACGCAATCGTCGCTGAATCTCTTTGATAGAAATTGTGTCGACTTCTTGTTCTGGAACTGCTGAAAGACGAGGTTGATTAACTGTGGCACGCAAAGTGTCGCTGATGCGAACAGTGAACTCATTGCCATCTTTATCATGCAGGGACAAGTGAGTGCCGTCCTCACTCTTGCCGTTTAATCGAAGCTCAGTCACGGTTCAGAGAGTAATGGATGAGCCCCTTGTAAACCCGAAAATAGGGCAGTGTGGCTAATAAAGCTGCACACATAAAACCTAAGGGCACCCAGAAAGCGCTTTGCGCCCCGTAGGTATCGATGACCCATCCGCCAAGGGCACTAGAAATTGCACCACCTAACGGCATACCGGCAACTACCCAAGTAAATGATTCAGTGATCTGTTCACTAGGAACGACTTCTTGCACAACACCATAAGCATTAACAATCAATGGCGCGATTGCAAAGCCATTAAAGAAAAGGGCAATAGCTAGCCAGAATATTGAATCCACAAATATAAATGGAATCGAAAGGGCAGTTAGGGCAGTTAAAAAGATTAGAAAACGGCCAACGTAAGGAGTTTTCCACTTTATAAGCCCATTAATGATGGCCATGACTGCGCTGCCAGATGCCCACAGACCTAGCAGTAATCCAGAGTGGGATTTCTCTCCTTGGCTTTCTGCAAATCCAACAACTGTAATTGAGATAGCTCCAAAGAAGCCGCCAGTAAAAGTAGTGGCAAGTGCAATGGCCTGAACAATTGGTATTCCGATTACTGGGGGATGTGGATCCTTAACTCGTACCGGAGATGGTGGTGGCTCAGTTGCCCGTTGCATTGCAAAGAGTGGCAGACCAATTGACATCAAAATCATTCCAGCAATCAGACCAGCAGCTGGTGCAATCGAAGTTGCACATGCTGTGGCAGTAATTGGGCCAACAATAAATACAACTTCATCCATGAGTGCTTCATAAGAGTAAGCGGTGTTGACTACATGCTTATCTGTTTCATCTTCAGCCGTTGTTGATTTATCAGGACTTAAGACATGAAGCCAACGGCGGCGCACTAACCCACCAGTATTTATGGAGGCAAGCTCAGCAACAATGATGGAAGCAAACCAGGTCCAGACTGGTGCTCCATTCATCACGAGTGCAATAAAGAGTGATAGGCCAATGATTTTCATTGGCACGACTCGCATCAACATTTTTCGTTGCCCGATTCGATCTGCAAGTCTTGACCAAAATGGATTTGCAATTGAAATAACTATGGAGGCAACAGCGCTCAACGTCCCGGCTAATGTATAGGAATCGCTGACTGCAACAACAATAAAAATCAGGGCTAATGAATCCATGGAAATCGGCATTCGGCCAATGAGGCCAGAAATAGAAAACTTCATCGCTCCCGGTGTGCGAAACAGGGTTGTATATGCCGAGAACATGTCTCACATCCTACGACAGGGTTAGGATGTGCAAGTGAGTATTCATGATGAACTCTTAGAGCTGGCTTTGGATATCGCCAAGCAAGCAGGCCGTTTATTAGTTGATCGCCCAGCCTCTTGGGAGTTAACTTCTAAGTCGACGGCGATAGATATTGCAACGCAGATGGATGTTGCAAGTGAAAAACTCATTGTTAACGCCATTCTTGCCGCCCGCCCAGATGATGGAATCATTGGTGAAGAAGGCGCAGACTCGGTAACTACTTCCGGTTACACCTGGGTAATAGATCCAGTAGATGGAACAGTTAACTATTTCTATGGCCTACCTGGCTGGAACATCAGCATTGCAGTTAAAGATTCTCAAGGAACAGTGGTAGGGGTGGTGCATGCACCCACAATTGACGCCACATGGCATGCAACCCGTGGTGGCGGTGCATTCCTTAATAACCTACCGATTTCTTGCAATGAACCCATTGAGTTAAACCGAGCTTTAATTGCAACGGGTTTTGCATATGAACTCAAAGATCGAATTAACCAATTAGATCTAGTTAATCAATTAATTCCAAAGATTCGAGATATTCGCCGTATGGGAGCTGCTGCAACTGATCTGTGTTGTGTGGCAACGGGAATGGTGGATGGCTACATCGAAACTGGATTAAAGGAGTGGGATTTAGCAGCTGGAGCTCTGATTGCCACTGAGGCTGGGGCAATTGTCACTACACATTCTTGGCGGGGGATGGAGTTAACGGTGGCTGGTGGTGCTCACCTACATGCTGGGCTCATGCGGGAGATTCCCGCCTAGATGTACCCGATTTACGCTCAAGGCCCCTTCTGTGGCAAGATACGCAGTCTGCACCTGCCAAAGCCGGTGCTTAAGAGATGAAGATAAAAAAGGACGAATTCCATGAACATTCTTGACTCCGTAGATGCAGCATCGCTGCGCAAAGACATCCCACAGTTTCGTGCTGGTGATGAGCTCAAGATTCACGTTCGTGTTATCGAAGGAAGCAAGAGCCGTCTTCAGGTATTCCAGGGAATCGTTATCCGTCGCCAAGGTGATGGAGTTCGCGAGACTTTCACAATCCGTAAAGTTTCTTACGGTGTTGGCGTAGAGCGCACATTCCCTGTTCACACACCAGTTATTGAAAAGATTGAACTGGTAAAGAAGGGCGAAGTACGTCGCGCCAAGCTTTACTACCTACGCGATCTACGCGGTAAGGCTGCAAAGATTCGCGAAAGGCGCGATGGCGTTGAAGGTTACGGTGATGGAATTCTTTCAACACCAGAACCAATCGAAGATGTAGTTGCAGCAGCTCCTGTCGTTGAGGAAGTTGTTGAAGCGCCAGTAGTTGAGGCAGTTGTAGAGGCTCCAGTAGTTGAGGCTGTTGTTGAAGCTCCAGTTGCTGAAGAAGCAGTTGAAGAAACTCCTAAAGCCGAATAATCAACTCCATGCGTCGTAAGGGTTCCCTTCTTCGGGAGCTCCCAATCCTTGTTGTAGTTGCACTTGTTGTCTCCCTGCTAATAAAGACTTTCCTTGTTCAGTTTTTCTATATACCTTCGGGCTCAATGGAAAACACTCTGCAGATTAAAGACCGAGTTGCTGTTAATAAAGTTCCATTCCTCTCACGCAATATCGCCCGTGGTGATGTTGTTGTCTTCCGTGATCCTGCCGGCTGGTTACCTGAAATTGTTGATTATTCAACTAATAAGTATGTTGCAAAAGTTAAAACAGGCTTAGTTGCAGTCGGTGTCTTACCTAACCCAGCAAAGCAGTATTTAGTTAAGCGCGTCATTGGTGTTGAGGGAGATCGCATTGTTTGCTGTGACAAGGCTGGTCTGTTGACAGTCAATGGAACAGCAATCAAAGAGCCTTATATTTTTGCTGGAAACAAGCCCAGCGAATTGAATTTTGATGTCACCGTGCCTAAAGGAAAAGTATGGGTTATGGGAGATCACCGCGGAGCAAGTGCCGACTCCAGATATCACCAAGACGATATCAATAAAGGTTTTGTTCCACTCTCACGCATTACTGGCCGAGTTGTTGCAGTCATCTGGCCCTTTAAGCATATTACTTATGTTCCACAAATCAACGTTTTAAAGTAGTTCCACATGAAGGTCATTGAGCAGCTGCTCATTCAATCAGGAATCTCTCCGATTGCCGGCGTTGATGAAGCAGGACGCGGGGCATGTGCTGGTCCATTAGTTATTGCAGCTGTTGTTTTAAGAGATCCTTTTGCACCAGAGCTTGCACCTGTGCGTGACTCAAAAGAGATCAGCGAAGGCAAGCGCGAAGAAGTATTTGAACTTATTCAATCCATAGCATCAAGCATTAGCGTGGTGATTGTGCCAGCGAAAGATGTAGATACACGCGGGGTGCATGTGGCAAATCTTGATGGAATGCGCAGAGCTGTTAACGCTCTAGATGTAACACCAGCCTATGTTTTAACTGATGGATATGCCATTGAAGGTTTAGGTTTACCTAACTTAGCTGTGTGGAAAGGCGACCAAGTAGTTGTCAGCATAAGCGCAGCCTCTATAGTTGCAAAGGTAACTCGCGATCGCATTATGCGCCAGATGGATAAAGAGTTTCCGCTCTATGGTTTTGCTGGACATAAGGGTTACATCACCGCAGCACACACGCAGGCCCTGAATGAACATGGTCCTTGTGCACAGCACCGCCACTCTTTTTCAAATGTAGCTGCACTTATTCACAAGCAGTAGTTTGTTTTAAGCTTTTTATCACCCGCCAGATTTAACGTGGCGCCTTATGTACATACAAACACCAGCATTTTTGACCCCCTTTGAAGCCCGCGCCATTCTCTTTTCATGCATTGAACCTGGACATTTTTTCTGGAGCGCTGAGATATCTGCGCACGGTCCACTCAAAGTTTTGGAATCCATACTTTCTGGCAACTATGCAGCTGAGAAGACAAAATCCATCATTGATGCGATACGTGTGGCTGAGGTAGATCAGATTCTCTCTGAGATTGAAAAGGCTCAGGCGCAGTTTTTAACTCCAGAGCATGAGCACTGGCCTATAGGAGTCAACCAACTTATTAATCCACCCATCGGATTAATAGTTAAAGGAAATTCAAAGTCTCTGATAACTGACTCATTAGCAATCGTTGGCTCACGCAAACCCACAAACTACGGGGCAAATGTTGCAAGTGAGTTTGCTCGTGGTTTTTCAGATCTAGGATGGACGATTATTAGCGGGGGAGCATATGGAATTGATTCCTATGCCCATCGTGCAACCCTTCAAGCAAATGGAAGAACGATTGCGGTTCTGGCTACAGGGATTGAAGTGGCCTATCCGAAATCGAATCAAAAACTATTTAATGAGATGAGCACACAGGGTGCATTGATTAGTGAACTCATGCCATATGAAAGCGCCATGCCATCCAGATTCCTTGTGCGAAATCGTTTAATTGCATCGATTGCCAAAGCAACCTTGGTGGTTGAAGCGGCCTATAAAAGTGGTTCACTTCGCACCGCACACGATGCCGCCGAACTTCTGCGACCAGTCATGGCAATTCCAGGACCGATTAACTCTGCAATGAGTCAGGGATGTCATCGCTTAATTAGTGAACGTGCCGCAGAGTTGATTACATCCGTTGCAGATGCTGTGGAATTCATAGGTGCAAATCAATGAGAGAATATACCCATGAGTGATTTCCGTTCGGGCTTCGTTGCCATTGTTGGCCGCCCTAACGTTGGAAAATCCACTCTCATTAACGCCTTAGTTGGTAGCAAGATTGCGATTACTTCACATCATCCCAACACAACCCGTAGTGCTATTCGCGGAATTGTCCATGGAGATAACTTCCAAGCAGTTTTAGTTGACACACCTGGAGTTCATAAGCCAAAGACTTTATTGGGCCATCGCCTAAATGCAGTTGTTGATCAATCTATGGATTCAGTTGATGTGGTGATTTTGTGTATTCCAGCTGATGAAACATCAGGTGCTGGTGATGTATACATCGCACAAGAAATTGCCAAGCATCCACGGGCAAAGAAGTTTGCAGTAATTACAAAGACTGATTTATTGTCTAAAGAAAAGCTGGCACTTCGCTTAACTGGCATTATGGAGCTAGCCCAAGGTTTTACGTGGGATGAAATCATTCCAGTTTCTGCTGCAATTCATGATCAAATTGATTTACTCAATAACCTCATTGGGGCTGCACTTCCTGCAGGTCCTGCCTATTACCCTGAAGGAACAACAAGTGATCAAGCAATTGAGCAGTTGATTTGTGAGTTCATCCGTGAAGCTGCGCTGCAGGATGTTCGAGAGGAACTACCTCACTCCATCGTTGTGACAATTGATGAGTTTGGTGAGCGAGAGGAAAAAGGATCACGTCCCTTTTATGATGTCCACGCAACCATCCACGTTGAACGTGACACACAGCGCGCAATCCTGCTTGGCCATCAAGGTACTCGCCTAAAGGAAATTGGCATTAGAGCTCGCGCAGATATTGAGCGCGCACTTGTTGCCAAGATTTTCCTAGGTCTTCACATCAAAGTTTCCAAAGAGTGGCAGCGTGATGCTCGCATGCTCGACAAACTAGGTTTTGAAGAGCGTCGTTAAACCTTTTCTTTACGACTTGCTAGATAAGAACCTAAAACAACCATAGGCAGACCCACAATAATTCCTAGAGTAATTGGCTCGTCTAAGATGATAATTCCAAGAACCACAGCAACAGCGGTGTTTACATAGGTAGTGAGCGATCCACGGGCCGGACCGATTTCAACAATGACAATAAAGAAAAGCATGAAGGCGATAGCGGTGCTAAACACGCCAAGTGCCACAAGAGCGGTAATTGCTTGTGCAGAAACTGGATTACTTGGCCATACTGCAATAGCAATTGGTGTGTAGAAAAGACAGGTTATTCCCATTGCCACACCGTTGATTGCAATTCCATCAACGCCGGGCAAGTTAGCTGTGATCATTAGAACGGCGTAGGCATAGAGAATAGAGGCAAGAATCACCATTGCAATTGCTTTGGGATTGCTGCTTCCAGTAATTGATTCAATACCAACGAGTGCGATAATTCCGATAAAGCCAACAACTAGACCAAAGATTCTCTTTGGTTGCCAGACGCTGTGATCTCCGCGCATAGATGAGAAAATTGTTGAAAAAATTGGAACAGTTGAAACAAGTAATCCAGCAAGACCAGAAGAGATTTCTTTCTCAGCACTTGTGATAAGAATCCAAGGACCAATCATTTCAAGTGCTGCATAAGGGGCAACGTACTTAATTCCCTTAATCGCATCTTTGAAGGTATTTTTGCGCATTGCAATAGGAATCAAAATGGCAGCGCCAATAAATGTGCGGCCAGCAACGATGAGCGCGGGTGGAATATCAGCTACGGCTACCTTCATAAGAAGGTAAGGAATTCCCCACAAAAAGCCGACGATGCCAAATTGAATCCAGGATTTACGGGTCATTTATGCAATCACGCGGCGATAGAGAGCAATAGTTGCAGCCGCGACTGCTTCCCAACCGAATTCGCTCATGGCGCGTACTCTGCCAGCAGTTCCATACTTTTTTAGCAGTTCTGGCTGTGACATTAAACGCGTAATGGATTCTGAGAATGAGGCTTCAAATGCTGGGCCATCACCGTTGTAGTCAACTAATTCACCGCTGACTTGATGTGCAACAACTTCAGGAATTCCACCTACACGAGATGCCAACACAGCTGTTTCACAGCCCATCGCCTCTAAATTAACAATTCCAAGTGGTTCATAAACAGAAGGGCACAGAAATAGCTGAGCTTGGGTCAACATCGCAGTGAGTTCGGCGTGGGGAAGCATCTCTTTAATCCACCAGATGTTACGTCGGGTTTTTTGAAGATCAGCAATTAAATCTGCAACTTCATTGCCGATGCCTTCTTCATCTGGAGTTCCTGCGGCCAAGACAAGGCCGTATTCGGCAGGGACCTCTTTCCAAGCACGAAGTAAATGTGCCAAACCCTTTTGACGAGTAATACGACCAACAAAGATTGCATAAGGACCGCTGACGCCGTATTTAGCTGGCACGGATGCATCATTATTTGGCGCAAACTTAGATGTATCAACACCGTTGCGGATTGTTACAACTTTGCTGGGATCTACTGATGGGTATGTAGCTAAAACATCTGCGCGCATTCCATCACTAACGGCAATGATTGCTGCTGCACCTTCATAGGCAGTTTTTTCTGCCCACGATGAAATCGCATATCCACCACCGAGTTGTTCAGCTTTCCAAGGGCGAAGTGGTTCAAGTGAGTGGGCACTAACAATGTGGGGGATTGAATACTGCAGCGAGGCAAAGTGGCCTGCCATGTTTGCATACCAAGTATGTGAATGGACTAGATCAACGTTAGATAAATTTGTTGCAATTTCAAGATCTGTGGCAATAGCTTGCACTGCAGGATTTGATGAAGTGAACTCTGATGGAGTCTCATATCCAAAGGCATCATTGCGTTTTCCACCAAAGCAGTGGACATCAACATGAACATCTTTGATTGTGCGAAGTGCTTGCGTTAACTGGAGTACATGAACACCAGCCCCACCATAGATTGCAGGGGGCCATTCTTTGGTGACGATGCCAACTTTTAGTTCGCTCATATTAACCCCCTATCCGCATCAAGAGGTACAGGCTATCGTTAGCACATGGCAAAACTTAAACTTCCCCTTGGAATTGTCCTTGCCGGCGGTGAGGGAAAGCGTTTAATGCCTCTGACTGCAGATCGCGCAAAGCCTGCAGTTCCATTTGGTGGTTCATATCGCCTGATTGATTTTGTTTTATCTAATCTAGTAAATGCCAGCATGTTAAAGATTGCCGTGCTCACTCAATACAAATCGCACTCACTTGACCGTCACATCACAACAACCTGGCGAATGTCAGCTCTACTTGGCAACTACATAACCCCAGTTCCTGCCCAGCAGCGCTTGGGTCCACGTTGGTATACGGGTAGTGCCGATGCCATCTTGCAAAATTTTAATTTAATTCATGATGAAAACCCTGAGCATGTTTTGGTCTTTGGTGCTGACCACGTCTATCGCATGGATCCCGGTCAGATGTTTGTCCAGCATGTTGAATCTGCTGCAGGTATCACAGTTGCAGCCATTCGTATGCCACGATCTGAGGCACATGAGTTTGGTGTTATTGAATTAGCCGAGGATGGAATCACCATTAAGGCATTTCATGAAAAGCCTTCTGATCCACCTGCCATGCCAGGTCATCCTGATCTCTCTTTGGTTTCAATGGGTAACTACATCTTCAAGCGAAGTGTCATGGAAGAAGCACTCATTATCGATTCTGAAGATATCGAGTCACGCCATGACTTAGGTGGAAACATCATTCCTTTCCTGACTAAAAATGGTGAAGCAAAAGTTTATGACTTTGCCAATAACGTTGTCCCGGGAGAAACAGATCGTGATAAGGGTTACTGGCGCGATGTGGGTTCAATTGATTCTTACTATGACGCACACATGGATTTAGTCTCAGTTCATCCAATTTTTAATCTCTATAACCGCGAATGGCCTTTGCTTACTAATCCACCATCATTGCCACCTGCCAAATTTAGTGAGAATGGTGGAGCGCACGATTCCATCGTTGGTGCTGGTTCCATTATCGCCGGAGGAATCTTGAATGGCTCAGTGGTTTCCTATGATGTTTCAGTTGGACGAGGCGCTCTTGTTGAAGGCTCTGTTTTGATGCCTTCGGTTCGAATCGGTGATAAGTCAATCGTTCGAAATGCGATTTTAGATAAGAACGTTGTAGTTGAGCCAGGTGCACAGATTGGCGTTGATTTAGAGCGAGATCGTGCTCGATTCACTATTAGCCCCGGCGGAATTATTGTTGTTGGTAAGGGTGTTCGCGTTACCGCTTAAAGTTCTACCAATTTGCTGTGTTATCTCGCAAAGTTCGATATTTATCCATCACGTGTGGTGTGGCTTTAGATTCGTGGTGTGAGACTTTTCCTAAATCCCATGTTGGCATCTGACCAAGAAGAGCCCATGCTGCTTGTTTAGCTGCGCCATCTGCCACGTATTCTCCAGCCGGCGGTACTAAAACTTCTCGTCCAAAGAGTGCGCTAGCAATTGTTGGAATCGCTGGGTTCTTTGCAGCGCCTCCGATAAGAAGAATTCGGTTGACGTTAACACCGAGTGCAATCAATGCATCAACGGCATCAGCTAATCCAGCCAACATTCCTTCAATCATGGCACGCGCAATATCGGACGGAGTGGAGTTATTCAGGTTCATCCCTGAGAAAACCCCAGTTGCATCTGGGCGGTTAGGAGTTCTCTCTCCTTCAAAATATGGAAGTAGCGTTAATCCATTAGCACCAGCAGATGCCGATAGTGCAAGTGCTCCCACTTCATCATGTGTTTTCCCAAGGATCTTTGTTGCAGCATCCATGATGCGTGCTGCGTTTAATGTGCAGACCAGAGGTAAGAAGCGACCAGTTGCATCAGCAAAACCTGCAACTGCGCCCTTTGCATCATGGGTTGGAGTGTCAGATACTGCAAAAGCTGTTCCAGAAGTTCCAAGTGAAACTACAACATCTCCAGGCTGTGCTTGCACACCAAGGGCTGCCCCTGCGTTATCACCAGCACCTGCAGCAATTGGAATTCCAGAGACCGTTGTTCCACCAAATTCATTTGGCGCGATGATTCTTGGTAAACGCAGTTCAGAGTCGTGGCGCAGTGCAAGGCGCAAGATGTCTTCGCGGTAGTGAGACGTTGTTGGATCAAAGTATCCAGTTCCAGATGCATCACTTCGATCTGTGAAAAGTGTGGAGAAATCTTTACCACCTTGTAGATGCCATGAGAGCCAATCGTGGGGAAGGGCCACAGATGCAACACGAGCGGCACTTTCTGGTTCATTATCTGCCAACCAGCGAAGCTTTGAAGCTGTAAATGATGCAACTAAAACTGAACCAACTTTGCGAGCAATTTCAGCGTTACCGCCCTCTTCGCGGTTTAAATCTGCAGCAGCTTTTGCAGAACGTGTGTCATTCCATAACAGTGCTGGTCTAATAACTTCACCATTACTATCAAGTGCGACCATGCCGTGCTGTTGTCCTGCGATAGAAATTGCTTGCACATCTTCTAACCCACCCGCATCTTTTACTGCACTATCAAGGGCGTTTTTCCAATGTATGGGATCAACTTCTGTGCCATCTGGATGTGATGCTCGGCCTTGGCGCACGAGTTGTCCCGTGTGAGCATCGCGCATCACTACTTTTACCGACTGAGTAGATGAATCCACGCCGGCGATAATTTGATGATTGGCCATGTGGCAAGGCTAGACTGTTCCAGTCAGCGTTGACCACAGGCCGGGCGCTATTGATAGCTCGAGCCCTTCATCATTTTCTTTTCAATGGAGTTAATAATGCGTATTGGTGTGCTAACTGGTGGCGGAGATTGCCCAGGTCTAAATGCTGTGATCCGTGCCGTAGTTCGTAAAGGCGTAAAAGAGTATGGACATGAATTTGTAGGTTTTCGCGATGGTTGGAAAGGTCCATTAGAGGGCTTAACAATGCCTCTGAATATTGAAACAACTCGTGGCATCTTGCCTCGCGGCGGAACAATCTTAGGATCTTCTCGCACTAACCCCTTCAAAATCGAGGGTGGCGTAGAAAAGATTAAAGACAATCTAGCTAAAGCTGGTATCGATGCACTTATTGCAATCGGTGGTGAAGACACTCTGGGTGTTGCAACAAAGCTTGATTCACTTGGCGTAAAAGTTATTGGTGTTCCAAAGACAATTGATAATGATTTGAACAACACTGACTACACATTTGGTTTTGATACCGCTGTCAATATCGCAGTTGAAGCAATCGATCGTCTGCACACAACAGCAGAGTCACATCACCGTGCATTAATCGTTGAGGTAATGGGTCGCCATGCTGGCTGGATTGCACTTCACTCAGGGCTTGCAGGTGGAGCAGCTTGTATTTTGATTCCTGAACAAAAGTTCTCAATTGAAAAGGTATGCGAATGGGTTGAATCGCGATTCAAATCTCATTACGCACCCATCATCGTTATTGCAGAGGGTGCTATTCCTCAAGAGGGCGACATGGTCACAAAGGATCAGACACTTGATTCATTTGGTCACGTCAAGCTTTCAGGTATTGGTGATTGGCTAGCCAATGAGATTGAAGCGCGCACAGGCAAAGAAGCACGCACATCTGTTCTGGGACACATCCAACGTGGTGGATCTCCAACAGCATTTGATCGTGTTCTTGCTACACGATTTGGTCTGCAGGCAATTACTGCCGCTCACGAAGGAGACTGGGGCAAGATGGTTGCACTTCATGGCACCGATATCGTGCGTGTTCCGCTGGCATCTGCCACTGAACAGCTCAAACTCGTTCCCCTAGATCGCTATAAGGAGTCAGAGATCTTCTTTGGATAATTGCGGTACGCGATTATCAATTGATTCTCTATCCTTAACCCATGACTTCTCCTCTAGATAATCTCTTCACGCCTGGTCTTGTGGCTGCACAGCAACCACAGTGGCCTGGCGGTCCAGAGGGTGCTCCGATTAAGGCAGCAGTTGCTGAACTTAAATCATTTCCACCACTTGTCTTTGCTGGTGAATGTGATGATTTAAAGGCACGTATTGCACTTGCTGCAGAGGGAAAAGCATTCTGGTTACAAGGTGGAGATTGCGCAGAGACATTTGCTGCAGCAACTGCAGATTCAATTAGAAACCGGATTAAAACTATTTTGCAGATGGCTGCAGTTTTGCAGTACTACTCGTCATTGCCAGTTGTAAAAGTTGGTCGTATGGCTGGTCAGTTTGCTAAACCTCGTTCGAATGACTTCGAAACCCGAGGTGATGTAACTCTTCCTGCATACCGCGGCGATGCAGTAAATGCTATTGAGTTCAATGAGGTTTCTAGAACCCCAGATCCAAACCGTTTAGTACGTGTTTACAACACATCAGCTTCAACTTTGAACTTAGTACGCGCTTTCACACAAGGTGGCTTTGCTGATCTTCGCCAAGTCCATGAGTGGAACAAGGGTTTCATCCGCGATTCATCAGTTGGTGAGCGCTATGAAAAGATGGCCAATGAAATTGGCCGTGCACTCTCATTTATGCAATCAGCCGGAGTGGATCCTGAGTCATTTAAATCTGTCGATTTCTTCTCAAGCCATGAAGCATTGATTCTTGAATACGAGAAGGCGCTAACTCGTATCGATTCACGCACCGGAAATCCATACAATGTGTCAGGTCACTTCATCTGGATTGGTGAGCGCACACGTCAACTAGATGGTGCACATGTTGATTTTGCTTCAAAGGTTAGAAACCCAATTGGTATCAAACTTGGACCTAATTCCACAGTTAATGACGCTCTTGCTCTCATTGACAAACTAGATCCAAATCGTGAACCAGGTCGAATTACTTTTATTACGCGTATGGGTGCTGCAAAGATTCGTGAAACTCTGCCTGCTCTAGTAGATGGTGTTACTAAGTCTGGGGCAAAGGTTTTGTGGGTCTGCGATCCCATGCATGGCAATACATATGAAGCACCAACCGGATTTAAGACTCGTAAATTTGATGATGTTATGGATGAAGTAAAGGGATTCTTTGAAGTCCATAAGGTGTTAGGCACTCATCCAGGTGGAATTCATATCGAACTAACCGGTGATGATGTCACTGAATGTGTTGGTGGTGGTGAACAGATTTCACATGAGGACCTTGCTTCTCGCTATGAGACTGCATGCGATCCGCGCTTAAATCACTCTCAGTCCTTGGAGCTTGCCTTCCTAGTTGCTGAGATGTTGCGCGACCGCTAATTTTCTCCTTGTGACATTATTAGTAACAACTCATAAGACTCCTGTGGGAAATCTAAATCTCATAGCTGATGATCAGATATTAGTTGGTGCCAATCTTTCAACTATTAGTGCTTTTAATGCTGGCAAAGACATAAAAATTGTAAAATCTATTCCAGTTATCAGTGATCTGATCAATGACTATTTCGATGGGGACATCACTGCCATTAATGGCATCAAAGTCAGCCAGCCAGGTGCTCCATTTTCACAGGCTGCATGGAAAGCCATGCGCAAGATCTCTGGTGGCAAAGTTCTCTCTTACTCTGATATTGCCCAGCGCGCTGGATCTCCAGCTGCTGTGCGCGCAGCAGGTAGTGCCTGTGCCAATAACGCGATTATGTTGGTTGTCCCATGCCACCGAGTTGTTAAAACTGGGGGAGCGTTAGGTAATTATGCTTACGGAGTTAATAAGAAAGAGTGGCTACTACGCCACGAGGGCTACCTTTAAAATCTCAATTGCTTCTTTGCACTGAGTATCATCAAAATCTAAATGAGTCACTAGGCGTGCATACTTTGGACCTAGCGCGCTAATCCATAAACCCTTTTCACGGCAACGAGTTGCTAGCTCTGCAGCAGTGATTGGAAGGTGGGCTAAATCTAATCCCACGATATTTGTTTGAACTGATGTTGGATCAATAAGAGAAGAATCAATTGCAGCAATTGCAACGGCAATCTCTTTAGCTCGGCGGTGATCCTCCGATAGGCGATTGATGTTGTTATCAAGTGCATAGTGAGCACCAGCTGCTAGCAATCCCACCTGGCGCATGCCGGCGCCATAGCGCTTGCGCCAAACACGCGCCCTAGCAACACGCTCCTTAGTTGAAAGCATTACTGAACCGATGGGTGCACCTAGTCCTTTAGACAAACAAACGCTGATGGTGTCAAAGTATTTTCCATATTCATTAAATGCAACACCACTTGCGATATGTGCGTTCCAAATACGGGCGCCATCTAAATGAAGAGCCAATCCCATTGCATCAGCGCCTTTACGTAAAGCCTTGATCTCATCTAGTGGTTGCACAGTTCCGCCACCAAAGTTGTGAGTATTTTCAACTGCAATCGCTGTAGTTGATACTAGATATGGTCCTGAATCTGGGCGGGCAATTTCAAGTGCATCAGCTGCCTTGAGTAATCCATATGCAGCTGGCCATGTGCGGGTAGTGATACCGCTAAATACTGCAGCAGCTCCAAGTTCAGCACGCACGATATGTGAATTAGTCTCGGCAATTAGTTCTTCACCAGGATTAACCAGCATACGAATTGCTAACTGATTTGCAAGAGAGCCAGTTGGGGTGAACAGACCAGCTTCTTTACCAAACATCGCAGCAACACGCTCTTCTAGAGAGTTAACTGTTGGATCATCGCTATAAACATCATCGCCAACTGGCGCAGATGCAATTGCATCACGCATCCCTTGTGATGGGCGGGTAACTGTGTCTGAACGCAGATCGATAGCCATAGCTGTGAGCCTACTTTGATTCTTTAATAACAATCAAATACATAGCAGTTACGACAAGGATTCCACCGAGCGCACTCTGCAGCGTTAAGCGCTCACCACCAAAGATGATTGCGAAAAAGGCGGCAAAGACAACTTCCATCGTCAAAATGACGGCAACTTTAGTTGGACTCATATGTGCCTGAGCCCATGTCTGAATAATGAAAGCAATAACAGTTGCAAAAACTGCCGTAAAGATCACTACACCCCATACGCCTGCATCAGGCGGTGGTGAATAACCTTCTGGAATAGATGCAATTCCAGCCAGTAGAGCACACGTAAATAACTGCACCACCGTCATGGCATAGACATCGCGGCCCAAACTCCATTTACTCAGTGAAATGATGTGGCAGGCAAAACAAATTGCGCTCATAAATACAAGGAGCTCACCGATTCCAACAGTGAATCCACGAATAGAGAGCAATCCAAGTCCGATAGTTGCAATAGCTATACAGGTCCAAGTAAATCTATTGACCTTTTGTTTTAGGACTAACCAGGCAATCAGTGGAGTTAAAACAACGTATAGGCCAGTAACAAAACCAGTGATTGCAGCCCCCGTGCGATCTAGTCCAAGGGTTTGGAATATGAATCCAAGACCTAGAAAAGTGCCGGCGGCTGAAGCACGTACCAGAATGTCTTTACTGAGAATTGTTAAAATCTTCGGACGGATAAGCACCATAACGACTGCGCCGAGTAAGAATCTGGTGAAAAGAAAATTGTTAACGCTCTGGCGCTGGATTGCATCCTTCATGATTACAAATGCCCAACCCCATGCTGCAGCAACTGCAAGAAGTGCCCAAGGAGCCAACTTCATTTTAAAGAGGTGTTTTGTTTCGCTCACTTTTTATCTCGTAACTTCTTAAGCAGCGCAACTTCAGGCTTGTGCTTTTCCTCCAAGCCCGGTGTTTCAAGAATCAATGGAGCGTTAGCAATAGCCGGGTGAGCAAGAAGCTCAGCAAAAGGTTCTATACCAATGTGGCCATCGCCAATATTTTGATGGCGATCTTTAAGTGCTCCGCATACATCCATAGAGTCATTGGCATGCACTAATTGAAAACGCTCAACACCAGCGATTTGAATGAGTAAATCGATAGTGGCGCTCATGCCGCCTTTAACAGAGATGTCATGGCCTGCAGCAAAGACGTGACAGGTATCAAGACAGATTGCAACCTTTGGATGGTACTCCAGAGCCTTCAAATAGTTTTCAAGATCATCTAACTTCTTAACTAAGGATTGGCCTTGTCCAGCAGTTGGTTCCAGTAACAAATATGGAGCATCATCGGGCAGAGCGTTAAGAATTGGCATCATGCCCTCATGAATCTGCTTCCACGCTTTTTCAACGTGGTTTACATCAACAGCAGATCCAGTGTGAATAACGGCGCCAAGTGCTCCTATATCTGCAGCACGTTGCAATGAATACTTGGTAGAGGCTAAAGAGTTGAGGTATGTGGCTTCAGTCGGTGAGCCTAAGTTAATAAGAAAAGGAGCATGAACGTAGGTTTCAAGATCCATTTCAGCAGCTTTGATTTTGTATGCCTCATCAAGTTCAGGTTTAGCTTCTGGCATTGCCCACATACGCGGACTCGATGCAAATACTTGAATAGCACTTGCACCGATTTCTTGGGCATATTCAATGGAGCGCTTTGCCATTCCGCCAGTTGTTGGGACGTGGGCACCAATACGTGGCTTTTTGGACTCCTTAGGCATTGGCTTACCCTACGGTAATTGTGACCACGCTGCCACGCTTAACTTTGCTACCCACCTTAGGAGAGATATTTGTAACCTTCTTGACCTTCTTAGTTCCTAACTTCTTCACGACTACCTTGAGTTGCAGGTCTTGCAACGCTTGAGTTGCCTTTATCTGATCAAGTGAAAAGACGTTAGGGATAAAGACATACTGTGAGCCCTTAGAAATGACGAGAGAAACAGTTGAACCCTTTGGTGCAACATCCACACCACTAGGAGTCTGGGAGATAACCACACCTGATAAAACCTTTTCATTAAAAGCATAGGTTGATTCAACATTAAAGCCCAGATCATTTAATTCATTAAGTGCTTGTTCACCACTCTTGCCGGAATAAGATGCAAGTGCCACAGTCTCAACACCCTTGCTTATAACTAGTGAGACTGGAGTGTCACGCTTAACTTGTGTGCCTGATGCAGGTGATGCAGAAACGACAAAGCCTTTAGGAATCTCTTTGTTAAATACTTCAGTGTTTGTGCCAACTATCAGTGGGAATTTCTTAAGGGCAGCGGTGGCAGCCTCAGGAGTAAGTCCTGTAACTTGCGGAATGATGTATCGCTCTGGGCCTTTTGAAACAATTAATTTGACTTGCCCACCAGATGCAATACGTCCTCCACCAGGGGGATCAGATTCAATGATTGCACCCTTTGCAATATCTTCATCAAAGCGCTTTTCTAAAATTACTGTGGTTAGACCAAGAGGGGTGAGAGTAGATATTGCTTCGTCATAGGTGCCACCAACTACCGATGGAACAACTACGCGCGAACCAGGCCCTACTAATGTGTACCAACCACCAATACCAAGTGCTATTGCCAAAATGATGGCTACTTTGCGGTTGCGGCGCACACGCTTGCTCGCCCTCTTTTTCTCTTCCTTTGCAGCTCTAATTTCTTTAGTTGTTTCTTTAATTTCAATGCTTTCTTCTTTTTCTTCCTCTACCTGCTTCTTCATCTTTCCGCGTGGCTTTTCCTTAATAGGCTCAACAGGAAGATCAAGGGCTAACTTCATCTGAGTTGTCTTAGGGTCAATCTCATTTTGGATGGTTTCCAAAGCTTTAAGGAATTCACCTGCTGTGCGTGGGCGCTTATCTGGATCACGATCAGTTGCTTTGAGAATCAATTCATCTAAAGCCTCTGGAATTTCTTTGCGCTTGCTGCGAAGGGAGGGAATCTCTTGATTCACGTGCATATAGGCAATTTGAATAGGCGTCTCACCTAGGAATGGTTTCTCACCAGTCAGCATTTCAAATGCCACGATGCCAACTGCATAGACATCACTTCTTGAGTCTGCAACACCACGTTGGACTTGTTCAGGAGAAAGGTATGAAACTGAACCCAATATCACACTAGATTCAGCCGTCATAGTTGAACCAATGATTTCTCCGCGCGCTAAACCGAAATCTGCGATCTTTATGCGACCTTCCTTTGAAATCAAAATGTTTTCAGGCTTCATATCGCGGTGAACAATTCCTAAATCATGGGCAGCAGCAAGTGCGCTGAGTATGGGAGTGAGGTAGTTAATGGCATCTTTAATCTCAAACCTGCCGCGCTCATTTAGGTATTCACGAAGAGTGTGACCTTCGATTAACTCCATAACAATAAAGACTGCCGGAACTCCGTTTTGATTCCATCCTTGATCTTGGACGGCAACAATGTTGGGATGGGAGAGTGCAGCTGCCGCCTTAGCTTCTCTAATGAAGCGATTTACGAAAGCTTCATCTTGGGCTAGATGCGGATGCATAATTTTTACAGCAACTTTTCGATCTAAGCGGGTATCGATAGCCTCATAAACACTGGCCATTCCACCATTGGCAACCTGGCGGGTAAGTTGATAACGCCCATCAATGAGCTCACCCGATAGATCTGACATATGGGCGATTTTAGGGCTTTTAAGCTGGTGAGCTTTGAATGTGTTCCGCGTTTTCGCGTGTCTTATCTCGCAAAAAATGTATTTCTTGCGCAATTTGCCACTGCTTCATCTGCAATGCAATCTGGTTGCCATCTCGATTCAAAACCCTTTGTATGCCAACTTCAGCATCAATATCTAGCCAATATAGGGTTGCACCAGCATCGCGAACTACTTTTTGCCCTGCTCCAACACCTTCTAAAATCAAGATATCAACAGGATGCATCACTCGCTTTGAATCAAAGGACATCGATTGCCAGTTGAAGATATCTATTTCAAAAGAAACTTTGTTCTGATGTGATTTCACAATTGACTCTAAAGTTTGAGTCAGGCGCTCACTTAGAGCATTTTCCCACCCATCATAGAGATCATCCATATGAATAACAGCAACAGTGTTTTCTGCAGATAGTTCTTCAAAGATACTGGCAGCTAACGTTGTTTTACCAGCACCGGCTCTGCCATCAATTGCGATTAAGGACATACCAACGCTTCAAGCCGACAATTGCAACGAGGGTGAAGAGTGCGTATAGCGCGGCAGTAAACCAATAACCCAAATAGGCGTATTGAATCGTTCCGGCTAAGTCGATGATGAGCCATAAGACCCATGATTCAACTTTTTCATACACCATAAGAATCTGAGCAGCCAGTGAGCCAACAAGTAGAAATGCATCAGACCATGTTGCAGCTGCACCAAGGCGAGATAGAACTGGTGTAAGCAGTGAAACGGAGATAAGAGTTGCACTTACCCAATACAAGCGATGGCGATTGTTGAGGTATCCCGGTACTGCGCCAGTTGGTGCCCAATCACGCCAACCCCAAATAGCGGCAACGATAAAAACTATTTGTAGCGCTGCACTTGCAAAGAGATCAACTTGATAAAAGAAGACCATATAGAGAGCACTGCTCAAAGCCCACCATGGCCATGTGATGCGCTTTCCAGTTGTGCCAAGCCAGACGCCAGTAATGGAAGTAATTGCTGCAATCAATTCAAGAGCTGAGACTTCATAGCCCCACGCTGTAAAAACGGTGAATGACATAGTTTCCTTTCCACGTCCGCATTATCGGACGGGTCAATCGGTCGGTTTGAATTTCAAACCCTCTCAGCCGCAAGCGGCTCCCGTGGTTATTAGAGTAGCGTTATCTCGTGCAAAAGTATGGATACCTAGCCATGATTATTTTCACAGTCGTTGGCTCGTTTTGGCTAGAAGTGTTTTTAAAAGTTGGGGTTCTCAAGCAGTTTAAGCGAGTAGTGCTAGCAATTGCTCCTGTGGCTTTTCTATTCATTGCATGGGACAAATATGCGATTGCAAGTGGCCATTGGTATTTTGATAAAGCTCAAATCCTAGGCATTTTTGGTCCATTTGGTATTCCGCTGGAGGAGTATTTGTTCTTCATCGTTGTTCCAATTGCAGCGTTAATGACTATTGAAGCTGTTCGCACGGTTAAGAAGCATTGGCAGGTCTATAAATGACCTATACACAGATTGCTATTTTTGCAGTTTTCTTCGCTATTTCTTTTGATCTCTATCTCTTCAATACACAGCTCCTCAAGCGCCGAGTCTTTTGGACCTCTTACGCAATTATTGTTGGCTTCCAACTGTTAACAAATTGGTGGCTGACTTCAAGAAATATTGTGATGTATAGCCCAGATGCAATTATTGGCTGGCGAATAGCATCAGCTCCAGTGGAAGACCTACTCTTTGGCTTTGCGCTAGTACTGGGTGTTTTATCTAATTGGATACGGCTAGGCGCTTCAAATAAGCGCTAATAAAGACGCGTAATCTGCGGGCGGTGGAAGTCTTGGCACGCTTGTTAAAGATGTCATAACCAATTTTTTCTACTTCATCAACAATGCCGCAGTAGAGCTCACTTGCTGCCTCAATACATGGACGACTAGATGCTGCCAACATTTGAATCCCTGGAGTTGCTTCTTGTTGTAGCTGGCGCACACGTGCTATTTGAAACTTCAGTGCGCTTATGATTTGTGGCGTTAGGACCCGCTCCTCAAGCATTTCACGTGTGACACCGTGCTCAGCAAGCTCAGTAATTGGCAGATAAATACGGCCTCGATCTAAATCTTCTCCCACATCGCGGATGAAGTTAGCTAATTGGAATGCAATACCTAGCTTCTTGGCACATTCATAAGCACCATCTTGAAGAACTCCAAGCACTGGAACCATCTCAAGACCAATGACTGCGGCAGATCCATAGACATATTCCAGAAGATCTTCATATGTTTGATACTCCTGCACAGTTAAATCCATTGTCATCGAGTGAAGGAAAGCTTCAAAGTGCTCGTGGGGGATTGCAAATGTATTGACAGTGTCAATTAGTGCTCGCCCGATTGCATCATTACTTTGGCCGCTCTTGAGGTCTTGAATAATCTTCTTACCCCACACACCCAATGCATTTGCCTTTTCCTGCACAGTCAGCGTCGATGCAAGATCATCAACGATTTCATCGGCATAGCGGGCAAAACCATAAAGGGCATGAACATATTTGCGTTTAGCTTTAGGTAGAAGAAGTGTGGCTAAGTAATAGGTTTTGCCGTGAAGAGAATTTAATCTTTTGCACTCGGCATAGGATTCCTCTAACTCATTCATTTACTTAACTGGTCCCACAATTCGCTCTGCGGCAAGTCGTCCAGAGATTAAAACCATTGGAACGCCAACACCAGGTTGTGTTCCAGATCCGGCAAAGACAACGTTATCAATACCTTGTGCCATGTTGCGTGGTCTAAAGGGACCAGTTTGAAAGAATGTATGTGCACTAGCAAAAGGTGCACCCATCTCCATTCCCTGATTTTTCCAATCAAGTGGAGTGGTCATTACTTCAGTTTCAATAGCATCACCAAAGCCGCTATAGCCGCGCTCTTCAATGGTCTTAATCATTTGATCACGATAAGGACCTGCTTGTTTAGTCCAATCGATATTGCTATCTAAGTTAGGCGTTGGGAACAAAACATAATAAGAATGCTTACCTGGTGGAGCTAAATTGGGATCATCATGAGTTGGAATGGTGACCAGGATGCTGGGATCACTCATTAGCTGCTTTTTCTTGATGAGTTCATCAAAGACGCCATCCCAAGAGTGACCAAAGTGGATGTTGTGGTGGGCCGTAAAGTCATATTTCTTACTTGAACCAATCAATAGAGTCACACAAGAAGGTGAGTACTTCAGGCGCTTAATTGATACTGGGGATTTACCAAGCAATTCGCGATAGGCAACGGGTAGATCTGGATTCAAAATAACGGCGTCACACTCATAGCGCTCACCAGATTCGGTAATAACTGCTTTTGCACGGCCATTGCTGACTTCAACATTTGTCACTGTGGTGTTGTATTTAAAGACAACTCCATGCTTTTGGGCAGCTGCAGCAAGTGCGCGTGGAACTGCATGCATGCCACCCTTAGGGAAAAAGACTCCATTAACTGAGTCCATGTATGCAATGACGGCATAGATAGCAAGAGCTTGCTGCGGGCTCACTCCTGCATACATAGCTTGGAATGAATAAACCTTTTGCAGACGAGGATCTTTCATAAATTGATTTACTTTAGGGGAGAGCTTTCGGAAACCTCCCAGTGCGATTAAGCGGGCAAGGTTAGGTGTGAGTAAGTTCAGAGGACTATCGATATTTCTATCGATGAAATCATTCATTTCATACTTATAGAGTTTTGTAACAAAATCTACGTATCTGCGGTATCCAGCAGCTTCATCGCTACTGATGTGCTTGGCAATCTCTGCTTCCATCTCATTGGTATCAGAGTGCACATCTAACTGTGATCCATCAGCATAGAAAGCGCGATAGAGGGGTGTGAGTGGAGTGAGCTCCAACCAGTCTTTCATATCTTCGCCAACGCAGTTGAAGGCATCATTGATAAGAGATGGCATTGTTAAAACTGATGGCCCGGTATCAAATGCATAGCCATCTTTGTTAAGCAGACCATTTCGTCCACCAGGAACGCTTTCGCGCTCTAAAACAGTTACTTTTCGACCAGCACCAGCAAGGCGCAGTGCCGCGCTTAATCCAGCAAGGCCTGCGCCGACAACTACAACGTGATCGGTAGGGCCTTTAACTCGGGCAACCATTTACATACTCCGCTTCGTGGCGATCAGGGCTAGCTCATTGAGTAAATCGCGTCCAGCGTTATCGATAACTGGGTTTTCAATAGCTTTTAACGCCTTTGAGGTCAATTCATCAATCATAGTTTCAATCGCTGCTTTTGCGCCTGTTGAAATTATTATCTCTTGCAAGATGGCCACGCCTTTTTCATCAATATCGTTCTTACCAAAATATTTGCGGCTCTCAGCTTTCATAGCTTCAGTGCATCTGGCATCAGTCATTGCGATAAGGGCTGTGCGCTTTCCTTCACGCAGATCATCACCAGCAGGTTTTCCTGTGACTGAGGGATCACCAAAGACGCCAAGTAAATCATCGCGGAACTGGAAAGCCTCTCCAAGAGGTAATCCATAGTCGGAGAGAGCCATAAGAAGTGCTGGGGAGACATCTGCGGCTAGGGCTGCTCCCATGTGAAGAGGTCGCTCAATTGTGTATTTGCCAGATTTGTAGCGAGCAATCTTCATTGAACGATCAAGATCTGTGTTCTTTTGTGTTTGCTCATGAATGTCTAAGAACTGTCCTGCCATTAACTCAACGCGCATCTCATCAAAGATTGGCATAACGCGGCGAAGCTCATCACTTGAAATCCCAGAAGTATTAAGTAGTTGGTTTGACCAGACAAGTGCCAAGTCACCCAATAGAACTGCAGAGGCTAAACCGTAGGCAGGGGCGAAACCTTCCAACTCATCTTGGACATGGATTGATTCAAAGTGGCGATGAATAGATGGCTTACCGCGACGTGTGTCAGAACCATCCATTAAGTCATCATGAATGAGAGCACATGCTTGAAGCAGTTCAAGACAGGAGATGGCTTTAGTAGTTGCTGGAGTTAGAGAACCCCCAGCGCTTTTGATTCCAGCATAGGCAAATGCGCTCTGATCACGCATGAATTGAGTGAGTTCAATCTCTACGCAATCGCGCGTCTCTTGTAACTCTGATTTAGTCGCTGAACTCACAGCGCAAAGGTACCCTCACCCAGTTCTCCACGCCATTCTTAGCGCTCTTATGAGCCTGCACTTCTATACTATGAATACTCAAGTGCCAGAAAAAGGAAGAGAGAAAATGCTCAGTAAGAAAGAGTTCACCTCTACGTGGAGTTCGTTGCATAACGATGCCCCTGTAACTGGGGTTGTTGCTTGGTGGCTCAATATCTCTTATCGATTTGGTCTAATAGCAACTCTGCTGCGCATTTCACCCAATGTTTTAACAATGTTAGGTCTTCTTTCAGCTGCTGCCACCGCTCTCACAGCAACCTCATGGTGGGCAGTTGGTTTTCTAGTTTTCTCTCTCTTTTGTGATGGCATTGATGGAAGCGTTGCAATATTTCAAAAGCGTCAAAGTTCATGGGGCGCAACCCTTGATTCAGTAGTTGATCGCATCAGCGAAGCGCTCTGGCTCTACGCTCTTTATGTCATCGGCGTCCCAGCCTGGCTAGTAATAACACTCTGGTGCGTTGCTTCTTTCCAAGAATATGCACGAGCAAAGTTAGTATCACTGGGTGTTGAAGATATTGGTGTTGTTACACCAGCAGAGCGACCAGTGCGCGCATCATTCTTATTTGTGGTTTTGATTATGTGGCAGTTAAATCTTCCAGGAGTTTATGTGCTCTCTGTGGCTTTTCTAGCACTTCAAATTAGTGGCTTTTTAATGGTTGTCCGTTTTGCGCGCTCCCAATTGCATTAGCAACCATTTCAGCGCTCAAACCGACTAAAGGTAATCCGCCACCAGGATGGGCTGAACCACCAACACAATACAAAGATTTAATTGGAGAACGATTCTTTGCGCGCATAAAAGCTGCGCGCGGACCATTACTTGAAGTTCCATAGATAGAACCACCAGGTGCTCTAACAGCATTCTCTAAATCTGCAGGAGTTCTAATGGTCATTGATTCCAGGCGTGAGCGAACTTGGATACCACGCGCTTCAATTTGATCAATAATGCTGTTGGCATAGGTGCGTGCAAACTCTGCATTGTTCCAATCAAAGCCGTCAGCGCCGTGGGTAGGTGCGTTCACTAAAACAAACCACCCTTCTAATAGTTCATCTTTAGACATGGCACCATCACCAGGAGCGCAGATATAGATGGTGGGTTCAGCAACAGGTTGCTTGTGGGTAAATATCGCATCGAACTCTGCGTCATAGTCCTTAGGAAATAGAACTGTGTGGTGATTTAAGGGGACTGAATCATCTTTTCGCATGCCAAGGAGTAATGAGAAGCCGGCAAGGGAGACATCAGCTTTCTCTAGATTCTTTCTAACCTTCTTAATCTTTCTCAATTTTTCTTTGATAAGTGTGTTATAGATCAGTGATGCATCAGCATTTGCAATGACAGCATCAGCGTTAATAACTTCACCGTTTTCTAAAGTAATTCCAGTTGCCTTGCCTCTATTTACATTAATCGATGCAACAGCTGAGTTCAGGTGGAAAGTTACCCCAACATTCTCTGCGCGCTCATGCACCAGTGTTGCCAGCGTTCCAATGCCGCCTTTGATATGCCAAGCACCAAAAGTTTCTTCAACATAGGCGATAGTGGAGAGAACTGCAGGTGCCTTACGTGGATCAGAGCCGCTATAGGTTGCATAGCGATCTAGGATGAAACGTAGATGCTCATCGGCAAGTTCTTCGGTTGCAAAATCTCTCAAAGTTTTCCATGGCGCGATAATCTTTAAATCTCTGATAAGTGAGAAGCGCTTGAGCAATGAGAGCGGAGAGCGCAGTTCATTTTCAATAAATGGCTCACGGGAAACATCCCACATTTTTTCTGCTCTGCGCATGAGTTGATCCCATTGGCGAGAAACAGATTCACCATAGGCTGCACGTAGATTATTGAGCGTGTGATACCTAGAAAGGTTTGCGAAGGTAACGCTGGTGCCATCGGCAAATCGATATTCAAAAGATGGATCCACGGTCTGTATCTCACAGAGTAGTCCTAGATGTTTACCGGTGCGCGCAAAGAAATCTTTATATACAGCCGGCAAAGTTAAAAGAGATGGCCCTGTGTCAAAGGCAACCTTGCCTATCCATTCAGTGTGTAACTTTCCGCCCACGCGATCTGATGCTTCATAGAGGCTGACTTCATGACCGGCTTTAGCTAAGCGCGCAGCTGACATCATGCCGCCCATGCCAGCGCCAATGACAACTATCTTCATAGCGTGCGGCCTTTCCATTGCACTTGCCCACGCATTAACCATGAGTAAATGATGAGGTAGATGAGAAGTGCAGAAGAAATGGGATGCAAGAGCGCATCCACACCATTTTTGCCGGTTTTAATTGAACTCATTGCGCGGGTAAGAGTAACCGCGGCATATGCATACCAGGCCACATATGAACCTGTGATTCCGGCGATAAGTGGAGCGATTCCTGTAAGAAAGAGGAATGTAATTGCAAGTGCACAACCAAAAACAGAACCAAAAGCTGCATGCAGAGATTTTCCATATCCGGCTTGGATCTCACTCCAGGATGAATACATTCGAGTGGAAGCAATTGATGCGCCATTTGCCACACAGCCATGTGAGCCTTGCTTAACAAGGGCTCTTGCTAATTCCACATCATCTAGAACTTTGCTGCGAACGCACTCATAACCACCAACTTGAGCAAGAGCTGCGCGTCTTACAACAAAGAATTGACCGTTGGCCACAACCATTGAAGAGATAGAGCTCTTTTCGGCAATTCGCAAAATAACTGTGGACATCCATGACCATTGCAGAAGTGGCTGAATGAGTCGCTCAGACCAAGAATGTGCCAACTGTGATGGATAAGGGGAGAGAAAATCTAACTGTGTGTTCTTAAGCAATGTAACTGCAGCACTTAATGCATCTGGAGCCAATCGCACATCAGCATCAACGGATATGATGATTTCACCGCTAGATCTTTCAAAGAGTTGTTGCAACGCCCAGGTTTTACCAATCCACCCCTGTTCCAGCGTGGATCCATTTAGTATGTGAAAGTTAGATAGATCAGCTGTGTGTTGCTGCAAGAGAGTGAGAGTCTCATCCTCAGAATTATCATCTAGAAGTAGAAACTCAACTTGAGCCAGGTTCATTTGAGTGCGAAGTGTGTTAATAAGTCCTTCAACATTCGTTGCCTCATTGCGAAGGGGTACAACTACTGAGATTGATTCTTGTATTTGAGTGATCTTATTTGGGTTACGAATAGTGAAGAAGTTGATGAAGGAAATGAAGAGAATAAAACTGGAAGGAATGATTAAGAGGTAATCCATGGACTCTAAGGGCGTCCTAACCAGCGGTTAAAGAAATAAGGGGCAAGGACTATGCCAAAAATACCACCGGCAAAGAAGGCAACACCTGGACGACTAAAGAAGAACACGTTGCCGATTACTCCTGAGAACAATGTCCATAAAAGGAAAATGTCAGTGGTGCGGAATGAGGCGCCACCCTTTCGCTTTTCACGAGGGGTAATAACATGCAGAACGCCAATTAAGAACATTCCACTGAGTAACCAACCGAAAGTATTTGATAAAGGAATCTCAGGCTGAAAAGGAACGTGTGCTCCATTAACAACCCAAGTCCAATTACCTTGTGCCACCATCAGTGGATCTAAAAACAAGTCCCACGCAGCTAATGCAACTCCGCCGTAAAGGAAGACCCAATGACCTGCAATGCGACGGGCGGCAATTAACACTGGGTGAGCCATCATGATCCAAGCAAATGGCACAACAAGTGGTACTTCAAAGATCTTTAAGCCTAAGTTGCCAGAGTATGAATAGTTACCAAATGGCCACTGGGTTAAGACACCAACGTGTTCAATGGTGAGGGCAAAGATAAAAGTAAAGAAAAAATAAGTGATGGCATAGCGGGTGCCATATGCAAGGAGTGCATGTAACAACATTGCACCAGCGCCCCAATAGACAACATTTATTGTGAGCAAGCGCAAAACCTCACCATTTACTAATGGATAAAGGACTTGGAGCACAATTGCGATGCCAAAAACAGAGTTCAAAAGGCCATTGGCGCGAGGTGATAACTCCCCATGGCGGCGCCGTCTTGGATTGTAATGACGGATCGACATGGCTTAAGTCTGCCCTAAAAGCCTTGCTAACTATTAATCGAACCGCGAATATCTCTTACTGCAAAGCGTGCAAAGAGCTCTTCTGAATACCATTTATAGGTAGATGTGTCCGCAATCGCCTTTTGGTGGGCTGCACCCTTATAGGCAAAGTTCTTTACTGCATCCCCTGACTCCCACAAAGAGAAAGTGCCCTGCAAACCAATAGGGGCTTCACCAATTCCAATAGCGGAAATCAAGCCAGGTGCTGATTTCAAAGACATTGTCACAGGTGGCACAGAGCTCCAAAAGCGAATGTTCTGATACCACTTAATACGTGCCCGTGTAATTGCAGCAACTGGGCCAGTCCAATCCTTCACTGATGCAACAAAAGGTTGCTGCTTTGCCCATTTTCCATGGGATGAGATCGGTTCAAGAACGGCGCGAAATTCACTCACACTATTTTTACGCCATTTCTTCACAACGAAAGATTGATCAAAGTCTTCAATATCGTGAACTTGTGCAATCAAACCCCACCGTAAATTATTGGCATCAGAAGGTGTGAAAGTCTCGCCCTTGCCTGTGCCAAGTGATTTAAAAAAACCAACGTTTTTGGATGAACGAAGAAAAAATCGATCTATTCCCATTGCAACAAGAGCAAATGGAATACGGCTAGGAGTGATTGTCCAGAAGTAGGCAACTATCATTTAAAACCAGCGAATCATTCCAATAATGCCTGCGGTTGCATAAAAAAACTGCAGGAAGAGAATTCCTTTGTGCTTTCCTAGATATGCCCAGATTCCAATCAGGGCTGAGGATGTGAGAAGTAATGTGAAACCAATAAATTCAGCACCAATATTTGCAGCAACTAGAAGTGAATAGACAATTGCAGTTGCAACACCTAGCCACTCAAAGATTCTCGCCTTAGAGGCATCGTTATTTCTGTTCAATTAAATCCCACTTATTTCCATATTTGTCTTTGAAAACCACCACTTGACCATAGGCCTCTTGGCGGGGAGTTTCAATGAATTCAATGCCTTTTGATTTATAGCCCTCGTATGTTTCAATAAAGTTGGTTGTATACATAAAGAAACCCACGCGACCACCAGTTGAATTACCAATCGCTGCTACCTGCGCCTCATTAGCAGCCTTTGCCAGAAGTATTCGAGCACCTTGTGAGCTAGGTGCAACTACTACCCAACGCTTTTCAGGTGAGAGAACTGTGTCTTCGATAAGAGTGAAACCAAGATCATTAACGTAGTGAGAAATTGCCACGTCATAGTCATCAATGACGATTGCAATCATTCCTAGAGTGTTCATAGTTAGTCGCCAACAACCATCGGCGTGGCACCTGTTACGCGCGCTAGCTCTTCAAAAGAAGTTGGATAAACAGAGTGAGGATGACCAGCTGCTGCCCAAGCAACCTCATAATCATTGAGCGCTTGATCAATCAAAGTGATCTCTGGCTTGTTCACCCAACCAACAGGGGAGACGCCACCGATGGAAAATCCTGAGGCGTTTTTCACAAAGTCAGCATCTGCGCGGTGAAGTTTTTCAACACCTAGGTTCTTAGCCACCAGTTCTGTGTCAACGCGATGGCGCCCACTAGTTATAACTAGCAGTGGATTGCCGCTGGGGAGTTTAAAAACAATTGAGGATGCAACTTGTCCTACTTCAATGCCAAGAGCATTGGCAGCATCGAGTGCTGTGCGAGCAGAATCAGAGAGAATTGTTACTTCACCAGAACAACCCAGCTCTTTGAGTAAGGCGCTAACACGGATAACTGAAGGGTTATTAAGAACTTCTTCCACTATCTATGCAACACGGCTTTCAAGCTTTAGCGCTGACATAAAGGCATCGACAACTTCTTGCTTGCTCCAAGGCTTTGGAGCTTGTGTAATAAAGAAGTCTTTAAGTGCGATTTCAGCTAGTTCATCGATATCGCCTTCAACAAAGCCAAGTGATGAAAGCACTGGGAATTGAAGCTCTGCAAGGATCTTTCTCACAGCGTTCACGCAGCGCGATCCATCCTTAGTGCCATCTTGTGGCACACCCATCGCATCTGCAACGCGCTCCATCTTTTGCGGAACAATTTTTGCTTCGCGGGTCAATGTTTCAACTAGAACTAAACCAATTGTTAGACCGTGTGGAACATGCTTTAAACCACCGATTGCTTGACCTAATGAGTGTTCTGCTGTGCAGTCAGAGATATTCATTGTTAGACCAGCCATCATGCTGCCAGCTGCCATTCCAGCACGTGCAACTTTGTCATTGCCATCTTTAAAGGCTGCAACTAAGGCAGGAGTCATCATGCGCACTGCTTCATAACCAATGGCATCTCCAATTGGAGTTGAGCACTTAGCGATGATTCCTGCGATTGCTTGAGCAAGAGCATCTATACCTGTGTTGGCTGTCATTGAAGGAGGCATGGAATAAGTAAGCACTGGGTCAACTAGTGCAACTTGCGCGCGAAGGTTTCCATTTGCAATACCTGCTTTGCGACCAGCCTCTGGATCAGAGATAACAGAACCACCAGATACTTCAGAGCCTGTGCCAGCAGATGTTGGCAGTGCAACAAGTGGAGGCGTTGGTGCTGGATAGACAGGTGGCTTTGATTGGAATTCACGGAAAGTGCAGTTGAGTTGGGCGCAAAGACGCGCAGCCTTGGCTGTGTCGATAACTGAACCGCCACCGAGTGCAACAACAACATCTGAACCCGCTGCCTTAAGCGCTGCGATTGAATCATCGACCATTTGAATTGTTGGCTCACCTGCTGGCTTTTCAAAAAGCGTAACGGTAATGCCAGCTGCTGCCTTCATCTGATCAATGAGCTTTGCTGCTGCTGGATTAAACTTCTCAATATCTTTATCAACCATCAAAAAGACTTTGCTGGCACCAAGTTCTGCAACAACTGCTGGCAAAGTCTCTGCCACACCTTCTCCAAAGCGAACCTTGACTGGAAGATGATTATTAAAGGCGCTGATGTTGTCCACGGAGTACTCCTTGTTGAGGTTGGTATGGGTTTGATTCTATATCGCAGAAGGCTTTTTAGAGTTAGAAGAAGATTCAGAACATATCCCTGCCAAGACAGACTAAAGGGGGCAAAGTCAGTTACCGTAGCCAGCTTATGAGCACTGATTTATTAGCCATTGCATCGCGTGCGCGCGTAGGGCTACTGGCCACCTTTTTCTTTATGGGTGTTGTCTCCATGGCCTGGGTTGCTCGCATTCCTGAGATTCGTGATGCCAATGGTTTAAATAATGCTCAGTTGGGCTTAATTCTCATTTCAAGCACAGCGGGTGCAATTCTTGGTGCACAGCTTGCTGGGCGCTTAGTTCATACCTTTGGCACTCAAGCCGTTATTCGAGTAGCCATCTTCATCATGCCTTTGGGATTGATACTCATGGGCCTGTCATCTTCACCTATTACTTTGATTTTCGGCTTATTCATCATGGGTCTTGGATATTCCAGCATGGATATTGCATCTAATACCCAAGCCGTTGTCATTGAAAAGCTCTTAGGTCGCAGAGTGATGTCCTCATTTCACGCCATGTGGTCGACAGGTGCTTTTGCAACTACGGTTTTAGGTGGATCAATTGCCAAACATGTTTCACCTCGCGATAACTTAGTTGGAGTGGGAATCGTCTGCTTCTTCTTATTTATTCCAGCTATGCGCATGCTTTTGAGTTCAGATCAAGATGAACATAGCGGCGGAGAAGAAGAGACCGAAGCCAAGATTGCGCTCTTTGGAAAATCAGTTCTTCCACTGTGGGGGATGGGCATTGGTTTACTGGGCGGCCTTATTGCAGAGGGTGCAGTAAGTGATTGGGGCGCAATCTTGCTGCGCGATGACATGGGCTATGGCATAGGCGTTAACGCTTCGGCTTTTGCCGTCTTTTCATTAGCGATGATTACTTCCCGCTTTTTAGGCGATAGAGCACTTGATCACTTTGGGCCGCGAAAGACAGTGCTCTACGGTGGTTATTTGGGTGGTCTTGGTTTAGGTGCTGGCATTGCAATCGCTGTGCCACTTTCTGCTTCACAGCCAATTCTGGCCTTAATTATTGTCAATATTGGTTTTGCGTGTGCTGGATTGGGTATTGGTCCAATGTTTCCTGCCTATATTTTGGCAGCCTCTGAAGTTCCTGGAATTGCATCATCTATTGCAATTGCGCGCGTTGGCGTGATTGGTATTGCTGGTTATTTCATCGGGCCATCTGTTACTGGCGCACTTGCTCAATTGACTTCACTTCCAGTTGCAATGATGTATCCGGTGCTGATGTTGCTTTTGGCCGGGTATCAATCACACATTATTAAAAAATAAAGCCCCCACAGATTTCTCCGTAGGGGCTTTACTGACTAATTGTTTATAGGTTAAAGAAGGCACCTGTGATGCTTGGACCAAAATCTGTACCAGAACCAACTAGTACAAAAATAATGAGCGCAGCTCCTGCAAGTGAGAGATCTTTAAAGAATCCAATAGTTTCATTTTGCTTTGCAGTTGCATCACTCTCTTTCCAGAATGCGTGCATCATGAACGCTGCCGGGATTAAGAACAGCGCGAGAAGTAATGCGCCAAGATCTGCGTATACGCCGAATGCAATGTAGAGGCCGCCAACAAGAATCATCAGACCTGAAATGATCACGCTGAGCTTTGCAGCTGGGACTTTCTTGTATTGGGCATAACCAGTCATTGCATCAAGCTTGGTGAGGTGGCTGATTCCTGAAGAGATGAAGATGCCAGCAAACAAGATGCGAGCGATTACGAGTACTACGTCCATGGTGCTCCTTAGATTGGTGAATACGAACAGGGCAATAATAGTTGAACTTTCAACTACCCAGAGCCACGACACGCCTGTGCGCTTGCTATTTGTCAGTCCAGGGGTCTATTTTTCGAACATCTGTTCGAATACTCAGAAAGGCTCCTCAGCCCATGGTGCAGGTCAATCCAGCCCACGATGTCACCATCGATGGTGCGACAACGCCTATTGAATTTACTTTCAAGGGTCGACGCTTTCGCATTCATGCAGTCTTATCGCGCTGGTGTGAAGCAGGCGGTTGGTGGAATCGCATTAGCGATGGCAAGTACAGACCTGATGATCAAGCACGTGCGCTATGGCGCGTGGAGGCAGCACCTATTGGGGCGCTAACAACATTTGAATTAGAGCGCGATGAAGTTAGTGGTCAATGGATTATTCGTAGCGTATGAGCTTTATTCACTTAAACGTTGCCAGTGCTTATTCACTCAAATATGGCACAACACAGCCAGCTGATTTAGTAGAGCGCGCTGCTGCCTTTGAGATGCCGGCGCTGGCGCTAACTGATCGTGACGGTTTAGCCGGTGCGATTCGCTTTGCTCAAAGCTGTGTTGATTTTGGTATCGCGCCAATTATTGGAGTCAATCTGGCAGTTGATATGGGAGGCAGTAATAATCGTCTGACTCTTTTGGCACATAGTGATGGGGGATGGCGCTCGCTATGTAGGTTGCTGACATCTCTTGCAATGACAAGTGATAGCCGTAATCCAGTTCTGACTCTTGATTTTCTACAACGCTTTAGCCATTACAGCACTAACGTCTATGCCCTGCATGGACCGCACTCGCTAGTGGGCTCACTCATTACCAATAACCGCATTGATGCAGCTTTTGCTGCCTTTAATCAAACCCGTGATTTATTTGCAGATAACGCCATTGAATGTGTTTCACATCTAGTGGCTGGTAAAGGTCCACGCTCCACATCCCATGCTGCAAAATCCTTAATTTTCGCCCGTGATCACGATATTGACGCCCTCATCACTAACGCAGTTCGCATGCGCGATAGGGCCGATGGTCCTGTGGCAGATGTTTTAGATTGCGCTCGCCAGCTAGTGCCGTTGCATCCGCGTCATATCGAGCGACAAAATGCTGAAGGCTTTTTAAAATCAAGTGATGAAATGATTTCACTGGCCGGTGAAATTGCACGGGCAGCAGGGGAGCGAACACCGCGCCAGTTACTAGCAACAACTCGTGCATGGGCAGAGCGCTCTTTGTTATCTCCTCAGCGAGATATTGGTCTAGGTGGTGCACATCTACCTGAAGCCCATGTGGTGGGGGCAGATTCAGCCCATGAGATGCGCGTATTGCTGCGCACTCGCAGTGAAGCCGCAATCAACTGGCGCTATAGCGATAGCGCGATGATTAAAAAAGCTCGCACACGTCTTGATGATGAACTATCAACAGTTGCAACCCTTGGTTTTGAATCATATTTCTTAACTGTTGCCGATATCTGTGACATGGCACGTGGTGCTGGTATTCGAGTTGCTGCACGGGGAAGTGGTGCCGGTTCTTTAATCTGTCACTTACTTGGAATCTCAGGTGTTGATCCACTGCAACATGGTCTATTGATGGAGCGCTTTTGTTCACCGCTGCGCAGAGCTTTGCCAGATATTGATATAGATGTTGAATCACATAGGCGACTTGAAATCTATGACATGGTTTTTAAACGCTATGGCAATACTGATTGGGATGTGCCGGGCAATCAATCTCGATGTGCAACTGTTGCCATGGTTGATACATACCGTGCTCGTCATGCAATACGAGATGCAGGAGCCGCCCTTGGCCTGCCAGGCATGGAGATTGATATGTTGGCAAAGTCGATGCCACATGTGAGAGCACGTAATATCTCTAAGGTCCTAGAGAACTTACCTGAGCTGCGCTCCCTTAATATCTCTGCGCCATTAACTGCAATGACAATTGCCTTAGCTGAGCGCCTTGATGGTTTGCCACGGCATCTATCCATGCACCCATGTGCCATTGTTTTATCTGATGGCGGTTTACTTGATCGCACGCCACTTCTTTCTAATGCCAGCGGCTATCCCATGGTGGTCTTTGATAAAGATGATGTTGAAGCTATTGGTTTGTTAAAACTCGATGTCTTGGGTGTGAGGATGCAGTCGGCTATTTCTTATGCTTTAACTGAGATAGAGCGTACAGAAAATCTCAGGGTGGATATCGATGCCGTGCCCTTAGATGATCCTGATACTTATGCCTTAATTCAATCCACTAATACTTTAGGTTTGTTTCAAATTGAATCTCCGGGCCAGCGCGAACTTGTTGGAAAGTTAGAGCCTAAAACATTTACTGATTTGATTATTGATATCTCACTCTTTCGACCAGGGCCAGTGAAATCCGACATGATTACACCCTTTTTAAAGGCCCGTCATGGCTGGGCAAAAGCCCAAATCATTCACCCAGATCTCTATGAGATTTTGTGCGATACTGAAGGTGTTGTTGTTTTCCATGAACAGGTCATTGAAATTATTGCAACGATGACAGGGGTCTCACTCGCTAGCGCTGATGAAAAGCGGCGGGCGTTGGGGGATAGGGATGGACAACAAGAAGTCTGTGATTGGTTCTTTCCTGCTGCAACGGCCAAGGGCTATGAACTGCCAATCATCCATGAGATCTGGGATGTATTACGTGCTTTTGCATCTTTTGGTTTTTGTAAAGCACATGCTGCAGCCTTTGCCCTGCCCACCTATCAATCAGCCTGGCTTAAAACTCATTACCCAGCAGCGTTTTTAGCTGGTGTGCTCACACATGATCCGGGGATGTATCCAAGGCGTTTAATCGTTGATGAAGTGCGACAGATGGGGTTAAAGGTTGCACCCCTTGATATCAATGAATCTGATGCGCTCTATCGTGTGGAAGAAAATGGCAGCGCAGTTCGTATTGCACTCTCCACCATTACAAAGATTAGTGATGGGGAAGTTGCATCGATTATTGCTGGGCGGCCCTATATAGATTTAACTGATTTTGTGCGCCGCTCTGGATGTAGCGCACCTGTTACAGAAAGTGCAATCTTGACTGGTGCTTTTGATCGCTTGCATACCGATGTTAACCGCCGTGATTTGCTGCTGCATTTTTCAGATCTACAGAAATCACCTAGCGCTGGGGTAACCGGAGCGCAGATGAATTTAGCTTTTGCACCTCCCACATTAATTAGCAGCGGCCTACCTGATATGAGCCCTGCTGAAATAGTTCAACATGAAATAGCGCGCTTAGGTATTGATATGTCTGAGCACTTGGTCAGCTTCTATAGCGATTTTCTTAACTCCATTGGCGCCGTGCGCTCCTGTGATTTACTAGCACAGCGTTCGCGCTCTTTAGTATTAGTAGCTGGCATAAAAGTTGCGATGCAAACCCCACCGGTGCGAAGTGGAAAGCGCGTCATCTTTGTAAGCCTTGATGATGGCTATGGATGTAGTGATTCAACTTTCTTTAGCGATGCCCAAACCGACTTTGCCAGCACCCTCTACTCCTCATCCCTGCTACTCATTCGTGGCATTACCCGGCGCACAGGGGCCCGCGGTATTTCACTTCGAGCAACGGGTGCATGGGATTTACGCGCGGCCTATGAATCTTGGCGCACAAAAGAAAGTACGCTGGCAATATGAGTGAAGAAATCGCTAAACAGGCCACCATTCTTCATGTTGATATGGATGCATTTTTTGCCTCCGTGGCAGAGCGCGATAACCCAGAGTTAAAGGGAAAAGCTGTTGTTATAGGAATGGGAGCACGTGGTGTTGTCTCTGCAGCTAACTATGAAGCACGCAAATTTGGTATTCACTCAGCAATGCCTGTGGGGCGTGCTCGTCGATTAGCACCCCATGCAATCTTTTTACCTGTTGATATGGCGCGCTATCAAGAAGTATCAGGACATGTGATGGAGATCTTCCAAAGTTTCACGCCATGGGTTGAACCAATTTCACTCGATGAAGCTTTTTTAGATGTGACAGGATCACAAAAACTACTTGGCTCCGGCCGTGAAATCGCAGTTGCTATTCGCAAAAAAGTAGAAGAGCAAGAGGGCATTACCTGTTCAGTTGGAATCGCACCTTCAAAGTTCATCGCTAAGTTAGCATCGGCCAACTGCAAACCTAATGGAATGTTAGAGATAACAGCTGATCGCATTCTTACCTTTTTGCACCCTCTGCCTATTCAAGCGATGTGGGGAGTGGGACCAAAGACGGCAGAAGTTCTAGAACGTTTAGGGCTACGAACAATTGAAGATATTGCAAAGCTGCCGCGAGCCACACTCATCAGAGCACTTGGTGAGGCAAACGGTGCATCTTTATATGAACTTGCATGGGGCCGTGATTACCGAGATGTCACACCGGATGAACCTGATCGCAGTATCAGTGCAGCAGAGACTTTTGCACAGGATCTAGATAATCCAGAAGAAATATTGACAGAGTTTTTGCGATTAACTGAAAGAGCTACTGCCAGATTGCGCGATCGTGATTTATTTGCAAAAACAATAAGTATCAAAGTGCGCTTTGCTGATTTCTCAACTATTAATCGCAGTAAGACTCTGCCGCTGCCGATTGATAGCACCCATGATGTCTATGAAGTGGTGAAGGGGCTATATCAAGCACTTCGTATTGAGCGGGCCAGATTGCGCCTTGTGGGGGTTGCTCTGGAGAACTTAAGTCAGGCAGCGCCACACCAAATGATGCTGGGCGAGCGCGAAGTTGGTTGGCGCCAAGCAGAGGGAGCTATAGATCAAGCCCGTGCGCGCTTTGGTAAGGGTTCAGTGCGTCCTGCCCGACTGATAAGTGCAGGTGAAGATGATGAGGATTAGATTTTAAAGTAGCCACAAAGCCCAGTCGTGTTCTATTGTTGGGCCATGGCCTTATCTGATCATGAGAAGCGAATGCTCCAGGAGATGGAAGCTGCGCTAATGACGGAGGATCCACGTCTAGTTTCAGCACTTTCTGGTGAGGCTAAGGGTTTTGGCAAAAACCGCATTCTCCTGGGCCTTAGCCTTGTCGGCCTTGGAATTCTGGTCCTCTTCACTGGTCTAATTTCAAAGACAACGCCTGTGGGTGTACTGGGCTTCATCATCGCTTTGGGTGGGGTAATCACAGCTATCTCTTCTATCGGGCGTCCATCATTGCCAAAGCGCAAGGGTTCATCTTCGATCAGCGCTCGCCTTGAAAAGCGCTGGGATGAGCGCAATAACGGTGGTACTGAGTAAGTAAGTAATTCTTTTCATCGAAGGGCTCCCGCGGGGGCCCTTTTTTCATGCCTAAAAGCAGGTGGGGAGAGGTGGGGCGGATAAGGGTAAATAGTGGCGAGAGGTGGTTGAAAAAGGAGGAAAGTGGAGTAAAGTGGGGAATTGAGCGCGGTAAGTAAGCGCAGCGAACCTGGGGAAGGGGGCGCTAAAAATGTTTCTTGGCACCCACGAGCCACGTCTTGATGAGAAGGGCCGTTTAATTTTGCCCGCGAAATTTCGCGAAGAACTCTCTTCAGGTTTAGTCATTACTAAAGGACAAGAGCGTTGTCTTTATGTTTTTCCATCAGCAGAGTTTTCAGTTATTACAGAGACGCTAAAACAAGCGCCAGTCACTGCTAAATCAGCTCGCGATTACATGCGTGTGATGTTTGCAGGTGCACACGATGAAATTCCTGATCGTCAAGGTCGCATAACTATTCCTCAAGGGCTTCGCACATATGCAGGACTTGAAAAAGATTGCGTTGTTATTGGTGCAAACACTCGCGTTGAAATTTGGGATGCAACTTCTTGGAATGAATATCTAGCAGATCGTGAAAAGGGATTTGCCGATGTTTCAGAGGAGGTATTCCCAGGTCTGTTCTAACTCTCTCATCTGTGGCCACCGCCGACCCTTCGAAAATAACGGCGCCCCTTCCCCGGCGCCGCTATCAAACAGATCCGTCGGCCGGCGGTGACCAGAGATGAGAGCACAGCAGTAAAGCGCAAGAAAAGAAAAACTGACGAATGAGTTGAAAGGGGGAGAGAGTGAATAACAACGTTGCACACGTATCTGTGATGCTAGATCGTTGTGTTGATTTACTGACCCCAGCAATTCAAGCTAGTGCACATCCAGTTGTTGTTGATGCAACTCTTGGCGCTGGTGGTCACACCGAGGCCCTGCTTACCAAGTTCCCTCACTTAACTGTAATTGGTATTGATCGTGATGCTGATGCCTTGGCTAGTGCAACTAGTCGTCTTGCTCCCTTTGCCAATCGCCTTCGCACATCCCATGCAACCTTTGATCAGATTAGCGATGTTGTGGCATCCCACGGCTTCACAAAAATAGATGGTGCTCTCTTTGATTTAGGAGTCTCATCGATGCAGCTGGATCAAAGCGAGCGAGGCTTTTCTTACGCTCATGATGCCCCACTAGATATGCGTATGGATCGCAGCCAATCACTAACTGCTGCCGAGATTGTTAACTCATATGAGCCAGGCCAGTTAGTGAAGATTTTGCGCACATATGGCGAAGAAAAGTTTGCAACCAGAGTGGTGGAGAGAATCGTTAAAGCCCGGGCCATTGCACCGCTTAACTCAACCTCCCAGTTAGCAGATCTGATTAAAGAGGCGATTCCAGCGGCAACTCGTCGCACAGGTGGAAACCCTGCCAAGCGCACATTCCAAGCTCTACGCATTGAGACCAATGATGAACTCGGTGCTATTACTCGCGCACTTCCTGCAGCTATGGGGTTACTCGATATTGGTGCTCGCTTAATTGTGCTCTCATTTCAATCCCTTGAAGATCGCATCGTCAAAGAGTTATTTGTGGCAGCCACAACCTCTGGCACACCACGTGGTCTGCCATTTGATCTACCTGAATTTGCTGCCAAGTTCTCACTTGTAATTCGTGGCAGCGAAGTTCCAACAAAAGAAGAACTCAATGAAAACCCGCGCTCAGCATCTGTTCGTCTGCGTGCAATTGAAAGGGTGGCTGCATAATGGCAATGACAGCGTTAGCTCCAGCAATCACGCGCTCACGTGAAATTATCGCTACTAAGACTGCAGAAGTTGCACTCAAACTAGTTCCTGATGTTTCAGAGCAGAGCCAAGAAAATCGTAAGTATTTTGCCAAGTTTGTATCTGTCGTAGGCGTTGTTGCTTTGATGTTTCTTCTCTTCATCAATACTTTACTTGCACAAGATGCTTTCACGCTTAGTAAATTAAAGCTTGAGGCAAAGATGGTCAGTGATCAACGTGAGGCAATCAATCGCCAAATTGATGCAATTGCAGCTCCTGAGAATTTGGCAAAGGCAGCAACTGCACTAGGCATGAAGCCATCTGAAACCCCAACGTTCTTAAGCCTTAATCCACCAGCGACACCAGCAGAGAGTGTGGACAATGGGTAACTTTTCATTAGCTCATAACCGAATTAGAGCGCTAATCTTTTTCTTGGCATTAGCAATGTTCGTATTTGGTTTGCGCCTAGTTCAGGTGCAGGCAGTGCAGGCGGGGGATTACCGCATGCGTGCTGTGAATGAAATGGAAAATACAAAATCTCTTCCAGCTCCTCGCGGTGAAATAACAGATATCAACGGAATCGCTTTTGCCAGAAGCGTTGCTGCAACCAGCATTGTGGTTGATCAAACTCAGATTACAAACCCGGCACGAGTGGCTAATTTCATCGCACCGATTCTTGATTTACCGGTTTCCCAAGTTCAAGCCAGCATTACCGGTAAGCGCAAATGGAACATGGTCTATCAAAATGCCAAGCCAGCACTATGGCAGAAACTTACTCAATCAATTTCAGAATTTAATTCTCAGTATCCAGCTATGAGTCCAGATCGAATTATTGGCTTCTTCCCTGAGCGTGGTTATATCCGCGAGTATCCATCTGGTTCATTGATTGCCTCTTTAGTGGGATTTGTTAATCGTGATGGCAAAGGTGCAACCGGACTTGAATCAAGTATGAATTCAACGATTTCAGGACTTGATGGCAAGTATTCATTTGCCAATGGATATGGGGCAGAAATCCCAGGTTCTCAATCTGAGATCATTCCAGCACAAACTGGCACAACCGTTCGCTTGACTATAGATCGAGATATTCAATGGGTTGCATCACAAGCTATCTCTGATGCCGTTAAATCTTCAAATGCTCTTAGTGGCACTGTCATAGTTATGGATCCAAAGACTGGTGAAATCTTGGCCCATGCCACCGCCCCAACTTTTAATCCCAATAAAACCTCAAAAGTCGCACTTGTTGCCATGCGCAATCCCTCAGTGCAAGATGTATATGAACCAGGCTCGACTGGCAAAGTTATGACGTTGGCTGCAGCCATTGAAGAGGAAAAAGTAACTCCAGAGACAGTTATTACAGTCCCGTATGCACTTAAGCGCTCAAATAAGGTTTTCCATGATCATGAAAAACATCCAACACAATACTTAACAACTGCTGGGGTGTTAGCTGTCTCAAGTAATACTGGATCTATTCAAATTGGTGAGCGGCTATCTAACGATAAGTTTTATGAATATTTAACTAAATTCGGCGTGGGCTCAAAAACTGGTTCAGGACTACCTGGTGAATCCCGAGGAATTCTTCCAAAGGTGGCGGATTGGTCAGGAACGTCAGCGCCTACTATGGCTTTTGGTCAAGGCTATTCACTTACTGCCATGCAAGCCACAAGTATTTTTGCCACAATCGCCAATGATGGCGTTCGAGTTTCGCCAACCGTGATTGCAGGTACTCGAGATGCAAGCGGAAACTTCACACCAGCACCAGGACGCACAAGTCAGCGCGTTATTAGCGCAGAGACTGCAAAAACGATGCGTTTGATGATGGAGAGTGTTGTTTCTGGAAATGGAACTGCTCCAAGTGCAGCAATCCCTGGTTATCGCGTGGCAGGTAAGACTGGTACAGCACAGCGCATCGATGACACATGCGGTTGCTATCGCGGATACACCGCTTCATTTATCGGTTTTGCTCCAGCAGATAATCCTGCATATGTCATCAGCGTTACTATTCAAGATCCAAAAGGGATGCACTGGGGCGGTGTTCTAGGTGGGCCAGTATTTAAGAAAGTAATGTCATTTGTTTTACAGTCACGCCATATTGCACCCACCGGTACAAAATTTGATCCAATCCCTTTGGATAAAAAAGCGTTAGCTGCAAAGAAGGCTCAGGATGCAACGGCCAATAACTAGCCATCAGAAAAAACTCTCTGCGCTATGCGCCATAGTTGGGGCCGAATCAACATCTAAAGAGTTGGAAAGTATTCAAGTTAGCGGAATATCCCAAGCAAGTAATGCGGTTTTACCAGGAGATCTCTTTATCGCTCTGCCTGGTCAAAAGGTGCATGGAGCGCAATTTGCCGCCGAAGCCATTTCCAGGGGAGCAGTTGCTGTTCTCACTGATGTTAACGGTGCTAAAGAGATAAAGGGTGTTCCCGTACTTGTCTCAACAAATCCTCGCAGAGCTGCTGGAATAGCAAGTGCCTGGTTTTACTCAGAACCAATGCGAGATCTCTATAGCGTTGGTGTCACAGGAACTAATGGCAAAACCACAGTGACAACTCTGCTTCATCAAATCATGACCGCAGCTGGCAGAGATAGCGGGTTAATTGGAACCGTTGAAACTCGCATTGGTGTTGAGAGAATCGCCAGTGAGCGAACAACACCTGAAAGCTCTGATTTACAGGCGTTATGTGCTGTGATGCGTGAGCGCCATATGCGCAATCTGATTATGGAAGTTTCCTCTCATGCAATCACTTTAGAGCGAATTCGTGGCAGCCACTTTGCGGTTGTCGGATTTACCAATCTTTCGCAAGACCATCTAGACTTTCATAAAGACATGGAAGATTACTTTGCGGCCAAAGCAAAGCTATTTACTTTTGAATATGCAGATTTAGCAGTCATCAATCTTGATAATCCTTATGGAAAGCGACTAGCAGCTCAAACAGAGTTACCTGTGGTTACTTTATCTAGATTAGATTCAAGCGCCACCTGGCACTATGCATCGATTGCCTCTGATTATGTTGGTGCTTCAGTCTCCATTCGTGGAAGTGGCGGAATTCTCATTGAAGGTAAGACTGCTTTGCATGGTGGTTTTAACTACGACAATCTTTTGATGGCAGTTGCCATTGCAGTAGAAAGTGGAATTGATCCCCTTGATATCGCGGCAAGCTTGCCAACACTCACCGGTGCCGCCGGGCGATTAGAGGCCGTGCGCCTTGGACAGAACTTCACAGCACTCGTTGATTATGCGCATTCACCAGATGCGGTGAAACGAGTATTAGAAGCTGCGGCAGAGATAACTGATGGAAATGTTATTGCCGTGCTCGGTTGTGGGGGAGATAGAGATAAAACAAAGCGCACCTTGATGGGGCAAGCACTTCATGAAGGCGCTGACATTGCTATCTACACCAGTGATAACCCACGTTCTGAGAAAGCTGAAGACATTCTGGTTCAGATGGTTTTAGATATAGATGTGGTGCCACCTAGTGAAGTAATCGTTGATAGAGCTCAAGCCATTCGCACTGCAGTTAACCTGGCGCAAGCCGGCGATGTTGTGATGGTTCTAGGAAAAGGTCATGAAAAAGGCCAAGAGATCAATGGAAAAGTTCATGAATTTGATGATCGCATTGAATTAGCTAAAGCGATTGAAGATAAGAAGTGATCACTTTAACTGCTGGTGAGATTGCCCTATTAGTTGGCGGAGAGCTTTTGTGCGATAGGGATTTGCTGATTTCAAAAGCACCAGTATTTGATTCACGTTTGGCAACACCTGGTTGTTTCTTTTTAGCCCTTAAAGGTGAGAACGCTGATGGGCATGAGTTTGCAGCCGAGGCATACCGAAATGGTGCGATGTTCTCTCTTACATCGAAGCGTATTGATGGTCCATGCATTGTTGTGAAAGATGTTCTAGAGGCTTTATCTATCCTGGCAGCTTTTGTGAGAAAGCGTTTAGACAAACTAGTTGTCATTGGAATCACAGGATCACAAGGGAAGACAAGTACTAAAGATTTGTTGACCCACATGTTGGGCGCAGTAGGTCCAACTGTTGCACCTACCGGATCATTTAATAATGATTTAGGGCTACCCATAACTTTGCTGCAATGTGATGATCGTACTCGTTTTTGCGTCCTTGAAATGGGTGCTCGACATATGGGCGATATTGCTCGTCTATGTGAGATTGCAAAGCCAAATATTGGTGTTGTATTAACAGTTGGAACAGCACACATTGGTGAGTTTGGTTCTCGTGAAGTGATTGCACAGACCAAGGGCGAGCTGATTGCATCACTTGATAAAGATGGAATTGCAATCCTTGGGACATATGATGAATTCACACCCAAGATGGCCTCCCTGCATCAAGGCCAAGTAATTCTCTTTGGTGAAAAAGCAGATATTCAAGTGCGTGCAGCTGATGTTGAAATGCGCGAGGGACGACCACACTTTGACTTAGTAACTCCAGCGGGACGAGATGCTGTGGGAATGCGCGCAGTGGGAGCCCATCAGGTAGCAAATGCACTGGCAGTTGCTGCAGTGGGAACTGCGTTAGCACTACCGTTGGAATTGATTGCTAGTTCTTTATCTACAGCTGAAATCCCAACAAAAAGGTATAATTTTTTTGTGTTTTTAGGGAAATAAACGGCATAGCGACGACCCTTCAGTTTTTTTATTTTTTGATATGGGCTACTCAACAACATTGAAAAATAGAAATGCTGTTCAGAT
>RGHD01000030.1 GCA_010024385.1 Actinomycetota bacterium | reverse complement strand
AACAAAGTTTTCTATCTCGCTAATTAGACGTCTTCGATTAGGTAAACCTGTGAGTTCATCGGTGCGTGCCAGGATTCGCTCATGTCCGATACTTCTTGCTTGTTTGAGTGCAATTGTCATGCGGATAAAAGCCAGCATTAGAGTGCTAATGGCAGGAAATAAGATAAAGGCCGGAAAATATCCAGGTTTAATTGCAATTAAGGCTAGAAGAGTGGCACTTAAGAAAACTGAGAGCGCAATAAAAATTGGATTTACTGATGTATCAGATTCTTCATCTTTGCCTGGATGCCATGTGCTTTCGGCAAGAAGTAAGAGCCCGAGTAACCAGCCATCATCCACGATTGAACCAAAGGAATAGTTTCCATTGAGATGTTGCCATAGAAAGAAGAAATCAGTGCAAGTAAATGCAAGTACGCCAGCAAAAACCACAAGACTTCGCTTCGACCAGCCATGAGATGCGATTATGGCAATTGTTATAGATATTAAAATTAAATCACATACTGGATAAGTTAATGCAAATAGAGCATCACTTAATTTGCCACCAAAGTGGGGTAATACTGGCTTAAGTGCAAAAGTTGTTCCTAAAACTCCAAGGCCCAAGCCAACAATAGATGCATCAAAAATCTCAAGAACTGTAGATTTTCTACTCGAATTTATGAGGCGGGGAAGTGCGATAACAGCGCAGGGATAGAACAGCAGATAGGAAATATTTGACATCAGCGAATTTAATTCAGGTAATGAATAATAGGAGGCAGTGCTAGCTAGAACTGAACCAAATAGCCAGAGTGAGATTGCGGTGATGAGTAAGGGCTTAGATAGTGGATCTGATATCCGTGGTGCCAAGGCAACTATAAAGATTGCAAAGCAAGGTATGGAGTTATAAAGATAGAGCTCGACTAGTTGTGAACCATTTAATGGTGAAAAGTGAGTCAAGAAATGAAGGAGAAGAAGTGAGGGAGCAACTATGCGAATAATCCGTACAGTCATCTTCTCAACCTAGGACAGACTCAAACGCAAATTGAATAGGGAAAGCCCCGTTATTTCTAACGGGGCTTTTACCTACAAGGTTGTGGCTTTAGAAGCCCTTTGTGCAGATGAGTTGTGCATTCGCCTTTGTATTAGCAACATCAGCTTTGAGCTGCGCTGGCTGAGTTGTTGCAGCCAACTTAGCTGATTCAAGCTTGCGAATGTTTAAAGTAATTTTGTTCAGTTGAGAAGTGTATAAACGGACCGCTGATGTCCAAGCAGAGACTGCAGATGTGTACGCCTTCTTATCTGCCTCAGATGTTGCTGCAGCAAGTTTTGCCTTTGCAGCAGTCAAGCGCAAATTTGTGTCATCAATTTTCTTCTGAGTTTCTGCCTTATTTGCTGTCTCAGTTGTAATTCCAAGATCAATCACTGGAATCTGAGCAGTTAGATTTGTCGTAAGGACCGCTGCATCTTTTTGGGCTTTCACATAAGCTGCAGCTGAATTGAGACAGTCCAGTGAAAGCCAGGTCAGTTTTGTACTAGTAGACAGTGGATTCTTTGCGCACCTGTACCTACTGCCACTCACTGTCGTAGTTTGATTGAGCTTCGTGCAGGTAACACCATTTGAAATCTTGGTAGCTGCAGTAGCAGGGGCCGCAATCATGACTCCACCGGCAACGACTAGTGCGAGCGTGAGAGAAGCGAGTTTACGCATCAGAAAAACCTCCATTGGATATGGCCCTATCGTAGCCAGCCGTTAGTTAAAAACTTGTCATAACCCGCCCATGAACCCTATGAATTCGCTGTGAGATTAGTCAGGAACTAGTTTTTGCGCTGTTTGATGCGAACGTTCATACCAATTTTACGAACCAATTGACGTGGAGCATTACGCATCACAAAAGTAAGGATTCGGTATTGCCAACCTGGAATACTAATCGCTTTGCCAGCGATTGCATCTTTCCAAGCAGTTGCCACGAGCTTGTCAGAATTTAGCCACATGAATTTAGGTAGAGCTTTCATTGACATGCCCCCTCGCTGGTGGAACTCAGTTCTAGTAAAGCCGGGGCAGAGTGCACTTACTTTCACATTCGTTGCTGCAAGCTCTGTGTGAAGTGATTCTGAGAGAACTGTCAGATAAGACTTTGAAGCACTGTATGTTCCACCTGCAATCCATCCGGCAACTGATGAGACGTTGATAATGACTCCCTTATTGCGCTCTTTCATTCCAGGAAGTGCAACATGCATCAGGCGCATAGGTGTACGCACAAGCACATCAAGCATTTGCTGCTCAGCACCTAATTGACTCATCGTGAACGACTTATTGATTCCAAAGCCGGCGTTATTGATGAGGACGTCTATTTGATTGTTGGAGATGTAGTCCTCTATTGACTTACATCCTGCATCGGTTGCTAGATCTGCCTGAATCACTTTTGTTGATATTGCAAAAGTGGATTCAAGGCTCTTTGCTCGCTCTTGAAGTCTTGGTAAATCACGGGCAACCAAAACTATGTTGTAGCCATTTTGTGCAAGTAATCGTGTGAAGCTCTCACCAATTCCAACGGTTGCACCAGTTACTAAAGCCCATGATTGCATCTAAATCTCCAAGTTAACTCGTAGTTCGCCCAAGGCCCCTGCTGGAACAAATGGTGCGTGCGGTGCAACTGCATTTAATCTTTTATAAGGTTGATCTTGTGTAGGCCTTGAATCTACATCACCTTTATTTGGCCAGAACGATAAAGCTCGTTCTGCTTGGGCAGTAATTGTGAGTGAAGGATTAACGCCCAGGTTTGCAGTAATCGTTGAGCCATCAACAATATGAAGTGTTGGGTAGTTCCAAACGCGGTGGTAAGGATCAATTACTCCGTGGCTCTGATCACTGCCAATGACGCAACCACCAACAAAGTGGGCGGTAAATGGAGCATCTATGAGATCGCCAACATGTCCGCCTGCTATTCCGCCGTGCTTTTGTGCAATGTGTCGAACGGCCTCATTAGCTGCTGGAATGTATGTGGCGTTGGGATGCTCGGCATCATTAGTTGAAGTTAAATGCCACCCAAAGATCGATTTCTTTCCTCGAACAGTGACCGATGAGTCAACATTTTGCATCGTAAGTGCAATAACTGTTCGCTCACTCCAGCGTCTCACATTCAAAATCTTAAGGAGAAGTTTTGGATTAGCTACAAACTGCTTCCACCACTGCTTTCGCCGTTCTTGTGATGTATGACCATCGGTCATGATGGTTTGTAGCAAGCCCATTAAATTAGAACCCTTGCCGTAGCGCACAGGTTCAATGTGGGTGTTTTCATCAGGGAAGAAAGAAGAAGTTATAGCGCTTCCATCGCTATAGTCGATATCAGTGTTTTGCATAAGCGCACCAGTAAGGGCTTCACTATTAGTTCTAGACAAATCACCTAAACGATCAGAAATCGCAGGAAGCACCTTGCCATCCTTCATCTTATGGAGCAGTTTTTGTGTATTAAATGTTCCAGCAGCAACAATTACATCTTTAGCGAAAAATACATTTCCCTTGTGACCTAACCAGTTATCAGTTTTACGAGTGGTGATTTTCCATTCTCCGTTAGATAACTTCTCAATTTTTGTTGCAGTCGTCATTGGAAAAACTTGAGCACCAGCTTTTTCGGCAAGGCCCAGGTAGTTCTTTGGTAATGTGTTTTTTGCATTGAATCTGCATCCACTCATACAAGCACCGCACTGCATGCATCCATTGCGATCAGGACCAACACCACCAAAGAATGGATCTTTAGTTGCAACTCCTTTACCATCACCAAAATAGATTCCTAGTGGAGCCATTTTGAAAGTGTGGCCCACACCCATTGCTTCAGCTGCTTCTTTCATAGCCCTATCGCTATTAGAAAAATAAGGATTTTCTGTTACACCCAACATCCGACGAGCTTGGTCATACCAAGGTTCTAGCTCTTCTTTCCAGTTAGTAATTGATGCCCATTGTTTATCAGTGAAGTATTGATCACCGGGTTGATACAAAGTATTTGCATAAACCAAAGATCCACCACCAACACCTGCGCCAGCTAAAACCAATACATCAGGCAAAACATGAATGCGTTGTATTCCATAAAGGCCAAGTTTTGGAGCAAAAAGGAATTTGCTTATGCGCCATGATGTTTTTGGAAAATCTTTATCTCGAAAGCGCTTTCCTGCCTCTAGCACGGCAACGCTATAACCCTTTTCGCGAAGGCGCAGCGCAGATACGGAGCCACCAAAGCCGGATCCAATAACCACCACATCGAATGTGCGCTTCATTTCTTTAAGTCTAGTCTTGCCAATAATTCATGACAAGATTGCCCCTGCACAATCTAAGTCCCCGTAGCTCAGTGGATAGAGCAACCGCCTCCTAAGCGGTAGGTCGCAGGTTCAACTCCCGCCGGGGACACGTAATTTTTAATTAATGCTTAAGAGTAAATTTTTGCATCCACTTAGGTGCCCACCAGTTACGTTCACCAAATAAACGCATAAGTGCTGGAACAAGAAGAGCGCGCACCAATGTTGCATCCAAAATAACTGCAAGTGCAACTCCAAAGCCCAACATCTTGATGGATGTAACGCCGCTAGTAATAAAGGATGCAAAAACAACAGCTAACAAGAGTGCTGCTGCAGTAATAATTCGAGCAGATCTCTGCAGACCAACTGCTACAGATTCCACATTGCTCTTGCCACTTAAATGCTCTTCACGAATTCGTGAGAGTAAGAACAGTTCGTAGTCCATTGATAGTCCAAATACAACTACTGCCACCAGAATCACTGAACCGGTATCTAAAGTGCCAGTTACGGTGAAATCACCTACCAACCACTTCAAGTGACCATCGATAAATATCCAGGTAATTGCGCCAAGAGTTGCAACTAATGAAAGCGCATTTAAAATCACTGCCTTAATCGGCAAGATAATTGATCCAGTGAAGATGAAGATAAGAATTAACACAGTCAGTGCAATCCATCCCAAAGCCAGGGGCAATGTTCTAGCAATTCCATCTTGAGAGTCTGTGAAGTCAGCTGCTGCTCCACCAATGAGTGTGCCAGACGGCTGTTCAAGAGCTCTAATGTCATGAATAACCTTCATTGAATTGGTGCTTCGAGATGGCACAGAGGAGATTACCTGGACTCGAATATCTTGCTTGTAGGTTTCGATTGCGCCCACACGGACAATACCTTCAACATTTTTAACTTTATCTAAGAAAGATGTTACTTCGCTCTCTCGCCCAACACCATTTGGCACTACAACTTCAATGGGACTGCCAATTAATCCGTCAAAGCGGGTCTCAACGATTTGAGATGCAATTGCAGCCGGATTTGATGCTGGTAGAACTCTTGAGTCAACTTGAGCAAATGAAATATTAGTAACAGGAGCAGCCAATATTCCTAAGACAACTAAGCAAGCAATTACGACTGGAACGGGGCGCTGCATAACATTGCGGGCAGTGCGTGCCCAACGACCATCTTCTTTAGGGGTAATTGCACTCTTACGTACAACTCCCTTATCAACTTTTTCACCAAGTACTGCAAGAAGTGCTGGCAGAGCAATTACTGCGCCGATCACAGCAAATGTAATGACTGCAACGCCTGCGTACCCAAAAGATTTTAAGAACTCAAGTGGGAAGAAGAGCAATGAGGCCATGGTTACCAAAACAGTGAGTCCTGAGTAGAAGACTGTCTTACCGGCTGTAGCAACAGTTGTGACTATAGATTCTTCAACGCTGTGGCCGTTATGGAGTTCTTCTCGGAATCGATTAACCATAAGAAGCGCGTAATCGATACCAAGTCCTAATCCAAGGCCAGTGATGAGATTTAGAGCAAAGACGCTGACGTTAGTGAATAACGTTAAAAGGTAAATGATAAAAAAAGAACCAAGGATGGCAGTCACACCGACAAATAGTGGTGTTGCAGATGCTACGAGGGCACCAAAGACAAATACAAGAAGGAGGAATGTAAGAGGAATGGCAATTGATTCAGCGAGAATCAAATCCTTTTCAATTTTGTGGTTGATTGCATAAGTAATAACGCCTGCACCAGCTGCGTAAATCTGAACATTTTTGTACTTACCATCAAACTCTTCCTGTAATGATGCTCCGACTGAGCTCAGGGCATCCCAATCGAAAGCATCAATATCGGAATACACGAGGATGAAGCCGGCTTTTCCATCTTTAGATTTCATGGATGGTGATCCACCGGTGGACCAGTAGGAGTAAGTTTTTGAGACTCCATCATGTTTTTGAATCTTCTTTTCAATTTCAATTGCTGTGTTTGAAACAGCTGGATCATCAATTGTTGAACTTGCAGAGTCCACAACCATCACTACAACTGGCTCTTCTGCACCAAATACATCAACAACATACTTAGCAGCCTTAGCTGAATCGCTATTGAGGTCTGAGTAACCACCTGAATCTAAGCGACCAAAGGATAAGGAGCCGACTGCTCCAGCGATGATTGTTGTAATAATGAAGGATAAAAGGACTAGCTTGCTGCGTTTCACGATGAACTTTCCAAGCTTCTCAAACACGTTTCTTACTCCTTAGATGTAGACTTAAAACTATGAGTGATCTCTTTCCCAATGTGACTTCAGATGAGATCGATCCTGAAGCCACGGCAGAACAATTACGACGCGAAGAAGAAATTAAGTCAGATAAGCCGCCCCACCACCAGGATTAATCAGCCTTAGCTGCCGGAGTTGGCGCAGCTGCAGGAGTTGGCGCAGCTGCAGGAGTTGTTTTGGCGGGTTCACTTGTTGTCTTTTTTGCAGAATCAGTTTTATAAAATCCAGAGCCTTTGAATACAACACCCACCGCGCTATAGACCTTGCGGATTTCTCCCTTGCACTCTGGGCATTGAGTGAGTGAGGCATCGCTAAAGGACTGGACGGCTTCAAATTCATGTTCGCAAGCATTACATGCGTATTGGTAAGTAGGCACTAGCGCTCCAATCTTTGAATTTGCCCATATTCCAACCCTTTGGGGTAGAAGGCAAGTCTAAAGAAGTGAGACGATTGGCGCGAATTAAGGTCCAAGTTGTGAAGGAGGTCTAAGTGAAAATCACTCGAGTCCGCCAATTTTTGACCGCTTTTGCCCTTATTAGCGTTCTAGGCATGATGCCAGCCAGTGCAAACTCACTTATAACTACTTCACCTATCAGTGGTTCAACAGTCACTATTGCTCCAATGTCTGTAACTCTGACAACTCAGAAAGCATTACTTCCTGAAGCAAATGAAATAGTGGTTACAGATCCAGCCGGTGTGCGTGTTGATGATGGAACATTAACTATTACCGATGTTGCAGCAACTATTGGATTGAAACCTCTCGTTGATTCTGGAATTTATCGCGTTTCATACACACTGTATTCAGAAGGTGAAGTTCCGTTAGAAGGATCATTCACATTTAATTTCTCGGCACCAACTGTAATAACACCTACCGAACCATCACCCACTCCAACAGAATCGCAAATACCTGCAAGTAGTAGTTGGACCACAAACGTATTTATCATTTTTCTTTTGATTATGGCGTTTTTTGTCTTGATTGCACTCGCGCTCTATGCGCGAAAACTCTTTAGGGAACGATGATTGCTTTAAGCACAATTTTTAAATACCTATCCCTTATTGGCAGTTTTGCAGTAGTTGGAGCGCTATTGGCCATGGGCTTCCTGCTTCTTGATTCCCATGGAAAACTTTCAACTTCAGCTAAAAAGCTTCGCACAGTGCTATGGATTTCAGGCCTTACTTGGTCCATAGGAAGCATCGGAGTAATTCTCTTTACGCTAGCAACGATTCTCGACCAACCTTTATCATTTGCATTAGATTCAACAGTTCTACGCTCTTTCCTTACACAAATCACTTTAGGTCAGTATTTACTATTTCAAACACTTGTTGCCCTAGTTATTACCTTTGCATCAATTCGAGTGAACAAGATCCTCACAGTTATCGCCTTACTAATCCTTACCTTCATTGGATTAGTTGCACCAGTGTTTGAAAGCCACTCAGCATCAGGTGGCTCACATGCACTAGCTATCGGGTCCTTAGTGATTCACGTAGTTGCGCTATCTCTTTGGGTAGGCGGAGTAATAACGTTGGCGATTTTGAAACCAGAAGATAGGCCAATAGCAGTTCCACGCTTCAGCCAATTAGCGTTATGGGCTGCTATTGCTGTTGTGTTAAGTGGAACTGCAAATGCTTGGGCCCGCTTGAATTTCAAAGAGGCCTGGAACAGTGCATATGCATGGGTAGTAATTGGCAAAGTAGTTCTGACAATTATCTTAATTATTATTGGATATCTACATCGTAAGAATTTGGCTTTACGTAGTTCCATTAATTGGAAAGGCTTTTCGCGTTTAATCTTTGCAGAGAGCTTGATTATGGTTATAACCGTTGCAATGGGTGCATGGTTATCTTCAAGTCAGGCACCATCAAGACCTGATCCAGCCAAATTTGATCCAGCATTAGCTATTGCTGGAATTTCTACACCAGCTGAACCCACATGGGTTCGAATTTTGTTGAGTTATGAACCAGATGCATTAATGATTGGAATCTTGGTTACAGCCGTTGCACTTTATATAAAAGGTGTAGTTGTTCTTACAAAGCGTGGAGATAAGTGGCCTATTGGCCGCACAATTTCATTTGCCTTTGGAATATCAGCAATAGATTTTGCAACAAGTGGTGGCCTTGGTTTGTATGCAAACTTTGCCTTTTCATATCACATGGTTGCTCACATGATTCTAGGAATGATTGCACCGATTGGAATTGTGCTTGGAGCGCCAATCACATTAGCGCTTCGAACTTTGCCACAGGGCAGAAATAGTGAAGAACGCGGTGTGAGAGGTTCTCTACTTGCCGCACTACATTCGAAGTTGGCTGTGTTTTTCACCAACCCAATTGTGGCCTTGGCTATCTTTGATGGTTCACTCTTTGCTCTCTACTTCACAGATCTATTTGGCGCAATGATGCAATCGCACGTGGGCCACTTCGTTATGAGCATTCATTTCCTACTCGCTGGAATTCTTTTCTTCCATGTAATCATTGGCATTGATCCAAATCCTCGAAGAGTTCCACATTTAGTTCGCATCGTTATTCTCTTTGCAGCAATGAGTATTCATGCCTTCTTCTCGGTGGCGCTAATGTCGACTTCAACACTCATTGATGGTGGATACTTTAAATCTCTTCAATCACCATGGCTCACTGATCTACTTGCCGATCAGCGACTAGGTGGATCAATAGGTTGGGCGATGGGCGAAATTCCTATTCTTCTTGCATTGGTTGCAACCTTTATAAGCTGGGTTAAGGATGATTCACGCGAAGCAATTCGAATTGATAAAAATGCTGCACGATCTGCAGCAATGGGTCAGCCAGATGAGTTAGCCGCCTATAACAAATATTTGCAAGATTTAGCCCAACGCGATAGAAATGAACCCTAATGGAAAACTTATTTGATCTTCCCAGCGAGTATAAAGATCTTCGTGCCAGCGTTCGTGCTTTGGCGGAAAAGGAAATTGCACCTTTTGCAAAAGCTGTTGATGAAGATCATCGCTTCCCACAAGAGGCAGCAGATGCATTACAAAAAGCAGGTCTAGCCGCAGCCCATGTTCCAACTGAATTCGGTGGCGACGGTGCAGATGCACTTGCTGTTGTAATAATCATTGAAGAAGTTGCACGCGTTTGCGGTGCTTCATCACTTATTCCTGCAGTTAACAAACTTGGTTCACTGCCGCTAATGTTGGGTGGAAATAAAGATCAGAAGCAACGCTGGTTATCACAGCTGGCTCAAGGTAAAGGTTTTTCATATTGTTTATCTGAATCTGATGCAGGCTCTGACGCATCAGCCCTTCGCACAAAGGTTGAGCGCGCTGGTGATGGTTGGATTCTCAATGGAAGCAAGAAGTGGATTTCAAATGCAGGAATTTCAGAGTTTTACACCGTTATTGCTCAAGGCGATGCATCACTTGGCTCAAAAGGAATTACAGCATTCGTAGTTGAAAAATCTGATCCAGGTGTCTCATTTGGTGCACCAGAAAAGAAAATGGGCTTTAGAGGATCACCAACTCGTGAAGTTTATTTTGACAACGTCAAGCTTGCAGATGATCGTCGCATTAGCGAAGTAGGTGAAGGATTTGCACTAGCAATGAACACACTTGATCACACACGCATCACCATTGCGGCACAAGCGTTAGGCCTTGCCCAAGGCGCACTTGATGTTGCGACCAAGTATTCACATGAGCGCAAGCAGTTCGGTAAAGAGATTTTCGATTTTCAAGCCGTTCAATTCTTGTTGGCAGATATGGCGATGAATATTGAAGCTGCCCGTCAGTTAACTTATGTTGCTGCATCAAAGAGTGAGAGCAATGAGAAAGATCTACGCTTCTTCTCAGCGGCAAGTAAGTGTTTTGCAAGTGATGTGGCGATGAAAGTTACAACTGATGCGGTCCAGATTTTGGGTGGCTATGGTTATGTCTCAGATTATCCAGTTGAACGGATGATGCGAGATGCCAAACTCACACAGATTTATGAGGGAACTAATCAAATTCAACGGATTGTTATGGCGCGCAATCTACCTAACGCTTAAATCTGACGATGAGTGAAGGTGTTGCAGCAGCATCTAGCGGTATGTCATGGGTTTCTCGGGGCAAGGTTTCACTCGTTAATTCACCTGCATAAACCAAACCAATTTTCCAGCCAGGCAAAGTTGGTAATGCGCGATCATAAAACCCGCCGCCTTGCCCCATTCGATAACCCTCTTGATCAATACGAAGAGCAGGTGTGATTACTGCACCAACATCACTCATATCTGTCACAGCTGGTCCAGTTGGTTCAGTCAGGTTTTTAGTAGTCTTCAAATTTGTTGGATTTCCATCCCATTGAACCCATTCAATGTCTAATCCATTGACTCGGGGGAGTAAAAGTCTTTTGCCATCTGCCAAGAAAGCTTTATTGATTTCATCTGTGCTGGGTTCTTGGGCATATGAAAAGTATGAGCAAATTGTTGTGGCACTGACGATTTCTGGAGCTTTCAGAATTACATTGAAATTGGCAGGAATGAACTTTTGAACCCTTTCACGGCGATAGCGATCTCGTAACTGCTTCTTGAGTGTGTTCTGATTCATTGCTTCCACCCTCCGCATTCCACGCCTAAATCCCAAAGATTGATGACTACAACAAGTATGGTGTGATTATGGCAGAGCACACGCGGGTAGATGAGTTTTTAACCTCACTTATAGCGATTTGCAAACCACTTGATTCTTTTGAAATGCCATTACTAGATGCCCATGGCGCGACATTGTCACAAGATGTGTACGCAGGGGAGCGTTTGGTAATGAAAGCCGGATCTAGAATCCGCTCAACTCAAATTGGCTTAGCTGCATCAATCGGGCTTGATCACTTACCTACAAGGCCACATCCACGGGTTGTGGTGATGTCAGCTGGACCGGATTTAGTTGAACCAGGCAAGACACTTAAAGGTGATGAAGAATTTGAAACTAACTCGTGGATGCTTACAACTGCCGTGCGTGAAGTTGGCGCAGTTGCTTATCGCGTGCACTCTATCCCAGATGATGAAGCCCAGCTACAGAACTTGATTGAAGACCAATTAGTACGTGCTGACTTAATAATTATTAGTGGTGAGCGCCATGATGATTCATTTGACTTGATCACCCGAACTATTTCAAACATGGGTGAAATTACTACTGTGGACATTGCAATTGAGATGAGCGGGCGACATAACTATGGACTTATTGGTCCCGATAAAACACCAATCATCACTCTTCCTGGAGATCCGATTGCTGCTTATATTTCATTTGAACTCTTTGTTCGCCCCATGATTCGCACGATGTTAGGCGCAGCAACAATTCATCGTCCAAGTGTTAAGGCCAAGTTAGAAAAAGCGATTGAATCTAGCGAAGGTATGCGATCTTATATTCGCGCAGCTCTATCTGAAGATGGAAAGTCAGTAACTCCGCTGACTCATCAAGAGGAGATTTCAACACTTTCAGATGCTTCTGCCTTTATTGCCGTGGGTGAAAAAGATATAAATTTAAAAGCTGGCGATGAAGTAACTGTTGTGATTTTAGAGCGCAGATACATTTAAGTCCTCTGATGATTTATTCATGGCCGGTGGTACTAAAGAGTGAGGATCTCACTCTGCAGGCATTGAGATTTAGAGATCGCCCTCGTTGGAATAATGTCCGTGCTGAAAATCGTGATTGGTTATCTCCTTGGGAGGCGACAATTCCCTTGATACCTGGTGAAACGGCAGAAAATGCCAGCCGCCTACCTTCCTATTTTGAAATGGTGCGAACCCTTAACTCTGAGGCTCGAAGTGGCCGCTCATTTTCATTTGCTATCTGGCATCAGCGCAATTTAATTGGGCAGATTTCACTCGGAGGAGTAATTCTTGGCGCAATGCGAGGTGGCCATATTGGTTATTGGATTGATAAGAACTATTCAAACAGGGGCTTCACGACGCAAGCGGTAATGGCTCTTACGGAGTATTCATTTTCTGCGCTGAATCTTCATCGAATTGAAATCAATATACGGCCAGAAAATGCGGCATCAAGGCGTGTAGCTGAGAAAGCTGGCTACATTTTTGAAGGTGAGCGTCCCCGTTATTTACACATCGCTGGAAATTGGCGAGACCATGTAGTGTTTGTAAAAGAAAATCCCGCCATTCAGTAGGCTCTAAATCCCAAGTTCTATAGGTCCAATCCTTTATCTTTGTCCATCATGGCTTCTGGACTTATCTATTTAGCGATCATCGGTATGTGGGTCGCATATTTTGCGCCCCGTTGGATCCATGACCGTAACGAGTTTTCTGGAAAATCAGTTGAGCGATTTAAGAGTGCATTAATTGTTGTTGCGACTTCATCGCCACATGGAACTTCTGGCAGCGGATCAATTCATATTGATTTAGATCGCGAAGCAAAAATTGCACAACTTCTTATGCGCAGACGAATTATGTTTTTTGTTTTAACCTGTTCCCTAATTACAACACTTGTGGGTGGTTTCATGGATACGATGCCTTTTATTTACTCATTGGTTCCTGCAACTGGAATTTTGATTTATGTCGCAAGCGTTCGTCGTCGGACAATTGCAGACAAAATTCAACACCGCCGTGTACAGCAACTTCACCGTCGCACAACTGGTGTTTCGGCAACGAACTTAGCTGAAGTAGTAACGCCTAAGGCATCACAAGAACACTGGATCCCACTATCAGAGCGTGAACTCAAAGGTGTAGTTTTATTGCCAAAAGGAAGTGCAGCAGTTCGCCAAACATGGGAACCTTCAGAAGTACCTGCCCCAACCTATGTCAGCGCACCCAAGGCAATTATTCCTAAGCGCATTATTGACTTAACTATTCCTGGGGCTTGGAGTGAAGAACAAGAGCGTTTAGAGCGTGAAGCTCTAGCTGCTGCTTCACCTTCACGTGATGAAATCTTTGATCAACAATTAGCTGATGAAGCAGTTGAGCGTCTTAAGCAAGCCCGCGCATCTAACGAGTAGCTATATCCAAGAATTCATCCACATACGTTGCAACCATGCTTCGTATGTGATTATTTCTCCTGTGAAAATTGGGAAGAAATACACAAAGTTTAAAAAGATTACTGTGACAAAAGCTGCAATTAAACCTTGCGAGATACCTGCCTTTAAAGAGCTATTAAGCAATAGTTTTGCGCAATACACAAGAGCCAGGATCATGAATGGCTCAAAAACTACTGCGTAGAAAGTAAAAACTGTGCGGGATTGAAAGAAGAACCATGGAAGGTAACCAGCAGCCATTCCCAGCACAATCAAATTTAAGACAGGCTCAGCAGTACGCTTAAACAAGCTGCGTAACCAAAAACCAATAACAACGGAAACAGCAATTGTTCCCGCCCACCATAGAAGCGGTGTGCCAATTGCTAACACTTCTTGTGCGCAGTTATCACTACCACAACCCTTTGGTGATTCATAGAAAAAGGAAGTTGGTCTTCCCATAATCATCCAACTCCAAGGATTGGCTTGGTAAGAATGTTTTTCAGTTAAGCCAGTATGAAAGCCTAACATCTGTGAGTGATAGTGAATCCATGAGGCAAATGAATTTGAAGACCATTGACGATCCCAACCACGATCACTGAGAAACCAACCAGTCCATGAAGTGATGTAAACAATGACGGGAAGAAATCCGTATTGAATGAATTTCATAAATGTTGGTCGAATCAAATCTTTGGAAGGATGCTCTGAAAAAATCTTATAGAGAGAAACAAAAATCATCGCAATTAAGAAATAGACTGCACTCCATTTACAACCCATCGCCAAACCTATTGCAATTGCTGCCAACCAATGTCTTTGTTGGTGCCAGAGATAAATCGCCAAGAGAACAAAGAAAGTTAAGAACAAATCAAGTAATGCAGTTCTTGAATGAACAAGCATTAATCCATCGCACGCCATTAAGAATGCTCCTATGGCGGTTAATAGCGTTGAGTAGAATAAAACATGTACTAAGCGGGCAAAGAGCAGAATGAGAAGTGTTCCAGTGATTGCAGTAGCAAAGCGCCAACCAAATTCATTATCGCCAAAGAGTTGAATACCGCTTGCTATAAGCCATTTACCAACCGGGGGATGAACAATGAACTCCGGCTTAGAACCACTAACTTCTACGCCGTATTTCAAGAGATCCCTAGCGCCATCAACGTAATAGACCTCATCAAAAACAAAGCCCTTAGGTGTTGCTAGGTTGATTAATCGAATCGCAAGGGAGGCAATCGCGATAAGGATCGGGGCGATGGCGGCAATCATGTGTGTAATCGTATGCGCAAATCGCTGCAAAATTACTGAGATGATGGACCCATGACATTGATATTGGCAGCAACCCCCTTGGGTAATCCAGCCGATGCAAGCGCGCGCTTAAAAACGGCTATCGAAGAAGCCACAATTATTGCCGCTGAAGATTCCAGAAGGTTTCACCGTTTGTGTTCAGATCTTGGAGTTACTTTCACAGCCCGCATACTTTCCTTCTTTGAAGGCAATGAAGATGAGCGAACTGCTGAACTGTTAAATGAGTTAGCAGCTGGCGCTCATGTTTTAGTTGTTTCAGATGCAGGAATGCCAACGATAAGTGATCCTGGCTTTAGGTTGATGCGTGAAGCAATTGCTAGAGGTCTTGAAGTCTGTGTTATTCCAGGACCTAGCGCAGTAACCATGGCTGTTGCTCTCTCTGGATTACCAACAGATCGCTTTACTTTTGAAGGATTTCCATCGCGCAGTGCTGGAGCTCGATTAGCAACATTTGAAAAACTGCGCCATGAAGAGCGCACGATGGTTTTCTTTGAAGCTCCACATCGTTTAGCTGATTCTCTCACTGATGCGCAATCTATTTTTGGCGCAGAACGCAAAGGTGCAATTTGTCGTGAGATGACAAAACATTATGAAGAGACAATTCGTGGAACACTCTCAGAACTTACAACTTGGGCAGATACCAATGAAGTTCTTGGTGAGATCACACTCGTAATTCAGGGAGCAGTCCTGGATTCAGCAGCAATGACTGCTGATGAAATGGTGGCCCGTGTTCGTGAATTTGAAGCTGCAGGAATGGATCGCAAAGGGGCTATTGCCTCGGTTGCCGCTGAATTCTCAATTGCAAAGCGATTGGTTTATGCCGCAGTGGTCGATGCGAATAAGATGAGCAAGTGACTAAGTCCTTTTATTTAACGACGCCGATTTATTACGTCAACGATGCACCGCATATTGGCCATGCCTATACGACGGTTGCCGGTGATGTGTTAACTCGTTGGCATCGCCAAAGAGGAGAATCAGTCTGGTTTTTAACTGGCACAGATGAGCATGGCCAAAAGGTTATGCGCACGGCTGAGGAAAACAACTCGGCTCCACAGGCCTGGGTTGATCGCTTAGTGCAAGATGCGTGGAAACCTAATTGGCAAGCGCTCAATATTGCTAACGATGATTTCATTCGCACAACAGAAAAGCGTCACACAGAACGTGTTCAAAAGTTCTTGCAATCCCTTAAAGACTCTGGTCATATTTATGCAGGAAAATATGAAGGCCCTTATTGTGTTGGTTGCGAAGAGTTTAAGCTTCCTGGTGACCTCATTGAAATTGATGGCAAGAAATGCTGCCCAATTCATAGTAAGCCAATCGAACTTGTCAATGAAAATAACTGGTTCTTTAAGCTTTCGGCTTTTGTGCAACCTTTACTTGAGCACTACCGCAAGAACCCAGATGCTTGCCAACCTGAAAGTGCACGCAATGAAGTAGTTTCATTCCTAGAGGGTGGTGTTACAGATCTTTCTATTTCACGTTCAACTTTTGACTGGGGTATTCCTGTTCCTTGGGATACCGACCAAGTTGTCTATGTTTGGTTTGATGCACTTCTTAACTATGCAACTGCAGTTGGTTTAACTGATGCACCGGAAAGTGAAGGTGGCAAGAAGTTTGCACAGACTTGGCCAGCAGATGTTCATTTAGTCGGTAAAGATATTTTGCGCTTTCACGCTGTTATCTGGCCAGCAATGCTTATGGCTGCAGGTTTAGATGTCCCAAAAAAGATATTTGCTCATGGTTGGCTACTCGTAGGTGGCGAAAAGATGAGTAAGAGTAAGTTGACTGGTATCGCACCTAAAGACATTACAGACCACTTTGGTGTTGATGCTTTTCGTTATTACTTTTTGCGTGCTATTCCATTTGGTACCGATGGCTCTTTTTCATGGGAAGACATGTCTGCTAGATACACATCAGAGCTTGCAAATGACTTCGGCAACCTAGCATCTCGCTCAGCGGCAATGGTTGAGAAGTATTGCGGCGGG